>JAGBNR010000098.1 GCA_017634315.1 Lachnospiraceae bacterium
CAATATCGGGACGCTGCCGGCGGCAAATATTTTTATAGTGATACTGATAGCCTGTTCGTTTTTTTATGTGATGGCACTGGCATATGTTTTTCCGGTGCTGGCGAAGTTTTACAATACGACACGGCAGACCATAAAGAATGCTGCACTAATGAGCATCCGGCATTTTCCGATGACGCTCGCGATCCTGTTTATAGATGTCATTTTTTTAGTGATTGCCATCGTTGGCCTCATTAGGAACGGACGCAGTCTGGTCGCACCGCTTTATGTGTGCCTGGGGTTTGCCGTTCCGGCATATGCGAATTCGTATTTATTTAACAGGATATTTGACAATTACATCCCGGTCGACGAAGGAGCAGAGACCGGATCGGATGAAGAATATATTGCAAAGCTGCAGAACGACACACAGACAGTAACGCCGGAGATTGAAGCAAAGGCAGGAGAAGATGAAGGTTAAGAGAGAAAACAACATCAATATAGTGGGTATCACACAATGGGTCGTACCGACTGCCATACTTTTTATATATGTGCTTGTCACCCTGTACAGCTTTTCGACAAATATGAAAAGTAACGCTCTTTATTCGGTCAGACAAAAGGTATCCGAATACAATGATAATATAGTGGTCGGATTTGACGGAAAAGTGGCAGCTTCCATTGCGGTAGCCGATGCCGTGGCGGAAACAGTCACGCATGCTCTGGCATCCGGCACGGATCAGACAGTCATAGCCAAGGAGATTATCCCACATACGGCTAATCCCGCATATGCGACTGAGGTAAAGCTTTTGGATGTAAGTGGAAAGGGCTATTCGGGCTCCGGGGCAGAGATACAGGCACAGGATTTGGAGGCCATGAAACGATGTCTCTCCGAGGGACGCTATGTGGCTGCAGAGCCGCACGCACAGGGTGGTTCCTGGTATATGAGCATATACACTCCGGTTAAAGATGGTGCCGGTAAGTATACCTATGCACTTGAGTACAGCTTTATTCTTGATGTCTTTTACGATATACCGGCCAGCAGCAAATTTGACGGCAGGACCTGCTATGCCCTGTTAAGGAGTGACGGGACGGTACTCAGCACTTCGGGCAGGAATATCCTCACCAGAGGAGAAAATGTGCTGGAGTCCGATAACGTCAGTATACCCATGGCAAATAGCGGAAGAACAAAGAGCAATCTTGCCAATCGCAATGCCGGATACACAGACTGCAACATTTCTGGCGAAGACAGACTGATGGTATACGATCCTTCTTCGTATGCAGGGCTTGCGGTGGCATCGATTGTTACCCAGAGCTATATCTCAAACGAAGTCGAGACTACATTTGGAGCTATGGAAAGTATCCTGATAAGAGTCGTTGTAGCAATGGTCGCTTTCTTTGTTGCGATACTTGCGATAAATCTGGCTAACAGAGCGGCGAACACCAAGCACAGCCAGACTCTCCAGGAGAAGGCGGAGACAGATCTGCTCACCGGACTTTTAAACAAGATATCTACAGAGCAGAAGGTTACGGACTATCTTGCGGAGGCCGGAGCAAGAGGAGAGACGGCGATCCTTTTCATGATAGATATAGACAATTTTAAGAAAGTCAATGATACGATGGGGCACGCCTTCGGAGATGAGCTGCTTGCGGGACTCGGAGTAGGTCTGTCCACATTGTTCAGAGCCACTGATATCGTAGGTCGTATAGGCGGAGACGAGTTTATGGTGGTCATGAAGAATGTGCCTGTAGATGAAGAAGCGAAAAAGAGAGAGGCAGACAAGCTGCTGAACTTCTTCAGGAGCTTTAAGGTAGGGGAATACGTGCAGTATAAATGTACGGCATCTATCGGGGGAGCCGTATTCAGTAAGGACGGAGCTGATTTTGAGGAGCTCTACAAGTCAGCGGACTCCGCAGTATATGAGGCCAAGAGGCACGGAAAGAACAGAGTTGCCTACTATGGCGAGGAGCTCGAGGGTCCTGTGATCGATCTGGCAAGACATGAGTAAGTTGAACAAAAATCACTTTTATTTTTGGTGAGTTGTTGTATTGGTTTGTAGTAAATAAGTTGTTATACTCTTATCGTTGAGTTTGCGGTGCAGGCTCAACGATTTTCAAATTTATCTGAACAATACAGGAGGATCATTTATGGCAAGTCTTTCATTAAAGGACATCTGCAAGGTTTATCCCAACGGATTTGAAGCGGTGAAGCATTTCAACCTTGAGATTCAGGACAAAGAGTTCATCATTTTCGTAGGACCTTCAGGATGCGGTAAGTCCACCACTCTTCGTATGATCGCTGGTTTGGAGGAGATATCATCCGGAGAGCTCAAGATAGGAGACAGGGTTGTAAACGATGTAGAGCCCAAGGACAGGGATATTGCGATGGTATTCCAGAACTATGCTCTTTATCCGCATATGACAGTATATGATAATATGGCATTCGGTCTGAAGCTCAGGAAGGTACCGAAGGACGAGATAGACAAGATGGTCAAAGAGGCTGCAAAGATCCTTGACCTGACAGCTCTTCTTGACAGGAAGCCGAAGGCTCTTTCCGGAGGACAGAGGCAGAGAGTCGCAATGGGACGTGCTATCGTCCGTAATCCCAAGGTATTCCTTATGGATGAGCCTCTTTCAAACCTTGATGCGAAGCTCCGTGTACAGATGAGGACAGAGATCGCAAAGCTCCATCAGAAGCTCGGCACCACGATCATCTATGTCACACACGATCAGACAGAGGCTATGACGCTCGGAGATCGTATCGTAGTTATGAAGGACGGTATAGTACAGCAGGTAGATACACCTCAGAATCTATATGAGAAGCCTACGAATCTCTTTGTTGCAGGCTTCATGGGATCTCCTCAGATGAACTTCCTGGATGCTACCGTTAAGAAGAACGGCGAGGAGGTTGTGCTTGAGTGTGCAGGTCATGCTATCCCGCTTCCTCCTGCAAAGGCAAAGAAGGTCATCGAGGGCGGATACGAAGGAAAGACAGTAACATTCGGTATCAGACCCGAGGATGTATATGATTCCGAGATGACGGTAAATACATTCCCTTCAGGTGCTGTATTTGAAGCAAAGATCAACGTATATGAGCTTCTCGGCGCAGAGGTGTTCCTGTATTTCGATCTCGCAGAGTTCCCGATGACAGCAAGAGTCGATCCCCGTACTACAGCTCGTCCGGGCGATACAGTCAAGTTTGCCATCGATATCGAGAAGATCCATATATTTGATAAAGAGACAACAAACACGATAACGAACTGATACACAGCTACAGACTTAGAGGACGAAAGGACCGCACATTCAGGTGTGCGGTTCTTTTTTTATCTGTCGGATGAAGCTGCTATGTAGGATGTGCGGCAGCCCATCCTGAAAATACACCGAGGTGCTTGACGAAATGACGGGGAGATGGTAATGTATCTATTAGCACTCTATTGCGCCGAGTGCTAACAAGGAAAGGAGGACATAAAATGGCAGTACTTCCCATATATAATATTCTGGCATTACCGGATTGTAATATATATTTCAAGAAAGACTTTTACAGTAAGCTTGTAGGCAGAGATCCGCAGGTAGATGACAGAGTCACACTCATAGTCCAAAAGGACAATATAACAAAAGAGGATTTTGAAAGCGACTCCTTTTATCCGGTCGGATTATCCGGTATCGTTACCGAGGTAAGCAGCAACGGATACTTCATAGTCCATACGAGAGCCAGAGTAAATATCGATGAGGTCACGGTATACCATGACAAATCCATAGACATCAATATATCAAAACGCTCGGATATCGATGATGCTGATAAGGATGCTCTGTCGAAAAAGATCAAGGAGCTGAAGGCATCGCTGTCAAAATATGCCGAGAACTTTCAATGGGCGGCTGCAACGAGAGCCTATATAGCGCAGTGGACGAGTCTGGCAGAGATAGCTACGGCGATGAGCCCGTGGATCATGAATTCAAACGAAGAAAGATATGCGATACTGGCAGAGGACTCCACCGCAAGGCGCAATGAGATGCTGGAAAAGCTTATCTATGAAAATCTTGAGATGACCCGCATAGACAATGAGGCAAAGAATGCGCAGGAAGCGGACTATCAGAAGATATACAGAGAGAGTGCTATAAAAAAGCAGATGGAGTATCTTCAGAAGGAGCTTGACGAGATGCATCCCGAAGAGGTCTCGGACATCAGACGTCTGGAGATACGTCTGAATGAGTCCGAGATGAACGAGACAGCGCGAAAGGAAGCGACCAAGCTCCTGAACCGGCTGAAGCAGGAGGGACAGGCATCACAGGAAGCAGGGATGCTGCTGGATTATCTTGACTTCCTTGTGGGACTGCCGTGGAAGAAACAGAAATTCAGGAAGATATCACTGGATGACGCAAGGAAGATACTCGACAGAGATCATTACGGACTGGCAAAGACCAAAAAGCGTATCATAGAGCAGATCGCGGTAATGAATCTCAAGAAACAGCAGTCAGGGTCTATCATATGCTTCGTAGGAGCTCCCGGTACCGGCAAGACATCCATAGCCGCATCCATAGCAAAGGCTCTTAAAAGGGAATACATCAGGGTATCACTCGGCGGTGTGAGAGACGAGGCAGATATCAGAGGCCACAGACGGACCTATATAGGCTCTATGCCGGGACGTATCATGGACGGCATAAGTAAAGCCGGTGTGTCTAATCCGGTCATGGTACTGGACGAGATAGACAAGCTCTCAGTGAGCTACAACGGAGATCCGGCAGCGGCTCTGCTCGAGGTGCTGGACCCGGAGCAAAACAACACCTTTACCGACCACTATCTGAACGTACCGTATGATCTGTCGGATGTACTCTTCATCTGTACGGCGAACAGTCTCGATACCATACCTGAGCCTCTGCTCAATCGTATGGAGGTCATACAGTTCAACGGATATACGCCGATAGAGAAGTATCATATAGCAAGGAAGCATCTGATACCCAAGGCGATGAAGGAAGTGGGTATAAAGACCAGAAACCTTGATATATCGGATGAGGCACTTGATGCGATCATATCTGATTATACAAGAGAGGCAGGGGTGCGAGGACTTAAAAAGAGAATAGATACACTGTGCCGTTCTGTTGCCGTCAAGATCGTCGAAGGAAACGGCAAGAGCCTGAAGGTGGGCAGGGAAAGCCTGAGGGAGCTTCTGGATATGACACCGATCCCTCATGATATAGTGGACAGAAAGACGGCACCCGGAGTGGTGACCGGCCTGGCATGGACTCAGGCAGGCGGAGAGGTGCTCTTCGTTGAGACACTGCTTACTAAGGGCAAAGGAAATATCATCATTACCGGACAGCTTGGGGATGTGATGAAGGAGTCGGCACAGATAGCACTTTCTCTGGTGAAATCCATGTATCCGACAAAGGCGGCAGTGTTTGAGAAGAGCGACCTGCATATACATGTACCGGACGGAGCTACACCAAAGGACGGTCCCTCTGCCGGTATCACATTGACTACGGCACTCTCATCTCTTGTTACGGAGTCGCCCGTAGATCCGCATATCTGTATGACGGGAGAAGTATCTCTTGAGGGAAAGGTGAAGCCCATAGGAGGGCTGCCGGAGAAGCTTATGGCGGCACACAGGGCAGGATGTACAAAGGCATTTATACCTAAGGATAACGAAGGAGATCTGAAGGATGTGGCAGCGGAGGTCAAGGAGGCACTCACCATAATACCTGTTGATTCTGTTAAAGATGTATTGAAGCAGGCCGGGATCAAAGCACCGAGAAGACGGAGGCAAAAATAAAACGGGCAGGGCATCCTGCCCTTACCCGTTTTACAGTGGGACCGTGCGGGCTCGAACCGCAGACCTTCTGCACGTCAAGCAGACGCTCATCCCAGCTGAGCTACGATCCCTGACCGGATCAATGAAACGGTGTTCACCGCCGGTGAATCTACAAAATTATATCACATCAGGTTTATACTTGCAATTATAGCCTCTAATGTGTATAATATCCTACGGCTTGAAGATATTGGGCTGTCGCCAAGCGGTAAGGCAACGGACTCTGACTCCGTCACTTCGAAGGTTCGAATCCTTCCAGCCCAGTGTTGTGTTGGATAAACACTGAAAGATCTCCCGATATTTATACGGGAGATTTTTGTTTTTACAGAGGTTTTTATGATCAAGGAGGTAAACGGTATATGAAAATAAAAGCTTTTGCGGCAATGCTTATCGCAGCTGCGATCACAGCCACTGCCTGCGGTGAAGTAAAAGAGACTGCACTTCCTGATGCAGCGGAAGCAGCCGCATCCGAGGCAGATGAGGCAGCAGCCTCAGAGACACCGGACGACAACGAACCTAAAGCAGCTGCAGATGATAAAGACACTCCGGTAAAGGAGGATGAGGTCACAGATAAGGATACACCTTCGACATATCCCGATGAAAAGTATGCGGAAGAGACAGATAAAGCACTTGCTTCAACAGACTACACCAGGACCCGTGCTGCGGACAAAGGCAGCGGAGATATAGTCGACACCTCAGTTTACAAGGACGCAGACGGAAATATAGTGAAGGTAGTGACAGATGACTACGGCTCTGACGGATTGATAAGCAC
>JAGBNR010000099.1 GCA_017634315.1 Lachnospiraceae bacterium
CCTGAGCGACAGTGTATAATCCGTTGCCCACCTTCCGAAACCGTCTATGCATCCCTTGAACCTCTTGAAAGAATGTACGGTCTGTCCGAAGGTCTTTACTACCGGAACACCGCGTACATACTCGGTCGCTTCACTGCTCATGTTCTCAAGTGCATCCTGGTACTCCTTCATTTTTACCTGCATGCCCTTCGTCATCATTGACATCATGCATGCAAACCCAATAACTGCCGGGATCATACATATGAGTCCTATCTTCCAGTTAAAAGCAAACACCAGCACGAGCAACCCCACCGGTGTGACCGCAGCAACCGTCTTATCCGGCAGATTATGTGCAATAAATGTTTCCGTTGCCGCCGTGGAATCGTTTACGATCCTCCTGATCTTGCCCGTACCATCTTCATCAAAGACCCCAAGGGGAAGTGTGATGATCCTGCGCATCAGACTGCTCCTCATATTTGCCTGCACACGAAATGCCGCAATATGCGTACAGAAAAGGGCCATTATATATACAAGCAAAGCTCCGACGATCAATACAACGGCAGACCATGCATACATCTTAATATCATCCGGGTTCTCACCGTTTACCGCTGTCCTGATTATCTTCCAGAGCTCATAATAAGGGATCAATGTCATTACAGCACTAACAGCCGCCAGACACCTTCCCAGAGTGATCAGGTTCTTATACCCTCCCGCATACTCTCTGATCAGCCTCATATGATCATACTTTTCCGTCTTTCCCAACTTATATATCCTCCTTATTCAATTATTATTCCTATACTTTAATGCTTGCAGCACAACAGCTTATTACTTACGGCGCAAGACGATAATCTGCTTCTATGCCCGTTTCTTCAAAGCAATGCATTGTCCGATAGCTATCGGTTTTGCATATCGGTTAATTATCGCTAATCGCATAATGATAGCTAACGACAGTAAAAAAGAGCCTTACGGCTCTTCTTACTTGATACCCATTATCTTCATCCACCCCGGCATGAAGAACTCCTGGACTGTGTTCAGATATTTTATAACTTTTGTATCATCGTAATCATGTATGATCGGTTCAAAACATGCTGTCAGATATGCTGAAAGCAGCATATGCAATTCCTCCTCGCCAAGCTCTGATGTCTGATATCCTTTTCTTTTCAGATATCTTATCGCATCCATGAATTCCTTCTGGTTATCCTCTACATAATCATGTATGAAATTTTCGTATTTGGTTCCGGCGGAGCGTGAAATAAGTAGAATGAACTCATCTCTTCTCGGAAGGATCACCTCCTTGACCATGTCAACAAAGGTCTCTCCAAACAGTTTATCATCGGATACGTTACCTTCAAGAAGATCATATTTCCTGCTTGTATGTTTACCGGTCCATTCCTTTATGCTTTCGATAAGAGGCTCTACCATGGCGTTAAACATAGCCTCTTTATCCGCATAATGCCTGTATAGTCCTGCCGATGTCATGCCGGCTCTGGCTCCGATGCTTCTGATTGAAGCATCTTCATAGCCCTTTTCAAGAAACTCCTCTTTTACTGCCTTTCTGACCTTTTCATGGCTTAATGTCTTATCTCTTGGCACTTCTTTTCCTCTAATAAACCGCTATCGTCGTTAGCTATCATAGATTACTATGCTTCTGACTATTTGTCAAGGAAAATCAGATCCTTTACCACTTCCCCCGCTATGATAAGACCTGCGGCCGCAGGAGCAAAGGCTGTGCTGCCCGGTATGCTGCGCCTGCTTCCGGTCATGATGGTATCGCCTGACAGATCAGACCCCCTGTCTGCCGAGCTGCGCTCTGTGCGCATATCCTCTGCGGGTGTTAAGGGCTCCTCCTCGGAGTAGACCACCTTCAGGCTCTCCACTCCTCTTTTCTTCAGCTCTCTTCGCATCACACGCGCGAGCGGACAGACTCTTGTATCATATATATCCGCCACCCTGAACATATCCGCACGCAGCTTGTTTCCTGCCCCCATGCTGCTTATTACAGGCACATTACACTCCCTTGCTTTCATGATAAGCTCAAGCTTTGCCGTCACCGTATCTACGGCATCCACTACATAATCATACTCTTCAAAGGGAAATCCTGAGGAATTCTTCGGAAGAAAAAAGCATTTATGTACATTTACCCTTACATCGGGATTGATATCCTTCATCCGCTCATACATGACATCCACCTTGTGACGGCCTATCGTGGAATGCAGTGCTATGATCTGTCTGTTCAGATTGCTCTCGGCCACGGTATCATTGTCGATCAGGTCAAACTCACCCACACCGCTGCGCACGAGAGCTTCACACACATATCCGCCCACACCCCCTATACCGAATACCGCAACGTGCGAGCGGTTAAGCTTTGCTATGCCGTCTGCCCCTATGAGCAGCCTTGTCCTTTCAAGCTGATCCAAATGTCCTCCTGCATCATATCTTGATATAAGGGTCAAGAACCCACCTTGTAATGTTTATGATGCTTACGCATGGCTTCGCAGCAAGCTGCTCCCACCATGCTCCGTCCATTCGGAATCCGCTAATTTGCTACGCAAATTGCTACTTCCTCATGTCCGGGTGGGTCACAAGTTCCAAATCCTATTTGTGCAAGCACAATCGGATTTGTACCTTTTGACCCTTGCATCATATCATCCGGCTGAGCAGGCTCTCCCCGTTTTCCCTAAACCACTTCACGCTCTTTTTATAGTCGGGCATCACTCTCTCCACCTCATCCCAAAAGCGTCTCGAATGATTCATCTGCTTCCTGTGGCAGAGCTCATGCACTATCACGTAGTCCCTGTGCTCTTCGGGCGCGAGCATGAGCAAACAGTTAAAATTGAGATTGCCCTTGGACGAACAGCTCCCCCATCTGGTCTTCTGATTGCTTATCGTGATGCGTCCGTAGGTCACACCGATAAGAAGAGCATATCTCTCCACTCTGGGTGGGATATCTTTTTTTGCTTCAGTTGCAAGCTCCCTGATCTCATCCGGTGTAAGCCTGTCTATACCTTCGTTTTCCTTTAGCTTGACAGCAAGCGCATCCCTGTGCTTCCTCACCCAGTCTTCGTTGTCCCTCAGGAATCTCCTGATCTCTCTTTCGGACATGCGAAGCGGTGCCCTCACAAGCACTGAGAGGTCACGCTCTATCTCTACGGATATCGTCTTGCGCCTGCTGCGCTTGAGATATACCTTTATCTCTCCTTCATCCCGCATCCTTCAGCTGTCCTATAAATCACCCTGTCCATACAGTGCCGAGAGTCTGTCTTCCTCATCGTGCATATATCCGATATTATTTTTACCTTCTATATCCTCTCTCACGGTATCATTCACAGCCTCTTCAAACCCGGTGAGAGCCGCAAAAGGAGAAAACTGAGCCGCCCTGTCACGCATAGACATCTGAGGATGCTTCTTTGATACATGATGAGGCAGATCTATTATATCATCATATTTTCCCATTATGCCTTATGACCTCCTATCTGCCTGTTACGATCCTTTGCCGTAGCACCATCCTGCAGGCTTGTACCCCTTAATATGGCATTCTTTCCGTATTTCTGCTTGATACCTATCATAGCAGACTGTATCCTCTTTTCCTTCTCTGTCTTTTCATCAGCAGCACGCTTTTCTTCATCTCTTGCGCCGTAATCGGTAAAGAGATCCATCTGCTCGTAATGTCCGCTGTCTTCCCTGACTACGGCCTCGTCCTCGTCTATGATATTATTCGCCACTACATAGACACGTCTTATGAGCAGCCCCTTATCCACCTCTCTGTCATATATCCTGAGAGCGGCATCTATCACACTTTCCGTCGAAGAGGTATACCCCGTAAGATTATATGTACCGTGAGCATGCTTGGGCACAGCCCTGCCATAGTGATCTGTCACTACCTCTCCGCTGTACTTTTTACTTATTACGGGATCACTGAGATTCTCAATATCATATCCCACGGTAAGTACGATCTGATCCGTGAGAACATGCTTTACCGCAAGATCATAGGACAGCATCTCCGCCATCTCCCTTATGATGATACGACCCTTCTTATTGTCATAGGGCTCATGGAGCACCTGACCCTGACTGATGCTGTTGCTGTCCGGTTTATACGCCTTTATCTCTGACATAGTGCATGGCTCCCAGCCCCATGCATGATCTGTCAAAAGCTGCGCATTTATCCCGAACAGCTTATATAAAAGCTCCTCGTTGTAATAATCGCTGTCGCCTCCGATCGAGCATCTTGCGATATCACCCATAGTATAGAGTCCATGAGCCTCAAGCTTGCGTCTGTAGCCCCTGCCGACTCTCCAGAAATCCGTAAGAGGCGTATGCTCCCACAGCTGTCTGCGGTAGCTCATCTCATCAAGCTCCGCTATCCTCACACCGTCATCATCAGCAGGCATGTGCTTTGCCACTATATCCATAGCCACCTTGCTTAAGTACAGGTTAGTCCCTATACCTGCTGTAGCCGTGATGCCGGTTTCCGCCAGCACCTCACGTATCATCTTTATGGCAAGCTCATGTGCAGTGAGACCGTAAATGCGAAGATATGAAGTGGCATCGATAAACACCTCATCTATCGAATATGCAAATATATCTTCGGGTGCCACATACCGAAGATATATTTTGTAGATCCTTGTACTGTATGCCATATAGAGAGCCATCCGCGGCTTCGCTGTGATAAACTCTATCCCGCCCAGCTCCCGTGCCCTCTGTACCACTTCAAAAAGTCTGGGTCTGCCCGGGATACCGAGTGACTTCAGTGCCGGAGACACCGCCAGGCATATCGTCTTCTCCGTCCTTGACTCGTCGGCTACCACAAGCTTTGCCTTAAGCGGATCAAGCTTACGTTCGACGCACTCTACCGATGCATAAAAGGATTTTAAGTCTATAGCGATGTATTTACGTTCATCCATTTAATTTCCGGATTTTACCTTCTTCCACATCTCATTATAAAGAGCATCACCCTCTTCACCCAGATAGGACATGGTTTCACACTTCTTAAGAATGCTTTCATCCGGAAAGATCGCTTCCGAATTCCTTATATCCTCATCCTCTATCATTTCCCTTGCGGCTTCATTCGGAGTGGAGTAAGTGATGAAATCAAAATTCATAAGTGCTATTTCAGGTCTGCACAGAAAGTCTATCCACTTCATGGCAGCCTCCGGATTCCTTGCCTTCTTAGTCACTACCCATGCATCTATCCAGACATTTGTGCCCTCGTCCGGCACAGAGTATTCGAGATCAGGGTTTTCTCTCTGTGTATATAAGACCTCACCGGAATATATGACCGCAAGCGCGGCTTCTCCGCCTATCATCTTGTCTCTTGCCTGATCTACGACATAAGCCTGCACCAGCGGTCTCTGCGCTATCATATCCTCTGCTGCCTTCTCAAGCTCTGCAGGATCTGTTGAGTTTAGCGAGTAGCCGTTCCTCTTAAGAGCAACCGTAAAAGCATCTCTTATAGAGTCCTGCATCAGTATCTGTCCGCTGTATTTCTCATCCCACAGGATATCCCAGCTTGTGACAGGATCATCCACCATATTTGTATTGTACAGTATCCCTACGGTGCCCCAGCAGTACGGTACCGAATATCTGTTTCCGGGATCAAAGGAGTCGGCAGCCTTAAGATATTGCTCTCCTATATACTTTCTGTTGGGTATGGCATCCGGATCAAGCTCCTGCAGCATACCGGCATCCAGCATTTTTTCTATCATGTAGTCGGAAGGACATATCACATCATATGCTCCATCGTTCTGTACCATCTTGGCATACATGATCTCGGGTGTCTCAAACTCGTCATACACGACCTCTATACCGGTCTCTGCTTCAAACATCTCTATGACCTCGGGATCTATGTATTCTCCGGCGTTATATACGAAGAGCTGATTGCTTTTCCTCGTAAACACTCCGCCGAAATACATCGCGAGCAGTATGATACCCATAGAAGCAGCCGAGATGAGCACGAGCTTTCCCCTGGACATCTTCTTCTCGACCTTATAAAGAGCAGCGTCCTTTTTTAGTACCGCCTGTCTCTGGCGCAGCCTTGAAGATGCAAAGAGCAGTATGAGCACGATGACAAAGATGATCGACGAGAGTGCATATATCTCAGGCTGTATGCCTCTTTTGACCTCGTTGTATATCTTTGTGGATATGGTGTCGAAGCCGGAGCCCTTGGTAAAGTATGTGATGATAAAGTCATCTATCGACATGGTAAAGGCCATGAGTGCCCCGGCTATGACAGACGGCATCAGGTCAGGCAGCACGCTCTTCCTGAAAGCATAAAAGGGCTCGGCCCCGAGATCCAGTGCCGCCTCATAGATGTTGGGATTGATGGTCTTCATCCTCGGCATCACCGACAGCATCACATAGGGAATGTTAAATGTGATATGCGCCAGCAGCACCGTGATGAAGCCCGTCTCAAAATGCAGCACCTTAAAGAGCAGCATCAGCGATATGCCGGTAACTATATCCGCGTTGATCATGGGGATATTGGTAATTCCCATGATGACCGTCCTGCTGCGTCTCTTAAGTCCCATCAGTCCCACACAGGTAAGCGTCCCTATGACTGTCGCAAATACCGTGGATACCAGCGCGATGATGAGCGTATTTGCCATTGCATTCAGCACACTGTTGTCATTTATCAGATTGATATACCACTGTAGGGTAAAGCCTCCCCATCTGGCTCTGGACTTGCTGCTGTTGAAGGAAAGGATGATAAGTGTGAGTATCGGCGCATACATGAACACGAAAATGATGCCCATATATATCTTCTCGAGCTTTGTCCTCATCTCTCCTCCCTTCCCGCTCCCGCATCAGAGCCGGCAGTGTGTGATATGCTCCTCCTCACGGATCTCTTTTCCGATGAGTCATCTCTTTCCGCCATGGCGGATACGACCATATTTACGACTATGAATACCATGAGCACTATAGACAGCCCTGCCCCCAGATTCCAGTCATAGGTCAGCGTGAACTCCTGCTCTATGACATTGCCTATGAGCAGTATCTTGGAGCCTCCGAGCATCGTGGATATGGCAAAGGTTGTGAGTGCCGGTATGAACACCATGGTCACACCCGATATGATGCCCGGCACCGAAAGCGGCAGCGTTATCTTAAAGAAGGTCTGTACCGTATCCGCTCCCAGATCCCTCGCGGCATTTATCACACTGTCATCTATGCTTGAAAGAGAATTATATACGGGCAGTATCATAAACGGCAGGAAGTTGTATACCATTCCGAGTACTATGGCTCCCGGCGTATTGATGATATTTACCTCCGGCAGATGCAGAAGATCAAGTATGCCGTTTATCACACCCTTGTTTTCAAGCAGCGTCATCCATGCCAGTGTACGCAGCAGGAAGTTCATCCACATGGGCAGGATGAAGAGCGTGATGATTATCCCCTGACCGGTGACCCTGTGCTTCGCGAGGATCATCCCTAACGGATAGGCAAGCAGAAAGCATATCACGGTGCTTATCACCGACAGGACTACCGCAAGCAGCAGTGCCCTTGAATGCACCGGCTCTGCTATTGCCTTTATATTTGCAAGTGTCAGTGCTCCGTTTGCATCGGTAAATCCGTAATAAAAAACCATGGCCAGCGGCACCAGGATAAATATCAATGCCCATGCTGTATACGGAGATGTAAGGAGTCTTGATGTCTTTTTATCAGTCATCAACGCTGAGCACCTCCTCATCCTCGGATTCAGGTTTATTCATCACCTGAATGTTAAACGGATCTACCTTTATATCCACCTCTTTGCCTGTCTCATAAAGCCTTGTCGAATGTACAAGCCATGCGTATCCTCCCGCCTGTACCTCCATCTCATAATGCACTCCCTTGAATATCACATGGGATACCCTGCCGGGGAGTGTCCCCTCTCCCCTCTCTACAAGCTCCACATCCTCCGGTCTTATGACCACATCTACGGGAGTATTCTCCCCAAACCCCTTATCCACACAGATGAAATCGGTGTCCAGGATATTTACCAGCTCATCCCTTACCATGGTGGCTTTTATGATATTTGAATCGCCGATAAAGTCCGCCACAAACGCATTCTCAGGCTCATTGTATATATCCTCCGGAGACCCCTCCTGCTGTATATACCCCTGATTCATCACGACGATATGATCGGACATCGTCAGTGCCTCCTCCTGATCATGCGTCACGTATATGAATGTGATGCCGAGCTCCTCCTTCAGCCTTATCAGCTCATACTGCATATCCTGTCTCAGCTTCAGATCGAGTGCCCCCAGCGGCTCATCGAGCAGCAGCACCTTGGGCTCGTTTACTATCGCTCGCGCTATTGCCACTCTCTGCTGCTGTCCCCCGGACAGTGAGCCCGGCATGCGATGCTCGTACCCGCTCAGGTTTACGAGCTTCAGGGCATAGTTTATCCTGTCTTCTATATAATCCTGCGGCTTATTCTTGATCTTCAGTCCGAATGCTATGTTTTCCGCCACATCCATATGTGTAAAAAGCGCATACTTCTGAAAGACCGTATTGAGCTGTCTCTTATTCGGCGCGAGTGATGTGATATCCTCTCCGTCAAATATCACCCGCCCCTTGTCAGGAGTCTCAAACCCGCCTATTATGCGCAGTGTGGTGGTCTTGCCGCAGCCTGACGGTCCCAGCAGCGTCACAAACTCATTCTCGTGTATCGTGAGGCTCAGATCATCCAGTATCAGCTCCCCGTCATACGATTTTGACACATTTTCCAGTCTTATCAGCTCTTTCTTCATATTTTCTCCTTGCATAATAAAACCGGCTCGACACCATTGATGTCCGTCAAGCCGGTAAAAACAGATCCTACTGTATCATATCTGTCACTTTATGTATTCTGCCTCTATTTCACGCACTCTCCTGTACAGATACTCGTTGGCAGGCACACGTATACCGTGCTTCTTTCCTAATTCAATTACTTCGCCTGCAAACATGTCTACTTCCGAAGGACGCTTCTGTATCCTGTCCTGTCCCATCGAGGGTGTGGCCTTTGGATCAAGTGAAGCTATGATCTCGAGATACTGGTTTACTTCCCTTTCTCCCAGCTGCACGCCCTCTGCCTGAGCTATCACAGCCACTTCCCTCATCGCCGCTACGTTTATCGCATATGCTTCACTTCCGGGCTCGGTAGCTCCGGCATATCCCGTATCATATACCATGCATGTCTGATTGATACCTACATTGAGCATAAATTTGCTCCACATCCTGTATAGGATCTCAGGCTCTACCGTATGAGGCACCTGACACTCATCAAGGAGCTCAGCTGCCTCGCCCAGTCGGGCTTTCAGCTCCTTGCTCGAGCCCTGCGGTATCCCTATGAAAAGCTCGCCGTGCTTTGTATAGTTTATCTCGGCACCGTACCTCTGTGCATCCATACCCTGTGATACGGTATACAGTACCTTATCTGCACCGTATCTCTCAGCGAGTATCCTCTCGCTTGATATACCGTTCATCATCGATATAAAGGTCGTGCCTTCATATACAAGGGGTGCCATCAGCTCCACGGCATCCATGAGCGCAGGATACTTTACCCCCACTAAAATAATATCCGCCTTACCTGACCTTAGATACTCCTCGGGAGTCTCTATCAGATATGAGACCGATCTTCCGTTTATGCTGTAGCTGTCTCCCCTGTGACGCTCTGCCCTTTTATCATCCATCACAAAGGCTGCATGACCTTCTTTTAAGTTTTCAGCTATCTCTCCGCCGAAAAGGAGCCCGAGAGCACCCATTCCGACTATCGCCACACTTTTCATAATTGCAATAGTATCTTATTCTACGCTTCAGCGCAATAAAAACTTTCAGTCACCTGCAATAAAAAGCACTCCCAGCGTACCGGGTCCGCAGTGGCAGGATATGATACCCCCTGCTCTTGTCTCTGTTATCTCGTTGAAGACGGAAAGAGACTTAAGATAATCTCTTACATCATCGACTATATCGCTGTCTACCCCTGAGTGAGTGATATAGA
>JAGBNR010000100.1 GCA_017634315.1 Lachnospiraceae bacterium
AAGTCCGTTAAGATTGTATGTCGCTCCGGCACTGGCTGCCGCCGCTGCCATCTGCTGCTCTGCAAGCTGCTGTGCTGCTACCTGTTGCTCCGCAAGCTGCTTAGCTGCTGCCTCTTCCAGTGCCTTCTGTGAGGCTGCCTGCTGATCTGCCGCCTGCTGAGCCGCCGCATCCGCTGCGGAAGTGTCACTCGCTGTAGCTGTAGTATTATTGTCAGTATTCTCTGCAGTCGTTTCCTCTGTCTTTGTTTCCGGTTTTGTCTCTGTCAGGTATTCCGACTTTACATATACGGTATCTCCGTTTTTATTCACTACTCTGTGCCAGTCCGAAGACTTAGCTATGGCAGTGACCTCATCACCTGCAGCGAGCTTCCCGGCTATCTCCGCGTCAGTATTCGGCTCACGCCTCATGCGGACTGCCTCGGTAGCATACATCTTTATCTCGTCGATGCTCGCCATGCCGTATTCATCTACTGTTTCCTCCGGTACTGTGACCTCGGGCTCCTCGTAGACAGGCTCCTCATACACCGGCTCAGGCTCAGGCACAGGTACGGTCGGGGTATCAGCCGAGATCGTGATCTCGGTAGCAGGCTCTGTCGCAGCCTCCGTGGCCTCCGCGGATGCCTTGTCTTTCTTGCTGCATCCGGCGACTGTCATCATGCCGAGAGATGCGATCATTAAAACGGTAACCAACTTTCTTTTCATTTCCTTATCTCTCCTTTTTATAATTGGACAAAAACTGTCTGGTCCTGTCATTCTTAGGATTACCTATAACCTCATCGGGTGTACCTTCCTCCACTATCACACCCTTGTCCATAAATATTATCTTATCCGACACATCCTGTGCAAAAGACATCTCATGGGTCACTATGATCATGGTAGTATTTTTTTCCGCGAGCCCCTTAATGACCTTGAGCACCTCACCGGTCAGCTCCGGGTCCAACGCGGATGTCGGCTCGTCAAAGCAGAGTATATCCGGTCCCATGGCAAGTGCCCTCGCTATAGCCACTCTCTGCTGCTGTCCTCCCGAAAGCTCATGCGGATAATTAGACATCCTGTCCTGCAGTCCCATCTGGGCGAGCAGTTCCTCGCCTTTTCGCCTAAGCTCTTCATGAGACACGCTCCTCCCCGCTTCGCCTGAAAGCAGTGAGGGTGCCAGAGTCACATTCTCCAGTGCAGTATATTGCGGGAAAAGGTTAAATGACTGAAACACCAGCCCGAAGTGCAGTCTTTTCAGCCTTATGGCATTCTCAGACATCGTCTCGGGCTTTGAAGCGTCAAAAAGCACCTCATCGTTTACCCTTATGCTTCCGCCATCCGGAGTCTCGAGAAAGTTCAGACATCTGAGCAGTGTCGTCTTGCCTGATCCCGATGATCCGATGATAGTGACCGCTTCTCCTGCCTCCATGGTAAAGCTGATATCGTTCAGCACCTCTGTGGCTTCAAATGATTTTCTTAAATTAGATACCTCAAGGATAGCCATATATCACCTGAAATACGATAGTTTCTTTTCGATCTGTCCAAACAGCAGTGTGAGCAGTCCCGAGAAGAGCAGATAAAATACTCCGGTATAGAAAAGCGGCCATATTATTCCGGCACTCTTTATATACGCCTGTCCCTCCCAGATTATCTCATACACCGCGATCACCCTGGCAAGCGAAGTATCCTTTACCAGTGTTATTATCTCGTTTGATATCGGAGGCACGATCCTCTTTATCACCTGCAGCAGCACGATCTTGAAAAAAATCTGATGTCTGGTCAGCCCAAGCACCTGTCCTGCCTCATACTGTCCCACGGGAATGGACTGTATGCCACCCCTGTAGATCTCTGAGAAATAGCAGGAGTAGTTTATAACAAATGCCACCAGCGCAGCTATAAATCTGCCTCCGTCACCTGACCCCCAGACATTTGTGTGCAGTATGATTCCCGGCCCGTAATATATCACAAGCAGCTGCAGCATAAGGGGTGTCCCTCTTATGACCCATATCACAAATCGGATCGGTATCTTTACAGCTCTTATCTTCGACATCGATCCGAAGCTTATCACCAGCCCAAGCGGCAAAGCAAAGAGAAGAGTCAATGCAAAAAGCTGAAATGTGTGCCAGAAGCCTCCGAGCAGTGTCAGCGTGACATCCGTAAACATCCTTTACTTTATCAGTGCCTCCTGTACTCCGTATTTCTCTGCTAAAGCAAGGAGTGAACCGTCATCGGCAAATTTCTTTATCTCGTCATCTATATACGCAGCCAGATCAGATCCTTTCCTGCATCCCACCACGTACTCTTCTACTGTCAGGTCAACCGTATGCGTAAGATCAGGATAGCTGGTTCCTTCTCCGACCATCGCTCCTGCCATGAGTGAATCTATTATGGCTGCATCTGACGTACCTGCCTCCACCTCCATCAGAGTATCTGCCTGAGAGGTAAGTGAGGTATGCTCGAATCCGTTGTCCACAGCAGCCGCTTCGCCTGCAGACCCCGCTTCAACGGCAAATCTGATCTGCTTTACTGCATCTATAGTGTTCCATGTGTCAGCCTTATCAGCCTTGACCACGACAGTCTGCGCATTATTGAGATAAGGCTTGGTGCAGGCCATTGCCGACGACACCTCTTCAGTGAGTGTCATTCCGTTCCACACCACATCGATGCTTTTATTATCCAGCTCGAGTATCTTGTTATCCCAGTCTATCTCCACAAACTGTATCTCTACTCCCAAATCTTCACCCACTTTGCGTGCCAGATCAGCATCAAAGCCTGTCCATTCACCGTTTTCCTGATAATCCATGGGAGCGAAATCCGTGATACCTACCACAAGATTACCCTTTTCCTTGATATACGCCATATCACTGTCCGAGGAAGCGTTGCTTCCGCAGCCTGTGATAAGTCCTGCCATCATTGATAGCACCGCTGCAATTATAATAATCCTCTTTTTCATTGTGACACCTCATTTTACTGTTTTGTTGTAAATATATGCGTTTGTTTTATGCAATCAAGAAAGAATAACACACACTGTTATTTTTGTAAACATGCGTCATAAGCACACTTAAAAAACAACCCTGCGAAATGCCTTCTTTCCTTTTTTCAATACTATACCGTCCTTTAGCTCCTCTTTGGTAAAGGACAGCTTGATATCCGTGACCTTATCATCATTAACGGTCACCCCTCCCTGCTGCACCATTCGTCTCGCATCGGATCTTGTGGGGCATAGCTTTGCGGCTACCAGCAGCTGCAGTATATCAGCCTTGCCATCCATGAAGTCACTGTCGGACAGCTGCTCCGTGGGCATGTCTTCGGCACTCAGGTTGCCGGCGAATATCTCGCGTGCCGCGGTCTGAGCCCTGTCTGCCTCCTCTCTGCCGTGTACGAGCTCGGTCAGCTCATGTGCCAGCAGTTCCTTTTTCTCATTGATCCTGCTGTCATCCCAGCTCTCGATATCTTTGATCTCATCTATGGAGAGGAAGGTGAGCAGTCTGAAGCACATCATCACATCGGCATCATCTATATTGCGCCAATACTGATAAAACTCATACGGTGTCGTCTTTTCGGGATCGAGCCAGACGGCACCCTTGGCGGTCTTGCCCATCTTTTTGCCTTCCTTATTCATGAGCAGGGTCTGAGTCATCGCATAGCAGTCATCCCCTGTCTTGCGTCTGATCAGCTCGGTACCGGCGAGCATATTACTCCACTGGTCATCTCCGCCGAACTGCATGTTCACCCCGTAATGCTGATGCAGATGCAGGAAATCATAGGCCTGCATTATCATGTAGTTAAACTCAAGAAAAGAGAGTCCCTTTTCCATCCTCTGCTTATAGCACTCTGCGCGCAGCATATTGTTCACCGAAAAGTGCGCACCGACCTCTCTCAAAAGGTCTATATAATTGAGCTTTAGGAGCCAGTCGGCATTATTGACCATTATCGCCTTGTCATCTCCGAACTCTATGAATCTTTCCATCTGCTTCTTAAAGCAGTCGCAGTTATGCTGTATAGTCTCCGGCGTCATCATCGATCTCATATCCGTGCGGCCCGAGGGATCGCCTATGTAGCCCGTGCCCCCGCCGATGAGCACCACCGGTTTATTTCCCGCCAGCTGGAGTCTTTTCATAAGGCAAAGTGCCATAAAGTGTCCTACATGGAGTGAATCCGCAGTAGGATCAAATCCTATATAAAACCTTGCTCCCCCTCCGTTTATGAGGTCTCTTATCTCACCCTCATCAGTGACCTGAGCAATGAGTCCTCTCTCCCGGAGCTCTTCATAGATTCCCATTTATATGTCCTCCATCCGTAAATGCATTTTTTATACACCCAAACTCTAATGTTATCATATATTCCTGCCTCATCAAACAGGCTTTTGAACCTTTCTTTTGTATTTAAGAAAATAATAAACAACATCAAAATATGTCTGCTCATCCTCTTCGCTTCCGTCACGTACAAGCTCCCATTCGGGATCGCTGTCAAGATTCGGGAAATACGCATCCGCCTCATAGCTTTCATCTATCTTTGTAACAAGACATTCATCACATAACGGCAGCAGCTCAGCATATACCTTGGCTCCCCCTATGCAATATATATCATCGTCCTCATACTCCTTTAATACACCCTTAAGCTCATCAATGCCATGAACCGCAACTGTCCCTTCGGGAAGCGGTCTGTCTCCTCCCGTAAGCACTATGTTCACTCTGTCCTTTAAGGGTGCTCCGTGCGGAAAGCTCTCCAGAGTCTTCCTTCCCATCACGACTACATGTCCCATCGTAGTCTCCCTGAAGAATTTCTGATCAGCCGGTATCTGTACCAGCAGCTTCCCCTTGAGTCCTATAGCCCAGTTTCTGTCTACAGCGACTATTGCTTTCATATCTTTCCTTTCATAAATGCCAATAGCGTTTGCGCTTTTTGCAAACTTGCAGGCATAAGACTGCCCTGCAGCCTTATGCCCACTTATCACTCAACGCATCTATCTGATCGGCAAACTTCGCCAGATCCTTATTAGCCATATGCTCATTTTTTCTTATTATGGACAGCAGCCTCTGGCCTGCGGCAAGCAGTCTGTCAAATACAGGATTGCCGGTCCGCTTCTCCACTTTGGCTTTCCTTACACCCTCCGCCTTGGTTACGAACTCGCCGCTCATAAGGTCATATACTGTCCCTGAATACGGCGCATATGCATCAATACCCTTTTCATCAATAAGGGTCTTTGCAAAGAGCTCAGTGATACTGTCTTCACCATGCACGACAAACACCTTGTCGGGCTTCTTTTCAAATCCGTCCATCCAATCCAGGAGTCCGTCTCTGTCTGCATGCCCCGAGAGTCCCGCCAGTGCCTTGATCTCTGCCTTGACATCTATTTCTTCGCCAAAGAGCTTCACCCTGTCGGCTCCATCCACAAGAGCCCTTCCCAGAGTCCCTACAGACTGGTATCCCACAAACAGAATAGTGGATTCGCTTCTCCACAGATTGTGCTTGAGATGATGCCTTATACGCCCTGCATCACACATACCCGAAGCAGAGATTATCACCTTGGGCTCATCTATAAAGTTGATATCCTTGGACTCCTCGGAGGTTATCGCAAGACAAAGACCCGGAAACTCTATGGGATTGATACCCTGCTGCACAAATCTCATGGCCTCCTCGTCAAAGCACGCTTTACCGTTTTTATGAAATACCTCCGTAGCCTCCACGGCAAGCGGTGAGTCCATATATACCTTAAACTGAGGGAAATCCGGCAGCAGCCCCTGCTCCTTTATCT
>JAGBNR010000101.1 GCA_017634315.1 Lachnospiraceae bacterium
GAAGATGGCATTGTGCTGCATCTCATCATCAAAAAAGGCCACGGTACGCTGGAAATTGCCGCGGAGAGTATTACAGGTAGCCCTCGCCCTGTCAAAGCGGTTTTCCATAGTCTGCTTTGCATCGGGAGATGCATACACACCCACCCTTACATTTATATGAGACGATGCCAGTCCCGCAAATCCGTTCTTAAGCCTGTCCTCCAGCTCATCATAGCTGTCCTGGTGGTTCAGGTACAGATAAAACGTATCCGCTCTTCCTCTTGCCGCTATCCCTTCATTCTCATGAGCATAGTCTCTGGAGATATCCGCCAGTCTTTTCAATACGCTGTCTCCGAGCTCCCTGCCGTATATCTCATTGATCAGATGAAAGCCGTCTATATTGATGACTACTGCATCCATGCTGCGTTTACCCTGATAGCGATCCATGAGCTGCGCATATTCATAAAAGAAGGATTTGGAAAAAAGTCCCGTGAGCTCATCCCTCTCCGTGGACTGTATCATCACGCGGTTTTCCGACAGCTCGATGATACGCTCAAGCCTCGCGACTATCACCTCCGGTGCATCATAGGGCTTTGTGATAAAGTCCGCTGCGCCCCGTCTGAGGCTCTCCACCTCGGCACCCTTTTCAGATGTCAGGACTATGACGGGTATGCGGCGAAACCTGTCATCCTCCCTGATGATATCAAGCAGCTTTGAGCCGTCCATAACCGGCATCAGCAGATCAAGAAGAACTGCCGACAGTACGTTTTCATTGAGCTGCATCAGCTCCAGTGCCTCCATGCCGTTTTCGGCATAGAGCACATTAAACTTCTCACCGAGGATCTCGCCGAGCATTACCCTGTTGATGTATTCATCATCAACCACCAGTATCGTCTTTTTAAGTTTCTCAAGATAGGTAAGTTTATTAAGCACCCCTACATCATACTCCTATTTATCATCAAATTCTATATCGGCATGTCCGACACGATATTTGTAAGTCTTCCTATACCCTCTATCTCGGATACTATCTCATCTCCGTTTTCGAGGAAGCGCGGCGGGTTCATGCCCATCCCCACGCCCGAGGGTGTACCGGTGGCTATGACAGTCCCCGGCTCCAGCGTCATCCCCTGTGACAGGATCTCTATGATCTCCGGGATGCCGGTTATCAGATATGACGTGTTTGAAGACTGGCGGAGCTCTCCGTTCACATAGGTGCGTATATCGAGCTCCGGTACTCCCGGCAGCTCGTCCTTTGATACGATACAGGGTCCCATCGGTGTAAACCCGTCCAGGCTCTTACCGAAATACCACTGCTTGTGTCTGGTCTGAAGATTTCTCGCCGATACATCGTTTACGATCGTATATCCGAAGACATAGTCCATGGCATCCTCTGCGGACACCCTGTATGCCGCCCTGCCTATGATAACTCCGAGCTCGGTCTCATAGTCAAGACTGTCACAGATATCTGAGTGCATAGGTATCACTGCCCCTGTCCCCTGCGAGTAGTTGACTCTCTTGGAAAAGAATATAGGATCTGCTTTGTCCTTAGTAAATGCCCCTTTGTCAAAGCTTTCGGCTTCCTTGGCGTGATCTGCGTAGTTGATACCCAGGCATATCACATCCTGTCTCGGATGGGGTATGGGCGAGAGTATCTCCACTCCGGGGTCTGAGATGTCTACCGCCTCCGACAGTCCCGGTATGCTCCCGTCATGTCCCTTTAAGAGCAGGACGTTCATGGTCTTGTACGCTCTTAAAATATAGGCTCTTTTTGAGTCGGCATCCTTTACCGCCGCCACATGCGCTATACCTTTATGCTTTAATGTATAGTATCTCATCCGTGCCCTCCCGTCGGATCGGTTTTAAACCAAACAAAAGCAAGCATCAAAGCCTGCTCTGATGCTTGCCGTATCTATGCTCTCTGTCTGTCTTACGCCGGTCACCAACCTCAGACTATGCTGTTCAGACCGTTGGCCTGAGCATTACGCTCCTCCTGATGTCTTCTCATGAGAGCCATGTTCGCCTGAGCCTGAACCTTGTTTCTTCTCTGCTTTATAAGCTCAGATGCCATGTCGGTATCCTTCACCCTCGACTGCGCCGCTGTGGTGTTTTCCGATACATTCGCAAGATTCCTGGTGGTGGAATCCATCCTGTTGTACCCTGCTCCGAGTCCGGATCTCTGATCCGTAAGAGTCTTTATCGCATCCGCTATATTACTGAGTGAAGCTCTTGACTTCTCTGCCGTGGAGAAATCCACTCCTCCTACTCCCAGGGTATCGGAATTCATCTGCTCGAGTCTGACCGTGACCCTGTTTGATCCAGTATTGTCTGCGCCTGCCTGTATGTCGGATGCATCACCGTTAAGCAGGAAAAGCTCGTTAAACTTTGTGCTGCCGCCCACTCTGTCTATATCAGAAAGGATCTGGCTTGCCTCTGCCTGTACATCCGCTCTGTCACTGTCGGAAAGAGTGCCGTTAGAGCCCTTGACAGCCAGATCGTTGAGTCTCTGGAGCATATCTCCCACCTCATTCATGGCTCCGTCAGCCGTGTCGGTCATCGCCATGCCGTCGCTGGCATTATCAATGGCTTTATTCAGGCTGTTGATCTGCTTCATGAGCTTCTCCGATATAGAGAGCCCCGAAGCGTCATCTGCCGACTTATTGATCTTGTATCCGGACGACAGCTTCTCCATGGTCTTCGCCTGAGCCTTATTTGTCATCTGGAGCATTCTCGCATTATTTACCGCACTTATATCATTCTTTATCATCATATCGCTCACCACCGTTCTCTATAGACAAAACCACGCTATACATATTTATTATCCTATTTTTTAATACTAAGGTCAATAGTGGTTACTATTTCTTATTATCAACGAAATAAGGGTTTGTATTGTAGGCTTTCCTCATGTTTGCGGAATACACGCTTGCCGCTTTGACGGTGCTCCTGCCGTCCTTCAGAGACTTTCTGCGGTTCTTCAGGAAATTTTCGACATTTATCTTGGATCTGGCCTCCAGTGCCTCCACCTCGGCTATCCTGTCCGTGATCTGCCTGATCAGCTCCTGGAGTCTCCGTATCTCATCCTTATGAGCATCCTTATTGTTCATGAGCTCATCCCTGACCTTGGCATATACTGCTTCGAAGCCATCGTCAAGCTTATTCAGCTCATCAACAAGGGCACCCTTTGCGGTAATATTCGCATTGAGTGCCTCCATGTCAGGCGAATCGCCTGTAATCATATCCTCTTGTTGTTTATCAAGCTCTATAGCCTGCTCCAGAAGCTCCAGCTTCTTCTCCTGGCTCTCTATAAGCATTGATATATATGCATCCGACATCCTGTAACCTCCAAAACGGTGCTGCCGGATATGGTGTCTTTATTATGCCTGTGCTGCCTCCGGCATAGCGGGCTGTCCGGCGCGCTTCATGACTTCCTTCCATGTATCCCTGAGGCTCCTCATGTGAGTGATGCACTCGTCAAGTATGGTCGTATCCTTGGTCATGTTTGCCTCATGAAGCCTTCTTAATACATAATCATATATATTATCAAAGTCTTTTGCAACCTCATATCTGTGATCGAGAGTCATCTTGAACTCGCCTATGATCCTCTCGGCCTTCTGGATGTTCTTGTTTGCCTTATAGAAATCCTTGCCGTTTATATCCATGACAGCCATGTTGCAAAACTTGATGCATCCGTCATAAAGCATAAGAGTAAGCTCTGCGGGTGAAGCTGTGAGAACCTTGCTGTTCTTGTACTGCTGATATGCTGCTGTCGCCTTCATATTCGATACCTCCATCATCGTAAGATGTTTTTAATAATTTTTACACTCTATATATCGACAGTGGGGTTCAGAAACTGAACCCCACAAATGTAAAAATTATTAAAAATTTGAAATCGACCCAGTGATCGTATGATACACCATCAGCCGGTTCCAAAGAGGCCTGCCAGCGCATTCTGCTTGGAGTTGACCTTTTCCATAGCCTTTTCCATAGCCGCAAACTTGTCATACCACTTGTCTTCGTAGTCGGAAAGATACTGCTCCTCTTCTTTGAGATCCTTGCCCAGATTGTCGTACTCGGTCTGCAGAGCCTTGTCGTCATACAGGCTCTTGAAGCTCCTGTAGTCGCTCCTGGTCATGAGACCTCCGAGCTTGCCGTAGATATCCTTCGCAAGACTGTTGAAGAAGTCCATCGTATCGTCAAGATTGTTGGACAGCATTGCCTTCAGCTTGTCATCATTGCCCTTTGTCTTCTCATCGTCGGGATCTCCGTCGATATGATAAGCACCCTTTTCGTTATCAGCCGCCTCGAAATACGAAAGTGTGTTGATCCCGAACGAAGCCAGGCTGTAGGTCTTCCCGCTTGATGTGGTGTAGGCTGCCGCCATCCCCTCCTTAAAGGTGGAGATGAGTGTACGGAGATTATCATCACGCGAAAGCAGCGAATCCTTTATCTTTGTCTCCCACTCCTCGACCTCTTCATCGGACATCGCATCCTTTTCCTCGGAGGTAAGAGGCTGATAGTCCTTGTTTGGCTTGGCATTATAGAGCTTGTCCATCTCGTTTATGATCTCGTTGTACTCCTTAAGGAAGTCCTTGATCATCTTATATGCGCCGTCCACATCCGTAGCGGTAGAGATATTGGTGGTGGAGTATGTCCTTACCTCATTGCCCTCCCCATCCACGGAAGAGGTGTAATCAGACTCCTTTGTGGCGGTGATGTTGAGGCCGTTTATCTGGAAAGTATTGGTATTGCTCTCATACTCCACATTGTTGAGCTCTATCACCGCATTCTGTCCCTTTATGAAGCCATTACCCGCAGCCTGTGCCGTGAGTCCGAGTGATTCAAGCACTGCACGCGACCTCTCATAAGTCGAAAGCCCGCTTCCGTTCACGCTGTCATCATTAACCGGTGCATCCGTCCCGTTCAGCACATCATTGCCGTTCTCATCGGTAAGAGTAAAGTTGCCTGCTTCTCCGTCCTTCTTTGATGAGATGAAGAATCGGTTTGTATTTGAATCAAAGCTTGCGTTAAAGCCTGCATTTGAAAACTGCTCCGCGATCTGCTCCATAGTCATATCATAGCCTATGGCCACGACTGCGGTAGACTTGCCGGAAGCGTCCTTTACTATATATTTGATAGGCTGGTAGGTCTCAATCTCCTCAGTGACAGGATTATTCTCATCATCAAGTATGACATCTCCATTTTCATCCTTTTTCTCAACAGTGGTGGTCGTGCCATCGGTAAACCATTTGTTTCTGTCATCCGCGCTGAGATAGTTACCTATCACAGTCTCGCCTGTCGCCGCCTTCGCAAGCTTGCCGCCGGTCATATATGCAGTCTTTGCGAGCTGCTTTACCGCAAGGGTCTGCGTGCCGTTTACCGCACTGCCGTCAGCCGAGACAGATGCTATCGAGCTGTCTACTATACTTGCCTTCTTGACCTTGAAGGAGCCCTGCATCTTCAGTGCTCCGAACTTGTCACTGTAGAGACTGTAAAGCTTGGAATTCAGCGACTTCCACGCATCCTGCTTCCAGCTGAGCTTGGTCTGTTCCTTTTTTATCTTTTCCTTTTTTGTGCTCTTTGCCTGAACGAGCTGCTCCACTATGGACTGTGTATCCATGCCGGAATTGATACCGGACATCCTCATTCTGTTTGACATGACATTCGCCCTCCGTTCTTGCTTCTCCTGCTTCCCTTACTTCTTCTCGTCTACGAGTATGCCTGCCATCTCCCAGACCTTTGCGATCATATCGAGAGTCTTCTCGGGAGGAAGCTCCTTTATGACCTTCTTGGACTCCTTGTCCACGATCTTGATGGTGACGCGGTTGGTCTTCTCGTGTATGCCGAACACTGCCTCGGAATGATCCACCATTTTTTTGTTCAGCTCTTCCACGGCCTTTTTTACCTTCTCATTCTGGATCTCGGTGTTCTGCCTCTGCTGCTCTCCGGTAAAGGCATTCTGCTGGCCGCCGTTAGCTCCGTCTTCAGCGGCTCCCTGTGTCTCCTGTATCTTAGGCTCTGCAGCTACCTGCTGCTCATTGATCATATTCTTTTCGGATGATTCCGTAGCGACCTGCTCCACCGGTCTTGCCTGCGGTGTGTTTGCCGCCTGATAGCTCATGCCTGTGCTGATAGGTTCTATTGACATAACAGTTTTACCTCCTTGTCCAACTGATGCTCTGCCATAAATATCTGCCTATACAGATACGTCTATTGTATGTATCGGACGTTTTTATGAAAACTTTAGCTTTTTTAAAAAATTTTCCCCGGGAGGTTCCCCGGGGATGATCTTTGCGTGTATTACCGTATAGCTGGGCGTTTCTCTTATTTAAGCAGATCCTTGAGACCGGCCAGTCCCTCAACGGACGTGGCGTTCTTGTTGGAATCCTGTATCTGCAGATATACTTCCTTTCTGTATATGGGCACCTCCTTCGGTGCCGATATGCCGACCTTTACCTGATCGCCCTTTATATCCAGTATCGTGACTTCTATATTATTGCTGACGATCAGTGATTCGTTTTTCTTTCTGGAAAGGGTGAGCATTACTTATCCCCCTTTCGTTCAGCCTCTTCTTTTGCCTTTGCGAGTATCTCATATATGGGGTACTTCACCGGGTATGCCTCATCCTCATTAAGTATCACCTGTACAGCCTTTCTGGATGCCGCATTGATGATGAAGGGAGCCATGAGATTTACCGTCATCTTGCTGATATCATGGGGTACGGTCACGGTCACGAGTACGAGCATATCTTCTTCCTTGAGATCGCCGAGCGGTATGAGGTAATCATCCTCCACCACGGGATTGTAATCCTCCTTTACGAGCAGAGGATTGATCACCGGCATCGCAAATGCCGGCTCGTCAAGGGATACAAGAAAGGAAAGACCCTTGCCGTCATCAGAATCGTCATCATCATGCATAAGTGCGAATCTGGTGAGATCCGGAAATCCTACTATGCCTGCATCGAAGCTTATGATCTTGTCGTCATCAATGTTTATTTCCCCGAAAAGCTTTGTGTTAACCTTCATGTGTACCTCCATAGCATTTATGTATTAATGATACTTTTTGATTATACCATAAAACCTGGCCGGCGCATAATATCATCCCGGCAGGCTGCCGGCGATCAAATCTCAAATGTAGTCCACGAGAGTCTGCTGGCTGATGCGTCCGGTAGCCATAAGTGCTGCATTGTAGACGAGGTTTGCTTCGCTGACTTCGACTGCTATGTTTGTGATGTCCACGTTCTCATTGTCGGATGCAAGGGTCGTCACAGTGGTCTTCTCCTCAGCAAGCCTGTTGGACACAAGGTTGAGTCTGTTTTCCACCGTGCCGCAGGCCGTCTCTGCGAGGTTTGCCTGATCGAAGAAGCTGCCGAACTGGGTAATCGCGTCTTCATAGGTCCACTGCAGCTTGTTTTTCGCCAGATCCAGCTCTTTATTTGCAGCTTTGAGAAGGTTTGTCACGTTTTCATCGCTGCCGCCTGCATCTTCGTTGAGCTGCGAGAGCCTGTCCACCTTCGCCTGTACGGCATCCATGTTCTCTATGGCCGCAAGGATATCGTCTATCTCGCGCATGATCTGAGTATCAAAGACATCCTCGGCATATGTATTTATCTGGATGGTCTGGTTTGTCCCTATAGTGTAGTTGATCGCCTGATTGTGGGAATCATACACGACCTCTTCAGTATGAGCTTTATAATCTTCCGCGGTCTCATAGCCAAGACAGTCAAAGTAGTGCTGCGGCTTTAAGTCTCCCTCGTTAAAGCGCGTTTTATCATATGTCACCGATATGGTGTCCACCCCGGTCACATCGGGAAGCTGTGAAAGGGTAGCGGCTATCCCGGATCCCATGATCAGCTCGCCCGTATCCCTTACGAGATATATCTTGCCCTTGGTATCTTCAAGGTCACTGCTGCCTGCCGCGTTAAGTCTCATGTATGAATATATGTCATCCGACTTGCCATCCGCATTCGTAAAGGTCTTGTCAGTGGACAGACATGACTCTACCTCCACGTCCTTCTCACTGTAATACGATGTGATGGTGCGCCCATCCGCGGAAATATTGTATATTTTCCTGTCAGCCGTGCCGGGAGGAGTGTCCGGCATCGAGAATGTGATGGTGCCATCGTTATGAACCGTAAGGGTCTCGCTCGTCGCAACTGCTCCATTCACCTCAAGATCATCTACAGGTGAGTTCTGGTGAGTGAACCCCTTGTCTGAATGAAGGGTTATCTCCGTGCCGGTCTCATCCGTCACCTTGATCGTGTATATGACTCCCGTCACCGGGTCTTTGCCCGCCTCCTGTGTGATGACTCCGGTACTCGGATCTCTCTTCTCTACAGGTATGCTGAGAGAAGGTGACTGCACGAATGTATCTCTCGAAGAAAGCGACTGCCTATATGTCAAAGTCGAACCCGGCTCTGTTAAATATACCTTGTTATCAGATCCAATGAAAAACTCGCCGCCGTCAGGAGCCGATGGATTGGAAACAACC
>JAGBNR010000102.1 GCA_017634315.1 Lachnospiraceae bacterium
AGAGCAGATGCGGCCAGATTCACTATATTGTTGCAGATAAGGATAGCTGAGAGCAGCTTCGGCTTTTCATCCGTTATCTTAAGCAGAAGAGCCGCTCTGCTGTCTCCTGCCTCCGCCTTCTCCCTCATCCGTATCTTATTAAACGTGGTAAGTGAGGTTTCCGCCGCCGAAAAGAAGGCTGAAAGTATTATCAGAATGATAAGCTCTGCCCAGACACGCATGACCTACAGTATCTCCCTGGATATGCGTCTGAGCGAAGCCGCCGCACCTCTTATATCAGCCTGTCCGAATATTCCCGTGCCGGCACCTATGCCCGATATGCCGGTACCTCTTAAGTAGTTCACATCAGCATCCGCGAGTCCCCCGTATGCCACGACCGGGATATCCACGACACCACATACGGCCTCAAGCTCAGCTATGGTGATACAGTCGGAATGCTCCCCGTCATGTCCGGTACTGACCGGACCGCACATAAGAAACCACGCACCTCCGTGCACCGCTATCCTGGCCTCATCAGGTGTGGATACCAGCACACCTATGCTCCTGTCAGAGCCAATGACGGGTCTGATCCTGTCAGGCTTGAACTCCTCATATGCTACTATCACTCCGTCCGCATCCACGGCATCTGCTATGTCCACATGACGCATCATAATGAACGGTATGTCATGCATGCCACAGAGTATCTTGAGTCTTACAGCCTCCTTCATCAATGCGTAATGCGACAGCGTGGGCTCATTAAGGACAACCATCGTGGCTCCTCCGTTTATTGCCTCTTCCACCGCGTCTCTTAATGTCATATCGACTCTCATGCTCGCCAGATCGGTCAAAGCTATCAGTCCGAGTTCCCTTTTAAGTAATCCCATTTCTTAATCCTTATAAAAATCCCTAAAGCCGGAGTATCCTGCCTTTTCCAGATTGTCCTTCTGGAACTTTCTGTTCTTTGCCATCCTTGTGATAAGCACAGTCTTGCCGGCCTCTCTTAAGCTTTTGGCCTCCTTCATGATGTCCGGCAGCCTGTCCGTACCCACACCCTTTTCAATAAGAAAAGCAATGCGCTCCGGAGCTTCGGGTATCTTAAAGCCCCTGTCCATCAGTATCGTGATGATGCGCTCAAATCCAATAGAGAAGCCGCACGCAGGCACGTCCTGTCCGGTAAATCTGCCTATCATCCCATCGTACCTTCCTCCGCCTGCCACAGAGCTTCCAAACTCCTCCATCTCTATCTCAAATATAGTACCTGTGTAGTACCCCATACCCCTGACGAGAGTGGGATCAAACGAGAGCCTGCAGTCAGCCGGTGCCGCATCACTCACTGCCTCGAATATCTCAATAAGATCGTCTGTCACCCTGCTGTCCACCTTATCGCCGAGGATCTCACCGATACGCCTGATACCGTCTGTAGTATCGTCTGTTTCTTTAAAAAGGCTCAGATATTTAGCGACCGCCTCCGCATCATACCCGTCCTCTGTGAGCTCTGCTTCCACACCGTCGATACCGATCTTGTCCATCTTGTCGAGTACGATAAATATCTCACCCAGAGAATCCTCATCAAAGCCCGCATAGCTTCCCATGGCCTTCAGCAGTCTCCTGTCATTGATCCTGACCTTAAAGCCCCTAAAGCCGAGCTTTGAAAGCAGTGTCGCCGTAGCGCTTACAAGCTCTATCTCAGCCAGATCCGAGGGATCTCCTATGATATCTATATCACACTGCTTGAACTGTCTGAACCTGCCCTTCTGCGGTCTGTCCGCTCTGAACACATTACCCATCTGCAGTGCCTTAAAAGGCATCTGGAGAGACGGATTGTTATTAGCATAGTATCTTGAAAGCGGTAGCGTCAGATCGTATCTGAGTCCGGAGTCCGCGAGGTCATTCTCACCTTTGGCATGCTCGATATCGAGCTTTTCCCCCCTTTTCATTATCTTAAAAATCAGCTTTTCATTCTCGCCGCCCTGATTTGATGTGAGATTCTCTATATGCTCGACCACGGGTGTCTCTATATGCGTAAAGCCGAAGCTGCCGTATGTCTCTCTCACAAGACTCTCGACATAGTCCCTTATCTCCATCTCCTCCGGCAGTATGTCCTTCATCCCCGTCGTCGGTTTCTTTATCAGTTTATCGTTCATATTTCTTCCTTTCATAGCTTTAATAATCTGTTACCGTCAGAAATCTCCCCCGAGGAACGGATTCCACCTCTTCTCATCCCCGATCGTAGTGATCCCGCCATGCCCGGGATACACCGTGATATCATCCTCAAGCGGCATTATCTTATCCGTAAGCGTCTGCCTCATCACAGACATACTCCCCGTGGGCAGATCCGTCCTCCCTATAGATCCCTCGAAAAGAGTATCACCGGATATCAGTGCCTTCATGTCTTCTATGAGATAGCAGCATGAACCCTCCGTATGCCCCGGAGTGTGGATGCATCTGAATCGTATCCCCGCTGCCTCAAACTCTTCTCCGTCCTTTAAGAAAACATCCGCATCCACGGTTATGCCTCTGCCGTAGGACATCAGCGAATGATTCAGATCTACGTCTTTAAGCAGTCTCTTCTCGGTCTCTGCGGCATATATGGGGAGCTGCACCTCATCCTTCAGTCCCTCAAGGAAACCGGCTATCCCGGCTATATGATCATAATGTCCGTGAGTGAGTATAATCGCCGCAGGTATCAGTCCGTTTTCCTTTATCAGTCTGATGATCACCTCAGGGCTGTCTGCCGGATCTGCTATCACACATTCCTTCGTTGCGTCATTTATTATGAAGTATACATTTGTCTGTACCGGTCCCAGTACCACGCTGCGTATCATCCGCTCGTCCTTTCTATGTCTATCACATTTGGTATATTCCTGAGCTTTGTCATTATCCTTTCAAGCTCTTCCGTGCTGTGTATCTCAAAGCTCATTGTGATGGTCGCCACTCCATGCTTGGATATACGGGTATTCACACCCTGTATATCCAGACTGCTGTCGCTGAATGCCTTTGTGATATCTATCAGCAGTCCGCTCCTGTTGTTTGCATAGATATTGATCTCTGCCACATAGCTTTCATCCTCTGAAGACTTGCCCGAGTTTTTGTCCCATTCGGCCTCTATGAGCCTGCTCCTGTCAGAATCAGGCAGATTGACTATATTCACACAGTCAGTACGGTGTATGGATATCCCTCTGCCCCTTGTGACAAATCCCACTATCTCATCTCCCGGAAGAGGAGAACAGCATTTGGAAAACCTTACCGAGACATCATGCACTCCCCTTACGACGATACCACCGGTTCTCTTCCTCTTTATCGCATGCCTTGTCTTCTCGTCGAGCTCGCTGAGTATATCCTCATCCGTGACCTTTGCGGCATGATCTCTCTCATAGAGCTCCTGCATCCTGCCTACTACCTGACCCTCCTTGAGTCCGCCGTGACCTATGGCAGCGTATACCGCATCCCAGTCCTTGAAGCCATACCTCTGCATGACCTCGTCCATATATTCCTGCTTTGCTATCTTTGACGCATTAATGCCGTGCGACTTGCAGTAGCTGGCGAAGGCCTCTTTACCCCTTACGATATTCTCTTCCTTCAGCTCATGCTTGAACCACTGGTTTATCTTTGACTTTGCCTGTGTGGACTTTACCACGCCAAGCCAGTCTCTGGATGGTCCCTTGGAGTTCTGGGAGGTGATGATCTCCACCCTGTCACCGTTCTGTATCTGGTAGTCGATATGCACCAGCTTGCCGTTTACCTTGGCACCTATCATGCGGTTGCCCACGGCAGAGTGTATAGCGTAAGCAAAATCTATCGGCGTGGAGCCTGCCGGAAGGGTCTTTACATCACCGGTGGGAGTAAAGCAGTATACCTGATCCGAGAAAAGGTTGAGATCCGCCTTAAGTGACTGCAGGAACTCCTGATTATCCGACATATCCTGCTGCCACTCAAGTATCTGCCTGAGCCATGCAAGCTTCTCTTCCTCCTGCAGATCGGGGTTGAGTCCGTCAGATGCCTCCTTGTATCTCCAGTGGGCAGCGATGCCATACTCTGCAGTCTTGTGCATCTCATAGGTACGTATCTGTATCTCAAAGGGTATGCCCGAGTGACCTATGAGGGTAGTGTGCAGCGACTGATACATATTATCCTTGGGTGTCGCGATATAATCCTTGAACCTGCCGGGTATAGGCTTGTACATCTCATGTATGATGCCCAGTGCCGCATAGCAGTCCTTTACGGTATCCACATAGATACGCACGGCAAAAAGATCATATATCTGATCGATGCTCTTGCCCTGATTCACCATCTTCTTATATATGGAGAAGAAATGCTTGACTCTTCCGTCTACATGAGCCTTTATTCCGGCATCCTCCATGTGCTTGCGCACTTCTCTTACGATATTTTCGACAAACTGCTCTCTCTCACTGCGTTTCTGCGCTATCTTGTCCTTTAAGTCCTCATACACATCGTGCCTCAGGTACTTAAGCGAAAGATCGTCCAGCTCTACTTTGATCTTTGATATACCCAGTCTCTGGGCTATGGGAGAGTATATATCTATTGTCTCCCTCGCTATCTCCAGCTGTTTATTCTCCGGCTGATACTGCAGCGTCCGCATATTGTGGAGTCTGTCAGCGAGCTTTATGATGATGACCCTGATATCCTTTGCCATGGCAAGGAACATCTTCCTGAGGTTGTCTGCCTGAAACTCTACCTTGTCACCGTGGTACTGCAGCTTGCTGAGCTTTGTGACTCCGTCCACGAGTGCCGCCACATCACTGCCGAATTCCTTTTCAAGATCCTCTGAGGTCATTATGGTGTCTTCCACCACGTCATGAAGCAGACCTGCGGCTATAGTCTCCTTGTCCATCTCAAGATCGGCAAGTATGATGGCTACGCAGAGCGGATGTATGATATAGGGCTCTCCCGACTTGCGCATCTGACCCTCATGGGCAGCGTAAGCCTTGGCATAGGCCCTTTCTATCATTGATATATCATCGGAGGGATGATACTTTCTGACCTTATCGGTCAGCTCTTTATACAGCTGCTCGGGGTCCTGAAACTCGGCAATGGAGCCGAAGTGTCCCCTGTCCATTATCACGTCAGACATATATTCCCTCCTTTCTGTGTCATTACACCTTTACTTTAATCGAATATTTTACTATATTTAGGTTGTATTATGCAATGTATGGAATGAGGAGCTAAAATGAGTCAGGCAGATGTGATATTCAAAAAAATGTGTGAGGATATCCTCTCACACGGTACGGACAATAAAGGAGAGGAAATACGTCCCCACTGGGAAGACGGCTCACCTGCTTACACGCTTGCCTGCTTCGGTGTAGTGAACAGATATGATCTGAGCAGTGAATTTCCCGCTCTTACCTTCAGGAAAATAGCTTTCAGGACATGTATTGATGAGCTGCTGTGGATCTGGCAGAAGCAGTCAAACAACATACATGATCTCAAAGGGCACATATGGGATTCATGGGCGGATGAGGAAGGATCAATAGGCAAAGCCTACGGATATCAGCAGGCAAAGCGGCATTTCTACACCGATGTGTCCGAGAGCGGACTGATAAAGGCCTTCGGAGGCTGCATCGCAAAAAACGGTCATGTCTATGCCGAAAAAGCGTCAAGAAGCGGCAGGGACGGATTCATGATGACTCAGCTTGACAAGGCGATATATGATCTTAAGATCACACCCTTTTCCAGACGGATACTGGTCTCCATGTGGAACCCCGAGGAGCAGTATGAGATGCACCTCGCTCCCTGCGCCTATGAGATGACCTTCATGGTGACAAGAGATGAAAGCGACGGAGCCCTCGTGCTGAACGGTATCCTGAATCAGAGATCCAACGATCTCCTCGCCGCAGGCAACTGGAATGTGGTGCAATATTCCGTGCTTATTTACATGCTCGCCCATATATGTGCAATGAAGCCCGGGGAGCTGGTACACATGATCGGAAACGCCCATATCTATGACAGGCATCTCGACATAGTACGCGAGCTGATAGATCGTCCCCAGTATCCTGCCCCGAGGTTCACGATAATTAACGATGTGAAGGATTTCTACGACTTCACTGTAGAGGATATGGAGCTGACGGACTATCAGTACGGTCCTCAGGTAAAGGATATTCCCGTAGCGATATAGAGGACAATCAGGCAGCACCTTTCTTCAATGCCTTCTTCCTTTCCAGATTTGAAACGACAAGCGCACATGACGCATCTCCGGTGATATTTACGACCGTCCTGCCCATATCAAATATCCTGTCCACACCTGCGACAAGAGCTATGCCGTCAAGCGGGAGCCCTACAGATGCCAGCACCATGGCGAGCATTACCATGCCCGCGCCCGGCACTCCTGCGGTACCTATTGAAGCGAGGGTGGCAGTGAGGACTATGGTAATCATTTGAGCCGGGGTCAGAGATATGCCATAGCAGGCTGCGATAAAGATCGCGCATACACCCTGATATATCGCGGTACCGTCCATATTGATAGTAGCCCCGAGCGGAAGCACAAACGATGTGATCTCCTTATCTGCTCCCATCTTCTCGCATCCCTGCATGTTTATCGGGAGAGTACCTACGCTCGATGCGCTGGAAAAGGCAAACAGCATTGCAGGGAGCTGCCCCTTGAGAAATTCTAAAGGACTGATACCTCCCAGAGTCTTCATCGCGAGAGAATATACGACCAATATATGTACAAAGAAGCATATGTAAGCGGTCAGCAAAACCATGGCAAGAGAGCCGAGAATCGCTGCGCCGTTTGCGGCTACCACGGGACAGATCAGACAGAATACACCGATGGGAGACAGCTTCAGAATCATCTCCATACACTTCATAAAGACCACATTGAGTGAGTTGATGCCCTTTACCGCAGGAGCTGCCTCATCACCCACGAGGATGACGGCAAATCCGATCAGTATCGCCATCACGATGACCTGCAGCATAGTTGCCTCCGAAAGAGGAGCGATGAAGTTGGACGGGAATATCCCTACTATCGTATCCATAAACGATATGGGTTCCGAAGCCTCAAAGGTGAGATCCGAAGTCTCCATTACCGGGAAAAAGCCCCTGAAGAGATTGCCGCCTGCGAGTCCGATCACTATGGCTACTGCGGTTGTACACATATAATAGATGATCGTCTTGATCCCTATGGATCCGACCTTCCTGATATCGCTCATCGATATGATGCCTGCCATTATAGAGAACAGCACTATCGGAACCACGATAAACTTTAACAGATTAAGGAATATGGTACCTATTGGTCTGATATAGCCATCTGCGATTTCCACATGACTTTGCAAGAGAAGACCTGCTGCGATCCCCA
>JAGBNR010000103.1 GCA_017634315.1 Lachnospiraceae bacterium
ACCAACAATGTTAACCTTGGTAAGGCTACAGTTACCATCACAGGTATTGGAGGCGGTTACTACGGTACCAAGAAGGATACCTTCACGATCGTACCTAAGGTAACAGCTCTGAATGAGTCAACGGATAACAAGCTGGTGATCACAGTCAATGGTGAGCCTACGACTGTAAACAGCAAGACAGTCGGAAAGAAGACTGTAGCGGAAGCAACAAGAGATGATATCGAAGTGCCGTTCCGCAAGGGCGGTGTGAAGCCTGAAGTAGCAGTGGAGTATGACGGTAAAGAGCTTAAGCTCGGTACTGACTATACCGTGACCTACAAGGGCGGTAAGAACGTAGGCACCGTAGCTACCAAGAACGCAGGCGGAAGCGTAGTCATCAACGGTAAGGGCAAGTTCTTCAAGGGCTCTGCTACGTTGAACTATGCGGTCAAAGAAGGTGACATCACTGAGATGACCTATGTGGTAGATGACTATGTAGCTACCGCAAAGACTCTTGCAAATTATGCTAAGAAGGTCAGCCTTAAGGCATATGATCTTGACGGCAAGGCACTGGCACTTAAGAAGGATTATGTGATCACATCAGTTGATCAGCTCAGTAGTCCTGCTATAGGTGATGTGGTCAATGTGACTATTCAGGGTGTCGGCAACTACGAGAAAGAGACTACGGTTTCTTACAGGATAGTTGATAATGTAACTATTAAGACATTGAAGGGTGCGAAATATGCATTCATTGATGACGACAACTATGAAGTAAAGAGCAACAAGTTCTACGTGAAGTATGCAGGTACACCTGTAGTGCTTTCTAAGGATGATCTTATTATCAGAGTGAATAAGAAGAACGGTAGGACTACACAGCTCGAGGAGCTTGGAAATGATGATTATGAGATCTTGCTCTACGAGAACAACAACAAGGTCGGAACATCAAAGATCACCATCAAGGGTGTAGGTGATTACGCAGGAGTATTTACTCTTAGCTACAGGATTACTAACAAATAATACACCCGTAAAACTTATGGCTTGATTAATTGCTCATACGTCAAGCAACTTTAATATCTGCGAAAGCCCCCTCTCGTCAAGGGGGCTTTTGTAGTTGAGAGTTTTGTGGTAGTATTTCAACAGGATTTTGGCTTTAAAGAAGAAACCGGAAACAGCAGGGAAAGGCAAATTCAGATACGTATGGCACTTAAGAGAAGATACGGAAAGTCAGTCGGTGATATCATAAAGATAAAATCTGACTTTTTTGAAAAAAACGAGGATATGTTAAGGCTCTCGGCACATCAGGCAGATGCCCTGCTCATGCAGCCGAAGAGGACACAGTGCAAGATATGTCACGGACCCATAGGGGAAGCGGCCGGGCAGGAGGTACTGTATGAGAGCCAGAGGATGCGGTATTTTCAATGTCCGGTATGCGGTCATGTAAATGCCGAGTATGAGGATAATGAGGACTTTGCCTCAAGGGTATATATTTCGGACAACTATCTGGCGAACTATTCCGAAGAGGACAGACAGAAATATGATACGAGAAGGGATACCATATATATCCCCAAGGCCTGGTTTCTGCTGGAGGCTTTGGAGCAGGACGGAATGAGGAAAAATGATATCAAGCTGCTCGATGACGGAGCCGGATCGGGATACTTCGTATCAGCGATAAGACAGCTCGGTGTAGAGCAGGCTGACGGCATAGAGATATCCGAGCCCCAGGTGCAGTTTGCCAATACCATGAACGGCGATGACATACTCACGCAGGTGGATGCACCGGATATTGCCTCCATCATAGAGACCGCAAAGGTCAATGTGATCACCTTCATCGGCGTATTGGAGCACATCACCAACCTCGATGATATACTGGAAGCTGTCAAAAAGAATAAAAACGTAAAATACATATATTTCTCGGTGCCTATGTTTTCCATGAGCTGCGTATTTGAGGCGGCTCATCAGCACTGCTATAACCGTCATGCAGGGGGTACCCACACGCATCTCTTCACTGACAGCTCCATCGCTTATATGGCAAGGAGGATAGGGTTTGAGGAATATGCCACATGGAAATTCGGTTCGGATATGATGGATCTGTACCGTATGATCTGTGTAAGTCTGGATCAGAACGGCAATACCGGACTGCGGGAGAAGTTCAGTGAGAAGTTTCTGCCGATGATAGATGAGCTGCAGGAGGTAGTCGATCGCCATGAGGAGGCATCGGAGATACATATGATACTTAAGAGGAAGTCATGATCTGTCTGATCTTATCGATAATACTGATAATTTACGCATCACAGATACTCCGTTATGCGGTGCATATGTTTCAGCAGAACGGATACAAGAATAAGGTTCACGCTGCATGGGTGATTAAGAATTACGGCAGGCATTTTACAAAGTCTCTCAGTGTGGCTCCGGCTAAAAAACCGCTCGTATATACTCCGAGGGTCATAAGGCTTCTTTTGACTACGGTGATCTGGTTTTTTATCCTGTGTCTGATTAACCGTTTCTTTGGAAATGAATATACTCTTTTGGGATTTGCCGTTGCATATACTGTCCTTTTGGCACCCTTTGCACCCATTATTTCCAATATCATAAACCAGCCGATAGAGAAGGGTATAGCAAACGGCTTTAAGAGAAAGGCGATGCAGGCACTTGAAGACTGTCCCGGGCTGAAGGTGGTAGGGGTGACAGGCTCTTACGGCAAGACATCGGTGAAGTTTTACTTAAAAGAGCTGCTCGGAGCAAGGTATGAGGTGCTTGCCACTCCCGAGTCCTACAATACTCCGATGGGAGTAGTGAAGACGATAAATAACATGCTCCGTCCTACACATCAGATATTTATCTGTGAAATGGGAGCAAGAAATGTGGGAGATATCAAAGAACTGTGCGATCTGGTACATCCCGACTATGGTATCATCACCTCTGTGGGAGAGCAGCATCTGGAGAGCTTCAGGACCGTGGAGAATATACAGAGCACAAAGTTTGAGCTTGCTGATGCGGTGTACAGGAAGACGGGCAGGGAAGAAAATGTCTTCTTAAATAACGACAGCGAATACATCGCATCATACAATAAGTACAAGGGAGCGGTAACCTATTCCGTAAAAGGAAAGGGAAGCTATAACACATCAGCTGTAGCTACCGGAAGACATGGTACGGAGTTTACCGTGACTGCGCCGGACGGATCCTCACAAAAGTTTACCATGAGACTGATAGGGGGACACAACGTAATAAACGTGTCCGGTGCCATAGCAGTGAGTCATTCCCTCGGCATACCGCTGTCAGAGCTTGTTTTACCCGTGAGGAGACTGGCACCGGTAGAACACAGGATGAACCTTATAGAGCAGGGCAGCCTGACGATCATTGACGATGCGTACAATTCCAATCCTGCCGGGGCAAAGGCCGCGCTTGATACCCTTGCAATGTTTGCGGAGGATATGAAGATAGTCATCACGCCGGGTATGGTGGAGCTTGGATCGGAGCAGGACAGGCTGAACGGTATATTCGGCGGGCAGATCGCGGAGACTGCTGACTGGGCGATAGTAGTAGACAACGAGAATACGGCAGCCATCACTGACGGTCTGCGCAGAGCGGGGATGCCAATGGAAAAGATTTATCTGGCATCGTCCTTCAATGATGCCATGAGGTATGTATACAGGATACCGGGAGAAGCCCGCAAGGTCGTGCTAATAGAGAATGATCTTACGGATAATTATTGATATAAATATTTGTTTATTAAGTTGAGGAGCAGTAATGAAAATACGTGTAGGAGTCATATTCGGCGGACGCTCGGTAGAGCATGAGGTATCGGTCATATCAGCACTGCAGGCCATGCAGAGCCTCGACAGCAGCAGATATGAAGCGACTGCGATCTATCTAACAAAAGACAATGATCTGTATGTCGGCGAAAACGTCGGTAATATAGAGGCATATAAGGATATCCCGGGACTCATAAAAGCATCACAGCGTGTGGTGCCTGTAAAGGAGGACAGTCACTACCTGCTTGCGGAGTATCCTCACAGGGTATTCGGTATGAAGCCGATAGAGCTCGATGTCATGCTGCCGGTGGTACATGGAACGAATGTGGAGGATGGTACACTTATGGGCTTCCTTAAGACCTGGGGGATACCATTTGCGGGATGTGATGTGACCGCTGCGGCAGTGGGTATGGATAAATACATAATGAAGACGGTCTTTGCGGACAATGATATTCCCGTATTGCCATGCCGCAGATATACGACAAAAGACTATAAGGATACGGATACGATGATCACTGATATAGAGAATAAGATAGGCTATCCGGTCATCATAAAGCCGGTAAATTCGGGGTCGTCGGTCGGCATATCGGTAGCACATGATAGGGACGGGCTGACCGGATCCCTTGATACGGCATTTACTTTTGCAAACGTGGTGCTTGCCGAGCATGCGATCATGGAGCTGCAGGAGATAAACTGCTCGGTGCTGGGTGATATGGATGAAGCACAGGCATCACTCTGTGAGGAGCCTTATCATTCGGACGAGATACTCTCCTATGAGGATAAGTATATGTCAGGCGGTAAGACATCAAAGACAGGTGGGGCATCCAAAGGGATGGCTTCTGTTTCCAGACAGATCCCGGCACCGATAGATGATGATATGACGAAGAGGATACAGGGGCTTGCGGTAAGAGCTTTTCAGTGTCTGGGCTGTAACGGTGTGGTAAGGTTTGATTTTATGATAGACAGATCAAACGGAAGCCTGTACTTAAATGAGATAAACACGATACCCGGCTCGCTGTCATTCTATCTGTGGGAGCCTACAGGTATGCCATACGGCAGGCTGCTGGACAGACTGATAGATCTGGCTGTCAAAAGAAGGCGGGATGAAGAGAAAGTAACCTTCAGCTTCGAAACAAACATATTAAACCAATCCAGTCTTAAAGGACTAAAGGGAAGCAAAGGGAGCAAGGCATGATCAGACTGATAGTGGCACTTGTATTTGTGATAGCCTTCCTTATCGTATCGCTGATACTGATACCGATAGCCTATCTCATAGGACTCTTCAGCTGCAGCGCGAGAGATGCTTACTCCCAGGCGGTGGTGGCATGGGCATTCAGAGTGGTCGGCTTTATAGCCGGAGCGAGGGTGACGGAGAAGGGCAGGGACAGGCTTCCCAAAGGGGAGACTGCTTTGTATGTGGCAAATCACAGATCCATTTTTGACGTGGTATTGCTCGATGGCAGGATGCCGGTTCCGACTGCGATCATTGCGAAGAAGGAAATGAAGGCGGTTCCTATTCTTAACTGGTGGATGATGCTTAAGCACTGCAAATTCCTCGACAGATCCGATATAAAGCAGAACCTGAAGATAGTGCTTGAGTGCATAGAGGAAGCGAAAAACGGGCAGACGATCCTGATCTTTCCTGAAGGTACGAGGTCTAAAGGTGATTCGGAGCTCGATATGCTCGAGTTTAAAGAGGGCTCTATGAAGATAGCCTTAAAGTCCGGCGTAAAGATCGTGCCTGTTGCCATACACGGTACCAGAGATATCCTGGAGAAGCATTTCCCGGTGATAAAGCCTGCCGATGTGACGATCACCTACGGAGAACCGATAGATCCGAAGAGCATGGACAAGGAGCAGCAAAAGCATCTGGGTGCTCTCTGCCGTGAAAGGATACTGGAGATGCTCAGGGACTGAATTTATACTCTATATTTAGTCAGAACAAAAAACAGTCTGCCATCAGGCAGACTGCTTTCTTTCATGATCCGATATTATATTGAGTACTTTCAGTCGATAAATACGATCTCTGTCTCGGAACCAAATGCGCTGCTGCCATAAGCCTTGGTCAAAGCGATGATCCAGTCTATAAGACTCCAGACTCCACAGCCGCCTGCCGTGATAAGCTTAAGTATCCCAAGTCCGATCTGACCTCTTACAAATCTGTCTACTCCGAGACCTCCGAGTAAAAAGCAGAATACCCATACAAAAATGTTTTTTTCTATTCTCTTTTCCATAATTCCTCCTAATAATAATAAAAGAGTGTAACTATCAGATATTATAAAATTATTAGTGCATCAGGTCAACAGCCAAGAGTTATGGGAAAGCATATCTTCCGGCAGATATTGTGTATCTGACCTTACCCTGCAGAGTCATGCCGATGAAGGGGCTGTTCTTTGACCTGGAGTGTATGTCTTCTTCAGTAAATTTCCATGACGTATCAGGGTTGAATATGACTATGTCAGCAGGAGCCCCCACGCTGAGGCTTCCCGCATTTAGTCCGTAGAGTCTCGCCGGGTTGACGCTCATCAGCTCTATCAGTCTTTTTATGGAGATGTGACCGGTTTTAACGAGATTTGTCATACCGAGCGCAAACGCAGTCTCGAGTCCTATCATGCCCGACGGAGCCTTCACAAACTCCCCTGCTTTTTCCTCAGCTGTGTGAGGAGCATGATCCGTTGCGATAAGATCGAGTGTCCCGTCCTTTATCCCCTCTATGATCGCCTGTCTGTCCGCCTCGGTACGCAAAGGAGGATTGACCTTTGCCAGACTTCCCTTTTCGGCAAGGATATCTTCTGTAAGTGAGAAATGGTGTGGCGTTGCTTCGGCGTGTATCAGTCCGTTTTTGTCTTTCTTTTTATAGCTTCTGATGATATCCACACTCTCTGCTGCCGAAACATGCTGTATGTCCACGGTGGCACCTGTCTCCAGTGCGAGCTGCAGATCTCTCTCGATCATGCTGTATTCGGCTTTTCTGTCTGCCCCACTCAACCCCATGGACTCTGATACTCTTCCGCTGTTTACTCCTGCCTGCCATACATAAGCGGGGTCTTCTTCGTGAAAGCTTATTACTTTCCCGAGAGCTGCCGCCTCTTTCATAGCTCGTCTTACAAGCTTCTCATCCATAATGGGTGTCCCGTCATCGGTAAAGCCTGCCGCTCCTGCCGCTGCAAGCTCCCTCATAGCCACAGGCTCTCTGCCCTCACGACCCATTGTTACCGCAGAAGTCTGGTATATATGTATCTTTTCCTTTGCAGCTCTGTCGAGTATATCGGACAACGTATTTACCGTATCAACTGCCGGCAGGGTATTTGCCATGCATACCACAGATGTATATCCTCCGGCTGCCGCCGCAAGAGCTCCGGTGTGAAGTGTCTCCTTGTCAGTCTGCCCCGGATCTCTGAAGTGCGTATGGACATCAACAAGCCCCGGCGCAGCGACAAGACCGGCAGCATCTATTATCTCATCGCCGGTATACCGTAGCGACCTTCCCAGTCCGGATATCCGACCGTCCTCTATGAGAATATCCAATATATCATCTGTTTTATTTGCAGGATCTATGACGTGCGCATTCTTTATAAGCATGGTTGGATTATACCATATACGTTGGCAAGAGCATAATTTTGCGTTTTTTCACTGCCGGGCTTTTTATTTTACAAATGACACTTTACAATCTATCGTAGATGTGTTATTTTCGTGAATACAATAACGTGTGCAGATGGGAGTTCCGGGCATATCGCCCAAATCATTCCAAAAGAGTATAGTAAAAAGAGAATAAGCACCGATTGAATATAGCATAGAA
>JAGBNR010000104.1 GCA_017634315.1 Lachnospiraceae bacterium
TCCTCGTTTCTTGTACACTGAGCAGCGGTAAACTTGTATGCTCCGTGAGATGTTCCTATAGCAATGGCAAGAGAATCGCACCCTGTCCTGTCAACAAACTCCTCTACCTCTTCGGGACGGGTATAAGCTTCCTTGCCTGCCTCGACTACGACCTCATCCTCGATGCCGGCCAGCGTGCCGAGCTCAGCCTCAACCACGACACCATGCTCGTGAGCATAATCAACGACCTGCTTTGTAAGTGCTATATTGTCCTCAAAGCTCTTTGATGACGCATCGATCATTACGGAAGTGAATCCACCGTCGATACAGTCCTTACAAAGCTCGAAAGTATCACCATGATCAAGGTGAAGCACTATCGGGATATCGGGATGCTCAATGACAGCAGCCTCTACCAGCTTTGTCAGATATGTGTGGTTCGCATATGCTCTTGCGCCCTTTGAAACCTGAAGTATGACCGGACTCTTCAGCTCGTCTGCGGCCTCGGTGATACCCTGCACTATCTCCATGTTGTTGACATTGAATGCGCCTACAGCGTATCCGCCGTCATAGGCTTTTTTGAACATTTCGGTACTTGTAACTAATGCCATATCATATCTCCTTTTTATTAATATAGTTTGAACGTTTCGGTTGCCGTTGCCGTCTGCAGGCTCCGGCGACCCGCGAAAAATATTATACACTTTGTTTTAAGAGATGCCAACCAAATAATTATTTGGAGGTCAGGAACTCCTGCATTCTCTCGCAGGCCTCTTCTTCATCATCTCCGTCCGCACTCACAGTGACCTTGCTTCCGTTTATAAGGGTGAGGGTCATCATACCCATGATCGATTTTGCATTTACATGCTTGTCTTCACTGTCGATATAGACCTTTGAATCAAACTGACTCGCCGTCTGGACCAAAAGAGCTATCGGTCTGGCATCTTTATCGTTCTTTACGTTTACGACTACATCACATGTCTTCATTTATTCTCTCCCCTTTTTGTTCTGAGTCTCTCCTCAAACTCCCTTATCCTCCTGAGTCTGTGATTGACTCCCGATTTCCCGAGCGGCGGTGACATCGCCTCTCCCAGTGCTTTTAACGTCGCATCGGGCATATCGGCACGCAGCTCGGCTATTTCTCTGAGATCGGCGGGCAGCTGCTTTAATCCTCCGTTCGCCTCGATATACCGCACCGCCTCAATATCGCGGACCGAAGCATTCACGGTCTTTTCGATATTTGCTGTCTCAAAATTCACCTTGCGGTTTACCGAATTCCTCATATCCTTAAGGATCAGTGAGTTTTCCATGCGCATCATGGAGCCCACGGCTCCGATGTATCCGAGAAAATCCGCTATCGCTTCCCTGTCCTTAAGATATACTATATGCTTTCCTTTCCTGACCGAGCTTCTCGCATTGAACCCCTGCTCTGTCATCATCGCAGTCACTGTCGCGGCTTCATCCGCATCGTCACATACTATCTCCAGATGATAGCTGCTCTCGGGATCATTTACCGAGCCTTTGTTCAAAAAAATCTCCGTCAGGGAAAACAACGGCTTTATACTATCCGCATTTTTGGAAAAAGTAAAGCCCTCGTTTTTTTTGGACAGACGTTCCTTTATTTCCTTTTTAACGTCCTGTGAGAATGACATGTATACCGCCTGCTAACGTGCGCGCTGCCTTATCGTATCCTTTTCGATATCCCTGTGCTCTATCCTGATGCCGTATTCAGCCGCCGAAGAGAGTCCCTTGTAGAGCTCCTCCGCAAGACACACCGATCTGTGCTTTCCGCCGGTGCATCCTATCGCTATCACAAGCTGGTTTTTTCCTTCCTTCACATAGTTGGGGATGAGAAACAGTATCATATCCTGCAGCTTCGCAAGAAAAGTATGAGCTTCTTCAAAGGACATCACGTAGTCGTGTACGTTCCTGTCCCTTCCTGTATCGTTTTTCAATTCGTCGATATAAAACGGATTGGGCAGGAACCTGACATCAAACACAAGATCGGCATCTGCCGGTATGCCGTATTTGAATCCGAAGGAAAGGATATTGACATAGAGATTGCCGTAATTCTTGTTTGCGGCAAAAATATCGTTTATCTCTTTTTTGAGATCCCGTATCAGCATATGCGATGTATCGAGGATATACGTCGCGTTCTTTTTCAGATATTTAAGCTGAGCCTTTTCCTCGGCTATGCCATCCTCTATCCTGCCGTCCATAGCCAGCGGATGAGCCCTTCTGGTCTCCTTGAATCTCTTGACCAGTACATCATCAGAGGCATCAAGGAAAAATATCTCGTAGGCTATCCCGTCTGCTTTCATTTTTTCAAGCGGCTTTTCCAGAGCGGTGAGTCCTGTTCTTGCATCCACGCCTATGGCAACCTTGCCCCACTCTCCTCCGGTAGCATCGGTCAGCTGACCCGCAAAAAGATCCGCAAACTTTTCAATGAGAGGTGCCGGAAGATTGTCTATACAGAAAAATCCGAGATCCTCAAGCATTTTCAATGTGCTGCTCTTTCCTGCTCCGGACATCCCGGTGACTATCACAAGCTGCATATGTCAGAACTCTCCTACTATCCTTACCTCCGGCTCCAGCTCCACTCCGAACCTCGCCATGACTCTTTCCCGAACCTCATTTATCAGATCCATTATATCTGCCGAGGTAGCATTTCCAAGATTTACGATAAACCCGTTGTGCTTCTGCGACACACAGGCTCCGCCTATCGTCAGCCCGGAGAGTCCGGTATCCGATATCAGCTTTCCGGCAAAATATCCCTCCGGTCTCTTAAAAGTGGAGCCGGCAGAAGGATATTCGAGCGGCTGCTTCTCGCGCCTGCTCTCATTCATCTCGCTCATTACCGCTCTGATATCATCCCTTCGCCCGGGGGTCAGTCTGAGCTTTACCGAAAGTATCGGCAGATCCTGCTTTTGCGCTACGGAGGTACGGTATCCGAAGCCCATCTCCGACCCCAGAATGGTGGCACGTTCACCCGTGACACCATAGACATCTACAGACTCCACTATCTGCGACATCTCTCCGCCGTAGGCTCCGGCGTTCATATATACCGCTCCGCCGATAGTGCCAGGTATCCCTGAGGCAAACTCCATACCGGAAAGTGAAGCCTCCGCAGCCATGCCGGCTACCATGGCAAGACTCACCCCCGCATCGGCGACGACTGTCTCTCCGCTGAAAACGATACTTTTCAGGTGGGCTGTAGTATCTATCACCAGTCCCCTGTAGCCTCTGTCACCGACCAGTATATTGCTCCCACGACCGAGTATAAGGTACTCACGCTCCGACTGTCTCATATACCAGAGCAGCTTCTGAAAAATCTCAAAGTCCTTAGGCGCGACATAGTAGTCTGCCGGACCACCCGTACGGAAGGTCGTATGCTCTGACATCGGCACATCCGTCTGCACACTCCCGCGTCCGCATATCTCGACAAGCCTTGTTTCGAAAAAAGACATCTCTCCCATCAGTCGTCTATTGCCATCCTTGCCGCACCCATGATACCGGCATTGTTGCCCAGTGTCGCTATCACTATTTTCGCATCCCGACACGCATGGAAGGCATGCTTTTTAAAATGCTCCTCAATATACGGTATTATCATCTCGCCGGCCTTGGACACTCCGCCGCCCAATACAAACACCTCGGGGTTTACCACTCCTGCGATGACCGCCAGACCCCACCCGAGATAAAAACCGAATCTCTCTGCCACTCTTATCGCAAGGGCATCTCCGTGCTTCACGGCTTCCCACATACTCTTGGCCGATACCTCCGTATGACGGAGCTCCGAGTCCTCATCGGAAGCGTCAAGCTCTTCTTTTGTCAGTCTTACGATACCGGTAGCTGAAGCATACTGCTCCAGGCATCCGTGATTACCGCAGTTGCACGCGGTCTTCTCATCCGGAACGAGGCACAGATGTCCGATCTCTCCGCCTGCTCCCGTCACTCCCGCGTAGATCCTTCCGTTGTGTATTATGCCTCCGCCTACTCCTGTGCCGAGCGTGACCATGACCATATCACCGTAGTTCTTGCCCGCGCCCTGCCAGAACTCTCCGAGAGCGGCTACATTTGCGTCATTTCCTGCCTTTACCTTCATACCGCCGAGCATCCCGGACAGCTCGTCAGCGACATTAAAGGTTCTGTCCCAATGGAGATTTACAGCCTTCCTGATCACTCCGTCTTCATCCACCGGACCCGGCAGACCTATGCCGGCTCCTACGATATCCTCCGTTATGCCCTTCTCGGTGATCTTCGCCTTTACCGAGTCAGCTATGTCGGGAAGCACATTCCTCCCCCCGTCCTCTGTCCTTGTGGGTATCTCCCATTTATCAATAAGCTCGCCCTCTGTGTTTACAAGCCCCAGCTTTACGGAGGTACCGCCTACATCTATACCGAAAGCATATCTCATATATTCTATCCTCCCTATAGTCCGGATATTGCCGGTTTATTCGGATTTCTTATTCAGATTGGCCTGCACTCTCCTGTACAGCTCCTGTGCAGCATTGTAGCCCATCTTCTTAAGCCTGTGGTTTACTGCCGCCGTCTCGCATATCACCGCAAGATTTCGTCCGGGTCTTATAGGTATCACATGACATACCACCTTATTGCCGAGATATTCGGTATACTCTTCTTCAAGACCCAGCCTGTCGTAATCCTTATCCTTGTCCCAGTCCTCGAGCCGGATGACAAGGTCTATATTCTGTGTCTCCTCTATCGCGGACGCTCCGTAGAGGGCATACACATCCACTATGCCTATACCGCGCAGCTCTATGAAATGCTTCGTGATATCTGGTGCAGATCCCACCAGTGTCTCATCCGATACCTTTCTGATCTCCACGACATCATCCGTGATAAGACGGTGTCCTCTCTTTATAAGCTCCAATGCCGCCTCGCTCTTACCTATGCCACTCTCGCCGGTGATGAGTACTCCCTCTCCGAAGACATCGACCAATACGCCGTGGATGGAAATACATGGAGCAAGCTTTACATTAAGCCACCTTATGATCTCTGCCGTGAATGCCGATGTCTGCATAGTTGACTTGAAAAGCGGCACCTTATATTTAATGGCAAGCTCCTTAAAGTGATCGTCAGGCTCAAGGTTCCTGCAAAATACGACGCAGGGTATGGGATTGTTTAAGAATTTTTCATAGATGGCCGCTTTTTTCTTCACGGGTATCTTGTCCATGAAATCGTATTCACCCGCTCCTATTATCTCCAGTCTTGCTGCATCAAACATATCGAAGTAGCCTGCAAACTGAAGTGCCGGTCTGTTGATATCGGGCTTTTCTATCTTTACGTCCGAGATATCTATCTCCGGTGTGAGATTTATAAGAGACATTTTTTCGATAATCGCCTCCAGAGAGACACTTGGCATGATCCGACCTCCTTATAAATATAGTCTGAAACCTTATGATACCACAAAACCATGACTTTCCGCGACTGCGTCTCAGAAAGTCCGCAGCGGGGTCATTTAAATGCGACTTCGTACAGCTTTCGCAATGGCATTATCTGGCTCGAAGGTACTCCGCAACGGCCTTCGCAGCCTTGCTGTTCATCCCTTCCACTGCCGCAAGCTCATCGACATCTGCTGCTTTTATCTTTTCTATATCCCCGAAATACCTCATCAGTGCCTTACGTCTCGCAGGCCCTATACCGGGTATATCATCCAGCACAGAGTGTACCTGACTGACCGACCTCAGCGACCTGTGATACTCTATGGCAAACCTGTGCACCTCATCCTGTATTCTTGTCGCAAGCTTGAATCCTTCGGAATGTGTGTCTATAGGTATCTCTCTGTCATTAAAATATATACCGCGGGTACGGTGTCTGTCATCCTTTACCATGCCCGCCACAGGTATGTCTATCTTCAGCTCGTTCAGCACTTCCAGACAGATATTTACCTGTCCCTTTCCGCCGTCCATAAGTATCAGATCCGGATATCTGCTGAAGCTGTCGTATTCCGACTTTGACTCATGGGTAAATCTTCTCGTCAATACCTCACGCATGGATTCATAATCGTTATTGCCTATCCCTGCGGAAAGACGGAACTTGCGATAGTCGGATCGCTTCGCCTTTCCTTTTTCGAATACGACCATGCTTCCCACCGAATCAAAACCGGAAATATGGGATATATCGTATGATTCCATCCGGTTCGCGCTGCCCAGTCCGAGCCAGTCGGCTATCTCTTTAGCTGCACCTATGGTACGCCCTTCTTCGCGCTTAATGCGCTCCTTTGAGTTTTCCATGATGATCTCGGCATTGCGGTGAGCGAGCTCCACCAGTCTTTCCTTCTGTCCTATCTTCGGAATAAGAATCGTAACTCTGCTGCCCCTTTTATCGGACAGAAACTTCTCTATCACTTCTCTGTCCGGCACATCGGTTTCCAGCATGATCTCTCTGGGCACAAAGGGTGTGCCCGTATAGAACTGCCCAAGAAAATCATTCAGCACCTCGGCATCCTCGGCATCTGCGGAGACATGGCTGAGTACATAATGATCCCTTCCTATGAGACGACCTTCTCTTACGAAGAAGATCACGACCACCGCATCCTCTCTGTCGCGGTTCAGTGCCACCACATCCCTGTCCTCTCCGTCATGGGCGGTTATCTTCTGCTTTTCAGATACCGAGCGGACTGCCTCTATCAGATCCCGGTATACTGCTGCATTCTCAAAATCAAGCCTTTCCGATGCTGCATCCATCCTCTCCTGCAGAGATCTCAGTACCGGTTCGTACTGACCGTTAAGAAATTCCAGAGCTCCCCGCACACTTTCAGCATAACGGGCATCATCCTCCGCTGTGAAGTCCTTAAGGCACGGAGCAGAGCACTGCTTCATGTGATAGTTCAGGCAGGGTCTTTCCTTCCCCCGGTCTCTCGGCAGCACCCGGTTGCAGGTGCGCAGTCTGTATATTTTATTAATGAGCTCTATCGTCTCCCTCACACCGTAGCTCGAAGTATACGGACCAAAGTACTTTGCCTTGTCCTTTTTCATAGTACGCGAAAACATGATCCGCGGATAAGGCTCATTTACCGTCACCTTTATATACGGATATGTCTTGTCATCCTTGAGCATGGTGTTGTATTTCGGGCGGTGCTCTTTGATAAGATTGTTTTCAAGGACAAGTGCTTCCAGCTCCGAGTCTGTAAGTATATACTCAAACCACGCTATCTGGGATACCATCCGTTTTATCTTTTCTGATTTTGTTGTCTTTCTGAAATAAGAATGAACCCGTTTGAAAAGATTTACTGCCTTACCTATGTATATGATCGTATCTTCTGCATCATGCATCAGATAGACTCCGGGAGATTTGGGGAGTTTTTTTAATTCCTCTTCTATATCGAACTCTTTGTTCATAGGTTTTCTTCTATATATATCTCGTTTCTTATCAGGGCAGGCTTGCTGTCCGGCAGCTCCCCGTATACCAGATAATATACTCCGGCATGTATCGCCTCATAGCCCTGCTTCTCGGGCTCCTGCATCACAGTTGCCCTTATTATACCCTTCCTGACATATTCCTGCACCGTCTTTGTCCCGTCTGACGTAACTACGGTTATATCGTATCTGCCTGCCTCCTCTATGGCCTTACATACCCCTCTCTGTCCTCCCGAGGTGATATATACGCCGGAGGTCTCCGGATGTGCCTTGAGCACCTGCTTCATGGTATCATAAGCAAGCTCCTCATCGTCCTTGGTCTCAAATGTTGTTATTATATTGTATTCCGGGTGTCTTTTTTTGATATTGTTTATAAACCCTACCACTCTTTCATTATGCCCGAGCACATTTTTTGATCCCATGGCTATCACTATATCAGCCTGCTTTTTCAGCATCAGACCCATAAGACCTGCTGCTGTGGCTCCGCTTTCTATGTAGTCGACACAGACGGAAGCAAGAGTTTCATTGCACTCAAGCGACGTGTTTACAAGTATCGTTTCTTTGCCGGAGTCCTTGAGCTCCTTTACCTTGCTGATAATGAGAGGGTCGTTTATTGCATTTAGGACTATAAGATCCGCCTCCTCTCCTGCCCTGTCCAACAGCTCATGCTGTCTGGATACATCGTATCCCTTCATCTCCAGGATGTTGACCCTGATGCCGTAGTTTTCGGCTTCCTGCATACCTCGTGCGATCCCGTTTTTAACATCGTCAAAAAACTCGTTCCCAAGCGAACAGAGTATGACATCGATGACATATCCCTTTTTCCTTGCAGCAAGGGCACGCCCCGCCTGATTTGGGGTATAGCCGAGCTCTTTTGCGATCCTAAGAATCCTTTTTTCCGTGGCTGGATTTACATCGCCTCTGTTATTCAACACCCTGTCTACCGTGCCTCTGGAGACTCCGGCTTTTTCAGCGATCATCTTTATCGTAGCAGGCATTATGACTCCCTCATCTGATCCGGTGACTTCTTGCAGCTATGGCTCAAGATACCTCCATATCCATAAAAGCCTGCGTGCCCGGTGCGATCACGCACCACAGCACACAGGCTCTGCATTAATCCAATGTAATTCTCCTAACTATTCTCGGTCGAGAGGAGAGTGTCAAGCCTTGTAAGGATTCTCGGATGCGTAAGGAAGTGCAGCGGGCTGGTTGTAACCTATCTCGCTGAGATCTACGCCGATATACTTGTATACCTCAAACAAAGCCTTGCCAAAGTGTCCGAACATCACTGCGCCATGGTGAGGATAGTTCTTCTCTATGAGCACATGGCGATAGAAACGACCCATCTCGTGGATGGCAAATACACCGATGGAGCCAAAGGACTTAGTAGCAACAGGGAGCACCTCACCCTCTGCAAGATAAGCCCTGAGCTTACCGTCAGCCGTGGACTGCAGTCTGTAGAACGTGATGTCACCCGGCTTGATATCGCCTTCCATGGTACCCTCGCACCAATCCTGCGGGTGAGTACGTGCCATGATCCTCTGATATGAAAGGTGCGGATTGCAAAGCTTCGTAGAGCAGGTGTTGCCGCAGTGGAAGCCCATGAATGTATCTGTGTGTACATAGGGGAACTTGCCCTCGATAGACTCCTTGTACATATCCTTGGGTACGGAATTGTTGATATCGAGCAGCGTGACCGCATCTCCCGATATGCAGGTACCGATATACTCGGAAAGCACTCCGTAGATATCCACCTCGCAGGATACCGGTATGCCCTCTTTTGCAAGTCTTGAGTTCACATAGCAGGGATTGAAGCGGAACATATCCTGGAATGCGGGCCAGCACTTTGTGGTAAGTGCCACGTACTTTCTGTATCCCATGTGCTCCTTTACCCAGTCCTTAAGAGTAAGCTCATACTGCGCGAGCTTTCTCAGTGTATCGTTGATCTCGGACTGGCCGAGCTCCTTTGCCATATCCTTTGCGATCTCCTCTATGCCTGCCTTGTCCTCGGCATGCTTCTGATAAGACTCGAAAAGATCCAGCTCGGACTCCTCCTCGATCTCCACGTCAAGATTGTAGAGCTGCTTGATGGGAGCATTGCAGGCAAGGAAATTCTGGGGTCTGGGACCGAATGATATGATCTTCAGATTCTTGAGTCCGACCACTGCACGGACTATCGGAAGGAAATCATGTATCATGTCTGCGCAGTCATCAGCGTCACCTACGGGATACTCGGGGATATATGCCTTTGTATTCCTAAGAGCAAGATTGTAGCTTGCGTTCAGCATACCGCAGTATGCGTCTCCTCTGCCGTCGAAGAGGTCATTCTGGCTCTCCTCCGCTGCCGCAATGAACATAGCGGGTCCGTCAAAGTGCTTTGCAAGCAGAGTCTCTGCGATCTCGGGTCCGAAGTTTCCGAGATAAACCACTATAGCGTTACATTCGTTCTTCTTTACGTCCTCAAGTGCTTCAACCATCTGGGTCTCGCTCTCGATGATGCAGACAGGGCACTCATAGATGTCGTCCTTGTCATACTTCTTCGTGTACGCGTCTACAAGAGCCTTTCTCCTGTTTGTCGCGAGCTCTGCGGGAAAGCAGTCTCTTGATACCGCCACAATACCGACTTTTGCCTTTGGGATGTTGCTTACCATACCTTTTTCCTCCTAATGCATAATTGTTTACTTCCGGCGGTCATGTCTTCTGTGGGATTCTTCTGTTATATGGTTGCTCCAGAAACTGACCCGACAAGGAAAGTGACGGTGAGAGTGCCCATAGTGACTTGCGATTTTATCGCATGTATATTATTGGTGCTATAAGCCGCTCTGACAAGCCAGCTTGTCAAGACGTCTTTAGCACCAATCTATGCCGCTTCGCGGCATAACACTATGGGCACTCCCATCTCCAACGATCCAAGCCGTCCTCCCGGAACCGGAATTTATATCACATTATAATTCTTTTCGGGTTTAAAATCAATCGAAAAGTGTGATTGTGCACGAGCACGGTGCTGCAGCCAAAGACACGGTATCATTACCGCTTCAGCGTGTGCTCCTGTCAAAATATGCCGTCGCAAAAAGCAGTGATGAGTTCCAATAGATCGTTATCTCATTAGAGCTGTAGCTCAGGTGATGATCAAGATAGCATCTCTGTGGCGGAGTGCCGGGTTTTATGTGCTTTTTGATCTTCTCGTCCGCGAAAAGAATACACGGTCCGCCTGACAGCTCACCGGGTATCGGTCGTTCTATGTCATCCGATATCGTCACCCTGTTGTGAGGATCCTTGAACGCATTATCTCCAAAGCCCGTCACATAGGATATATCCATTGCATTCATGCCTAATATATAGTGGATCTGATTAAGTGCGGCTTTCTCATACGCCTTTGCCCTGTCATCAGCCCCCATACTCTGTCTCAATACAAGAGCAGCCGTGATAAGTATATCCGCCCGGTTTGACATGACCATGTTGCTGCCCCAAATGAAATCCTCTTTTTTCATAGATATGGGATAGCCGCCCTCCTGCATCGCAGCAAACTCATCCGCACGCGATATAAGCATTGCTGTCATCCTGTCGTGAAGCTCCTCCCCCGAGCGTTTGTCAGGATCAAAGATCACGGCAATGGCTGCAAACGATGACACATCATTCCAACCGAATCCGTCATCCACACTCCTGCCGTCATATCGAGGATGCGAATCCTCGTATGCAGTAAGTGCCGAGACAAATTCCTGTCTGTAGCCCTCCTGTCTGGATTCTCTCTTCGATCCTGCTGTCCTCATCGATCTGTCCATATCCTGCCGAATATCATAATCGGTACGCATCAGCTCCGCATAGGCCCACATACGCTCATCACTATCACAGGGATCGGTGTATTCTCCGGTATTGCATCCCTCGGGATCATGAAAGTCCGTATTGTCCGGATGCTCCATGAGCCACTGTCCCGCAAGATAAGCCTGATGCATGCAGCTTCTTGCGAAGTCAGGATCATACGGCTCATATACTCTTGACGCTATGCACATCACCGCAGCAAAGTCCGCAGTGGAAAGACTTGTGACGGGGAATACAAACATTTCCTTATCATCATCCTTTGGCATCACAAATCCACAAAAGGTCCAGCTTGTTACCTTATGATGCACTCCCCCGTCCTCATCCTGCATACTGCTTAAAAACTCCAGCTCATAGCGGCACTCATTCAAAATATCCGGCACGCCGTTGCCCGACTCCGGAATATTTATATTGTCATCAAATGCCCCGGGGAAAAGCTCATAAGCATAAAGCATGTGCGCTACAGCTACAGCCCCGGCACTCACATATCTGCCATAGTCTCCGGCATCATGCCAGCCCTTCGGTATACTGATCTTCTCCTCACTTCCTACGATATGTGACAATCCCTGATGGCAGATATCCCTTTTAAATGGTCCGGCATACCTCTCCTCGAGTGTCATACCGCATCTTTGGAAATAAAAGAACTTTTGAAGCGCATTCTTAAGTGTCTTGTATACTCCCGGCTCCACCTTAAAGGAAGCGGAAGCCTCTCCCTTATCCGATTCGATATGATATATTCCAATATCCTTTAGATCCGAAAAATCCAGCCTGTATACACGGTGTCCCGCAGTCTCATCATATCCTGCGTCCGTGACAGCTATGGGTGTGTCAAGCTTTTTTCTTTCATTATCATCTACAATACAGAACTCACCGTTCTCATCACTTACGGCGATCTTTTCTGAATCAGGCAGGTAGCCTGTTTCATTGACAACTATCATATATTCTCCTTTTTTGACCCTGATATCACATGCCATGCCTCTGTCAGACGCCCGAGGCTCCATGCTGCATTTGCCGGGCTTGTGGACGGCAGACACACTGCTCTCCTCCCGGTCTTTTCCTCCGTGTACTTTTTGTACATTTTCTCAGCAGTACGTCCGTTCACATATATCTCACTGATATCTGCATGATCAAGTATTACGGACAGATCGTTCGGTATGACATTCCGTATACTCGCGTCCGATGATCCTATGATATCACAAGATGATATCACATCCCATGCCGCAATGTGATGTTTTTTTAGAAAAGCCTTTCTTTCATCTACTGTCTCTGCAAATTCATCCTCATACACAGCCGCCAGTACTCTCCAGAAACGGTTCCGGGGGTGTCCGTAAAAGAACATCATCTCGCGGCTCTTTACGGAAGGAAAGCTTCCGAGTATGAGTATGCGCGAGTCATTATCATAAAAGGGCGGTATCGGGTGCACGATCATATCGCATGCTCCTTATGCTTCAGGTCTTTTCTTATATACTTCAAAAGCTCCGCTGCCACCCCGGGCATCGGTCTCTCCTTGCTCCATACAAGAAGATATGAGGCTATCGCGTCAGGGTGGTCTATCTTCTTTACCACTACCTTGTCATCCACCGTCATGACTCCCTCCGCCAGAGGAAATATCGCTATCCCCACTCCGGCTCTCGCAAGCTCTCTCACATTGATAAGATGGGCTACCCTGCATATCACGTTCAGAGGCTTTTCGGGATCGGGCATCCACTTACTGAACTCCGAGCTCCTTGATGCCCTCGATGGTATGATGAGCGGTCTGTCCATAAGATCAGCCGGCCGTATGCTCCTGCCCTTCGCTTTTGCAAGAGGATCATCCTTTGGAATGATCGCAGCCCAAGGCTCTGAATGTACATGGACAGTCTCAATATCAGGATCGGAAAAGGGCTCCATGACTATCGCCATATCGCAGAGCCCCCTGTGCAGACGGTTCACGATCTCGTCCGTAGTACCGGTCCAGAGATTGTACTGCACACGGGGATGCAGAGTGTGAAAGCCCGATATCCATCCTGCGAGCAGATGCGGACCGTAGCCCTCTACGGTGGCGAAGTCAATCCTGCCGTGCAGCCCTCCCGACATCTCCGCTATATCATCCTTGGATCTGCCCTCAAGCTCCAGTATCCTTGCAGCGTACTGCTTGAAAAGTATACCCTCTTCCGTAAGCCTGAGCGAATGGGAGCTGCGCTCAAAAAGCCTGGCTCCAAGCTCCTCCTCCAGATCCCTAATCTGTCTTGACAGCGGCGGTTGCGCTATAGAGAGCTTCTCCGCTGCTCTCGTGAAATTCATCTCCTCCGCCACAGCCATGAAATACCTTATATGTCTGAGCTCCATTGCCTACCCCCCTCCGATACCTTAAAGGTATCGCAATGCATTTATTATATGTATTTCACATTATCTCATCAAGAGGTTATATTATAATCAGCAATAATAAATGAGCAACGCATACTTCGGCCGGGGTGACAGCTCACGTAAAACAAGGTTAGATCTCAAACGCAGCGACAGTCTGCGGGAAAGGGTATGAGGTATCACTATGAAGAAAATCGAGGCATTTTTAGAGGAACTGTTCAAGAGCTATGCACACATCATCGAGTATTGATCGTGGACAGTCTTATGTAATGAAGCATAAAGAATATATAATGTAAGCCCTTACCGGTATGATCGGTAAGGGCTTATCATTTATCTTCCGTCGGTTCCCTCGAGCTCCGCTATGTCCGGATGCTCTCCTGACCATCCGGCCTCGGATATGCAGGACAGATATGAGATCTCATCCTCTGTAAGACTGAAATCAAACAGCTCAAGATTTTCCCTCATCCTGTCGGGGCTCGATGCCTTGGGTATCACGGGTATGCCCCTCTGCACAAGATAACGAAGCAGGATCTGAGCATTTGACTTTCCGTATTTTACAGCCAGCCTGCCGATACGATCATCCTGGAGCATCACCCCTCTGCCAATGGGACTCCATGCCTGTGCCACTATACCCGCTTTTTTCAGATATGCAAGCGTATATTCCTGCATGTAGCCCACATGCAGCTCCAGCTGATCCACCATGGGACGCACCTTCGCGGTCTCAAGCAACGGTCTGATATGATGTGGCAGGAAATTCGACAGTCCTATAGCCTTTATACGTCCTGCCCTGTACAGCTCCTCCATCACTGCCCACGTATCACGCACCTTTGATACCCATTCTTCATCTGACTGGCTCACCTTGGGCCAGTGTATCAGGTACATATTAAGATAATCCGTCCGCAGACTTTCGCACGTTGCTTCAAAAGATTCTCTCGTCTTTTCCGCGCCGAGCATCGTAGGCCACACCTTGCTGCACAGGAATATCTCGTCCCTCTTTATCCCACTCTCTTCGATAGCTTCACCTATCTCATGCTCGTTTTTATAAAACCTCGCGGTATCGATGTAGCGATAGCCCTCATTCAGAGCATCGATGATGGTCCGGCGACCGTCCCTTTCAGTGGCAAGATACGAGCCGTAGCCTACGAGCGGTATCCTGACTCCGTTGCTAAGCCTCACTTCATGCCGATCCGCCTTTTCAGCCTTTCTTGCGGCATTCGTGGACTTTATCGTCTCGGAGAACTCTCTGGTACCCTCCGCGATCCCTCCGGCTGCGAGCTTTGCTCCTTTTGAAACACCGTCCGCCGCGGTCTTTGCTCCCTTTTTTACTCCTTCTGTAAAGGTCTCCACGGTCTCGCTCTCCCTAAACTCGCGAAAGCTCTCTCCCATCTTTGACCCCAGCTCTTCGACTTTAGATATAACATCCTCTATTGCCGATGAAATGTCCCTTTCACTCATATGCCGCCTCCCCGCTTATGATATTTATAGTAGCTATTCATAGTAGCCATACACGATGCCCGGGGCACTGAACAGCCGGTGCAAAATATGCGCGTTTGGCATCGTACTGTTCGTTTAGTGCCGACTGCCTTTTCAGTATGCCACACTTGAAAGATATAGTCCAACTATAAAAACCCCTGCCGGGCTGTTCCCGACAGGGGTCAATATGGTAAACGGTTTTTCACCGGTTTTCATTCCGGCTGTATACGATACGGTATCAGCCCTCTATTGCAATATACTTCTGCTCCTCTACCTTAGGCTCTTCCACCTTCTTGGGTACGGTAAGCGTAAGGATACCGTTTTCAAACTTAGCCTTGATATCCTCTTCCTTGACAGCCTCACCTACATAGAAGGTCCTGCTTACGGAGCCCTGATACCTCTCTCTGCGGATGTAGTGATGATCCTTGTCCTGATCATTGGTATCCGTTGTCGTAGAGGCATTGATGGTCATATAACCATCCTTCAGCGAAGCCTTGATGTCTTTCTTGTCTATACCCGGCAGGCTCATCTGCAGCTCATAGGAGTCCTTGTTCTCCTTTACATCTGTCCTCATCAGCTCTCCGGCATTTCCCTTAAAGCTGTCCAGATGACTGAAGGGTCTGGTAAAGAAATCATCATCAAAAAGATCATCAAAAAGGTTTGTTCTTAAAATACTGGGTGTGTACAACATAATCGTTACCTCCTTATAAATATGTGTTTGCCTCCGGAGCCTTGCGGCAGCGTGGCTTCTCGTCAATAGTTGCTCTATCCTCGGGGACTTCCTTTGGCTATCGTGCCCTCCGTTCCCTTGGATTGATTATGTTATACCACCTTTATTAGCACTCGTCAAGGGTGAGTGCTAATATTTTTTTGTGAAAACTTTGTGAACGCTACGAGCTGAGTTCACGGAAAAAGCCATATCCAGCCGCGGGTGCTTGCACACGTCGGCAGATATGGCTTTTTCCATGTATTGAGCGACAGCTCATCATCGAGTGACCACA
>JAGBNR010000011.1 GCA_017634315.1 Lachnospiraceae bacterium
AGAGCAAGGATTATCACCGATATCCATAGGCTATCGATTTACATGAAAGAGCTTCCCGTAGCAAAGCGGAGGGAAGGTTTCCTTTTCAAAGGCAGAAATTTGAATTGCTGAATGAATTGCCAACGTTTACTTGACTGACTCTTCATGCGGTGGATGCTTGAAGAGGATACTTAAATCGACTACAATATCCTTCATAGGTCATAAATAAGGTGGACATTGATGAAAGAATTATTTGAGCTGTATCTTACATTTTTGAAAATAGGGGCGGTAAACTTCGGAGGAGGCTATGCTATGCTTCCGCTGCTGGAGGAAGAGCTGAATAAAAAGCGCGGATGGGTCACTACGGATGAGCTTATGGATTATTTTGCCATAGGACAGTGCACACCTGGAATCATAGCACTCAACGTATCTACCTTTATAGGTAATAAGAGACACGGAGTGGCGGGAGCGGCAGCGGCTACACTTGGCTTTCTCACATGTCCGATCATCATCATTATCGTTATAGCGGCTTTTCTGACCAACTTTGCCGATATCCCTCTGGTACAGAACGCATTCGCGGGGATAAGGGTATGTGTGTGCGTACTCATACTTGAGGCGGTACTGAGACTATGGAAGAAAGCGATCGTAGACAGACTGGCTTTTGTTATATATATCATAGTGTTTATTCTGATGGCTTTCTCGGGTCTGCTGCCGGTAAAGGTGCCTGCGGCCGTGCTGGTGATAGCGGCCGGTGTCGCCGGCATACTGATAAGAGGTCATAAGGAGGCGGTCTCATGAGTACACTGCTCCGTCTCTTTCTTGAGTTCTTTAAGACCGGCCTGTTTTCCGTAGGCGGGGGACTGGCTACACTTCCGTTCCTGTACGAGATATCGGACAGCACGGGATGGTTTACCCATGCCGATATAGCAGATATGATAGCGGTATCCGAATCGACTCCTGGTGCCATAGGCATAAATATGAGTACCTATGCAGGCTATCAGACAGCAGGGATCGTCGGGAGCATCATAGCTTCCATATCTCTCGCGCTCCCGTCATTTATAGTGATACTGATAGTGGCGCATTTCCTGAATAAGTTCAAGGGTAACAGATATGTGGATGCGGCATTTTACGGACTCCGTCCTGCATCAATAGCCATGATCACGGCTGCAGGGGTAAATGTGGTTAAGATTGCGCTCATCAACATCCCTGCTTTTGAAGCAAGCAGATCCGTGGCAGATCTTTTTATCTGGGAGGCAATGCTGCTTGCTGTGGTGATTTTTGTATTAAGAAGACGATTCAAACTGCATCCGATACTGTTTATTGCCGCCTCTGCGGTAGTAGGCATTGTATTCCGGTTTGCCGGAGTGTAAGGAGGTAAATATGGCCGGAACAATAGCACTTGGACTGTTGATACCCTTTGCAGGGACGACTCTCGGGTCGGCGATGGTATTTTTTATGAAAAACGAGATACCGGAAAAGCTGCAGAAGACACTGCTGGGGTTTGCATCCGGAGTGATGGTCGCCGCATCAGTCTGGTCACTGCTTATCCCCTCAATGGAAATGTCGGGAATGTCCGAGCAGCTTTCTTTTGTGCCTGCAGCGGTCGGCATGGCGGTCGGTATGGGGTTTCTTCTTCTGATGGATGAGGTGATACCGCATCTGCATCTCAATACGGATGTACCGGAGGGTACAAGAGGAGGACAAAGCTCGCTTTCAAGGTCGGTGATGCTGATGCTTGCCGTGACCCTTCACAATCTGCCGGAGGGTATGGCAGTAGGCGTGGTATTCGCCGGAGCACTGGCGGGACAGGCGGAGGTGTCGTTTGCAGGAGCCATGTCACTTGCCATAGGTATAGCCATACAAAACTTTCCCGAGGGTGCTATCATATCCATGCCGCTCAAAGGCACGGGCATATCCAGATCCAAGGCTTTCCTGTACGGGACACTTTCGGGAGCGGTAGAGCCTGTGGGTGCACTGCTTATGATAGTGCTGTCCAGCATGCTGACACCGATGCTGCCTTATTTTCTGTCCTTTGCAGCCGGTGCAATGATCTATGTGGTGATAGAAGAGCTCATCCCCGAAGCCTCCGAGGGAGTGCATACAAATCTGTCCACTATAGGCTTTGCGGCAGGCTTTATACTTATGATGATACTCGATGTGACTCTGGGATAGGCAGGTCAGCCGACTGATACCTCTCCTGCGAGTACCTTTCTGTAATCCGCAAGATTTTTCTTTAAGAGCTCGGGTGTGGACAGCTCATAAGGACATTTTGCGGTACACTGCCGGCAGTTTATGCAGTCGTCGATCCTTGCCATATTCTGCTGCCATTCATCATTGAGCCATGCTGCCGATGGAGCGCGTCTTAAAAGCAGAGACATACGTGCACAGTTGTTTATCTTTATGCCGACGGGACAGGGCATGCAGTAGCCGCAGCCTCGGCAGAAGTCTCCGGACAGCTCCTCGCGTTCCTTTTCTATATAGGACTTCAGCTCTCCGCTCATTGATGGAGTAGTCTGCATATAGGAAAGCCATTCCTCAAGCTCATTCATGTGCTGTACTCCCCAGATCGGCAGTACATTGTCATACTCCGTCATAAAGGCCATGGCTGCATCGGAGCGGGTGATCAGTCCGCCGGCGAGTCCCTTCATCGCGATGAATCCGACATTGCACTCCTTACACATATTGACCAGCTTTATTTCTTTTTCTCCCGACAGATAGCTGAAAGGGAACTGCATGGTCTCATACAGACCGCTCTTTGCCGCTTCATATGCTGTCTCTATCTTGTGCGCGGTTATTCCTATATGTCTTATCTTTCCCTGCTGCTTTGCTTCGAGCATACATTCATACATACCCGTGCCGTCTCCGGGAGCATAGCACCGGTTCACACAGTGAAACTGATATACGTCTATATAGTCCGTGCGGAGCATTTTAAGAGATGTCTCCAGATCCGAACGGAACTTGTCCGGATCTGTGGCCTGTGTCTTGGTGGCGATGAATATCTTGTCGCGCATCCCTTCAAAGGCTATACCCATCTTTTCCTCACTGTCACTGTAGGCACGCGCGGTATCGAAATATGTCATGCCTCCTTCATAGGCTCTGCGCAGTATACGGATAGCAGTGTCCGTATCGTCACGCTGTATAGGCAGAGCACCGAAGGCATTCTGCTTTACCGTTATTCCTGTGCTCCCCAATACTATATCCTTCATTTTACTTCTCCTGTATCTGATTTCATTTACTATGATTATAGCCGCTGTTTCTCAAATATAAAAGTGTGAAAACCTCTGATTTGTACCTTTTGACCCTTGCATCATATAATAGTAATATTCAAAGGAGAAAACATCATGAATGAAAACATACTTGCAGAAAGCATACAGACGGCCGCAAGAGAAGCCGGACAGATACTGCTCCACGCTTCACATCCGAAAATAATGGAAAAAAGCGGTCATGCCAATTTCGTGACTGAAACTGATGAAAAGGTACAGGCCTTCCTTATAGACAGACTCTCCGCACTGCTTCCCGACGCAGCATTTCTCGGTGAAGAGGATGGTCAGGATGTGTTTACCGAAAAGATGAGACAGGGATACGTCTTTGTCATAGATCCTATAGACGGTACTTCAAATTTTATATATCAGTATCATCCGTCCGTAGTATCCATAGGTCTGCTCAGGAATAAAGAGCCGTACATGGGGATAGTATACAATCCCTATGACGACATGATGTTCTCTGCAGTGTCCGGACAGGGTGCATATCTGAATGGTGAGCGTATCATGTCATCAGATGCTCCTCTCTCGGACTCCCTTGCGGTATTCGGCACGGCTCCGTACTATACCGAGCTTCGCGATGATACCTTCGCCATAGCGAAAGATCTGATCGCAAAGTGTGTGGATATCAGACGCTCCGGCACCGCAGCCTGGGATATGTGCTGCGTGGCTATGGGGAGATGCGCACTGTATTTCGAGCTGCGTATACAGCTATGGGACTATGCTGCTGCGGCACTTATAGCAAAGGAGGCCGGATGCTCCGTCACCGATGTGACAGGCAAGGAGCTGTCCTATAAAGGAGCCTCATCCGCACTCTGCCTCTCAAGAGGCATAAATGATATCCCTGACAGCTTTAAGCTGTATCACTCCCTGCCGTCCCAGCAGTAGGTGCAGAGCTTGTCCTTATCTATGCCGCAGGCTCTCAGCATATCATCGAGACGATTGTATCGTAAGGAGGTGAAGCCCAGCTGCTTTCTTATCTGCTCTATCATCTCCTTGTATCTGTCGGAATCCGGATTGGTATAGTCATCAAGTACAGCCCTCTCCACGTCCTGACCCTCTTCCTTATTGATTATCCTTCTCGCTATAAGCTCCATCTCGGAGGTTGATCTGGAGAAATTGATATATTTGCACCCAAACATTATCGGAGGGCAGGCAGGACGTACATGTACCTCTTTGGCACCCGAGTTGTAAAGGAACTGTGTGGTCTCCCTGAGCTGCGTACCCCTTACTATCGAATCGTCTATCAGCAGCAGTCTGTTGCCCTCTATGAGCTCATGTACGGGTATCAGCTTCATCCTCGCTATCATGTCCCTTCTTGACTGTATCGTAGGCATAAAGGATCTGGGCCATGTAGGGGTATACTTGATGAAGGGTCTCGAAAAAGGTATACCCGACTCATTCGCATAGCCTACCGCGTGCGCTGTACCCGAATCAGGCACTCCTGCCACAATATCAAGATCATCCTTTGATATGGTATCCCTCATTGCCATGTATTTGCCACAGTTGTATCTCATCTCTTCTACGGATACCCCCTCATATCCCGATGACGGATACCCGTAATATACCCAGAGGAAGGTACATATCTTCATCTTATCTCCGGGCTTTACGAGCGTGGTCACAGACTCCGGAGTCATGATCACCACCTCGCCGGGACCAAGCTCCTTATAGTCCCTGTATCCCAGATTAAGATACGCGAACTTTTCAAAGGATGCGCAGAAGCCGTCATCCTTTAGGCCGATAGTGAGCGGTGTACGTCCCATCCTGTCTCTGGCGCAGTATATCCCCTTAGATGTGAGCAGCATCAGGGTCATGGAGCCGTCTATGACCTCCTGTGCATACTGTATACCCTCTATTATGTTTTCCTTTTGATTGATAAGAGCTGCCACGAGCTCCGTGGCATTTATTGAGCCTCCGCTCATCTCCAGAAAATGAGTCCCCGCGGACCTGATGACCTCATCGGAGAGCTGATCCATATTGTTTATCTTACCTACGGTAGTGATGGCGAATGTCCCGTGATGTGATCTGACTATAAGAGGCTGAGGTTCGTAATCCGATATGCAGCCTATCCCGAGACTTCCCTTCATCTCGTGAAAATCGGACTCAAACTTGGTCCTGAACGGGGAATTCTCGATATTATGTATGGCTCTGTTAAATCCCTCTTCACGATCATATACCGCCATACCTGCGCGTCTCGTACCGAGATGCGAGTGGTAGTCCGTTCCGAAATAGAGATCGAATACACAATCACTCTTTAATGCCGCTGCAAAAAACCCTCCCATTACTGCTCCTTTCGCCTTAGACCCTGTACATTTCCTTAAAAAAAGCCTGCCCCCATATACGGAGCAGGCTTTGATATGTGATCGTCAGATCTTGAATGCCGCTATAGCTTCCTTTAATGCTTTTGCTACACCGAGCGTATTGTCCGACTCTGCCTTTATGGTCGATATTGTTGCTCCCATCTCCTGCATCGAAGCATTTGTCTCCTGACATGATGCAGCATTCTCCTCCGATATGGATGAAAGCGATGTGACATCATCAAGCACCTGAGATTTGGCTGCGTCCAGCTCATCAGCTCTTCCTGCTATGGTATCTATGGCCGAAACCGTGTCTCCTATCTTATCATTCATCACGGCGAAGCTGTCATTCACCTGTGCGAGTACCGAGCCTTCGTTGTTTACAGCCTCCTGTATCTGACCCGCGTATTCCACGTTCTTATTGGATGTGGCTATGATCTCGTTGACGATCTGCTTGATCTCCTTGGAGGACTGGTCAGACTGCTGCGCAAGCGATGATATCTCGGATGCCACGACCGCAAAGCCTCTTCCTGCCTCTCCCGCTCTTGCCGCCTCTATCGACGCATTAAGCGAAAGCAGATTGGTCTGGCTTGCTATGTCCTCTATGACCGAAGCTGCGGACGATATCTTCTCTATGGCGGCGGAAGAAGAATTGATACCCTCCACCACATTGTGAGATACCTCTACAGTGTCTGCATTGGCTTTCATCAGCTCGTTAAGGGCATCCTGAGCCTTCTGGCTCTCTGTCTTCGCCTCATTTGCAAATGTAGTGGCATTGTCCGAAAGATTCTTTATCTCATCCACTCCGTCACCTATGGTCTGCATGTTTACATTTGTATTCTGGACGGACTCGGCCATCTCCATGGATCCCTTTGACAGATCATCGACTGCCCTTACTATACCGTCGGAAGCAGAGTTGCAGGTATCGACACCCATTGCCACGTCCGACATATTCGCATCCAGGCTGTGAGTGTCCTCAAGTATGCCTGATACGATATCCTTCAGCCATTCATGAAGCTTATAAAGATTCTCACCTATAATGGATATTTCCCTGATATTTGAGCTGGGATGCTTCATCTCGGTCAGATCACCGTCGGCAAGCTTCTGTACACCGTCTACGACCTCATTCAAAGTATGTATTATCCTTCTTGCGACTAAGATTATGATAATGCCGAATACAACAACCGCTATTACAACAGCAAGTACGGTCATAAGTATCGAATGTCTTATGGCAGCCTTGACCTTTACGGAGGGCTCTCCTGCCCACGCAGATCCTGCCACCGAGCCGTCTGCGCCGTACAGAGGTCTGTAGTAAACATAGTAGGGCTTGCCTCCGATGATGACTCCGTCCGCATAATAATCATTACCCTTCTGCACCTCTGTCCAGATCTTTGCGTCCATCTTGGTGCCTTCGTTCCTCTCACCCTTATCATTGAGCGCAGATGTCATATATCTGGTATCTCCCATGAAGAGCGTCATCTCTATATCGTCACTCTTGAGCATATCCACATAGTCATGCTCGTACGGCATCTCATTTCCGGCCTCCAGCTCATACTGGTAATACTTCCTGAGTCCATCGGATGCAACAAACAGCTTGTCGTACACATCCTGCGTGAGATTATTGCTCGTTGTGATGCTGCTTATGATACAGATGAGTATCCCTGCCACTATAAGCGGGATGAATCCTACCATAAGCAGTACATTAGTGAGTGTCAGCTTCGCCTTGCCTTTCATAGCGATACCTCCTGTTTAAATACTTAAAGAAACACCTATATCATACGGCGTGCTCTGATACACATAGTAATCAAGCCAATTCGTATATATTATATTAGCATGACTTCTCCAAATCAACATCGGCTTTTGCTCCGGGTCATCGTCCGGATAGTAGTTTACCGGAAGAGCGGGATCGAGTCCCTTTTCCTTATCGCGCTTATATTCTTTGTCAAGCGTCAGCCTGTCATATTCGGGATGTCCGAAAAGAAAAACCTGTCTGCCCTCCTTGGCTGTACACAGGCAAACTCCCGCCTTATTGTCACCCTCGGCGAGCACCTTAAGCTCCGCACAGGCATGTATATCTTCTTTTCTCACCTCTGTATACCTTGAATGTGGGATATAGAAAAGGTCGTCAAAGCCTCTCACCAACGGATCCTTACGGTTCCTGACCCTGTGCCGGTACACTCCGAAGAGCTTGCCGTCCTCAAAGGTATGCTTATTCAGTCCATAATGGTGATAAAGTGCCGCCTGTGCTCCCCAGCATACATGAAGAGTGGATGTGACATTGGTAAGAGACCAGTCCATGATAGCTGTCATCTCATCCCAGTAGTCCACCTCTTCGTACTCAAGCAGCTCTACCGGCGCACCGGTGATGATGAGACCGTCAAACCGCTTATCCTTTATCTCATACCATGATGTGTAGAACTGATTGAGGTGATTTGCCGATGTGTTCCTCGATATATGACTCTTAACGGTCATGAATGTAATATTTATCTGTAACGGGGTATTGGACAGGGAGCGCAGCAGCTGCAGCTCCGTATCCTCCTTTAAGGGCATCAGATTCAGTATGCATATCTCCAGCGGTCTGATATCCTGATGCATGGAGCGTTCCGGCTCCATGGTGAATATATTTTCATTTTCAAGGATCTCTCTTGCCGGCAGATCCTTTTGGACACAAATGGGCATGTGAATATTTCCTTGTGATAATATTTTTATAAAGCCAATTGCTACGCAGCTTTCGCTGCTCTCGCAATTGACACGTCTGTTCGCATATCGCCGCATTTCATGCGGCTTTTATGCTCACATCCGTTAGATTTTCTAATGTCCTTCAAAAATCCCGTGCAAGCACGGATTTTTTCGGCCATTGAAAATGCTTTATTCGAGTTTGTATTCCGGGCGGCCCTCCGCAGACCTTACCACAAGAGACAGCGACTCTATATTTGAAAGTGCGCTTTCCGATGACTCGCATATGAGGACCGCATCCTGCGAGCTGTAGGCGGGGATGGTCCCGTCATACTTCGACAGGTCATCTGAAAGTATCGTCTGCTGTACCGTATTACTCTCTCCGTTTATCTTAACCCTGAAGGTAGGCTTGAGACCCAGTATATAGCATTCCCTGTCAAGACCCTCAATATTGGATATATTGAAATGCATGATAAGAAGTGTATCCCCCGGAGCCGCAGTCATACCCATATACACATCCTCGGAGACCGATGCCTGTGAAGGATAAGTGCTTGATATCTCATAGCCCGTATAATATATGTCAAACTCAGGCACACCTATAGCCTCCGCAAGACTCATCTCAGGCTCTACGTATCCGCCGTTTTCCTCTCCGTCTGCTCCGCCTTCTCCGTCTGAGCCCGATGCGCTGCTCTCTCCCGATGCTGCCTGCTGTAGTGCCTTGAAATTTTGTTTCTTTATCTCAAGATCAAGCTGCTCCTGATACTTTCTTTTGACCGTACTCAGATCGACAAGTCTTGATTCTGAGTTGTCACTGTGCTGACTGACTATATCCGAAGAGTAGTTCGCCACTCTCTTCACATCCTCATCGGATATATCGACACTCTCAGCTCCGCACCCCGTAAGTACCGTTATTCCCAATATGAGCCCTGCGCACAGAACCCTCAACATACTTTTCATTTTCAATCCCTTTTTATGCTCTTTCAAGTTCAAACCAGAACCCGACACCGTTATCATAGTTTATCACACCGAACGGCTTATTCAAAGTCTCCATGACCGCCTTTACGATCGAGAGCCCCACACCGGAGCCGCCTACCTCACGGCTCCTTGCCTTATCGACCTTATAGAACTTGTCCCAGATCCTGTCCAATGCTTCATCCGGTATGGGGTCACCTGTATTATACACCTGTATTCTGACATTTTTGTCATCATCCGACAGAGTTATCTCGGTTCTCTTTTCTCCCCTGCAGTACCTTAGCGCGTTTGTGAAGTAATTCGTAAATACCGTCTCCGTCTTACCTTCGTCTCCCCATACATATATCGGAGTATTTTCTTCAAACGATACCGATACGCCGTACTGCTTTATCATGATATCCGAGGAAGCTATCGTGTTTGAGATGAGCTCCACGATATCAAACCTCGTCATTTCCACCTTTTCGTTACCAAACTCCAGCTTGTTCAGCTCGAGAAGATTGGATACCAGCCTGCCCATTTTATCCGACTCATCTATGATCACACCGAGATATTCATTCCTGTCATTTTCCGTCTCGGCTATACCGTCGCGAATCCCCTCCGCATATCCCGATATCAGTGCTATGGGAGTCTTGAGCTCATGTGATACGTTTGATATGAACTCACTCCGCATACTCTCTATCTTTTCTTTTTTCTCTATATCCCGCTGCAGCTCGGCATTCGCGCTCTTGAGCTCTGATATGGAGAACTCCAGCTGCTTTGCCATCTCATTCATATGCTCCCCGAGCTCTCCTATCTCATTCTTTCCGCCGCTTGTATACTTGGCATCAAAGTCCATACGCGACATCCTGTCCGATATCTCGGTCAGCTCAAGTATAGGCTCCGTGATACGCTTTGATACAAACCACATCACTACCGCCCCTATCAGTGCTATGAGTACACCTATGTAAAGCATAAATCTGTTTGATATCTCCGCGCTCTCTCTTATGCTTTCAAGGGGTGTCCTTATCAGTATCAGATTGCCGCCGGACAGATACCCCCATAGCTCTATATAGTCAGTCCTCATGGCAGGATCCGTGCTGGTAGTTATCTTGTACATATTTGTGCTTGCCAGCACACGTTCACGTATCTTCTTATAATCCTCGCTGTATCTTATGCGGTCTTCGCTCATGCTGCCGCCGGCTCCCTCCGGAGGCTCCCTCTTTTCACCGCCTCCGGAATGATCCGGAGCATAATATCCGGGTTCATTCTTTGTTTCTCCCGATATCACTCTCCATAAAAGACGTGAAGCCATAAGGTCGCTTTCTCTTTCAGTGGAGCACAGGATGTCCATACCCGAGTCCGCCACCACCACTGACAGTGCCCCGTCGGTGGTAAGCTTGTCAAATCTCATCCTGAATTCCTCTGACTCTATCTCATAGCTTTCGCACAGGAGGTTTAAAGTATCATATGCGTTCTCGATGAGCTTTTGTTTGTTGGAGATATAGTAACGCTGCAGGAAGACTGTATTTATAAAAGCACTGACGGCAACAACCGTTATGAGCATTATGATAAATACCGCTGCAAGCTGTACTCTGATGCTGTTCCCGAACCGGATGCCCTTCATATCATCTTCCCGTCTGCTGCTCTTCACTTAATATCTCCATCATCTCGCGTATCATTTCCTCGTCCTTGAGCCTAAAGAGAAACTCTACACGCCGCGATGCCTCCATATCGACCTCACCTCTGTCATCATACACGGGATTGCTGTATGAACGCCCTGTTGCCGATACGATCTCTTTTAACGCTCCGAGCTGATCCGCACTCAGGATGTCGCTATCATCGTCAAGACAGTACTTTGCTACCGAAAGTGCTCTCTTCTGTGAGAGCTCAAGGTTGAAGAGATAATCTCCCTCAGTATCGGTATGCCCCTCTATCACTATCTCCGATATATGATCCCTGTACCTCGGGCTGAGCAGGACATCCGCGTATTTGGGCAGAAACTCTGCCAGAAACCTTTTGCCGGAGTCCTTAAGCACGGTTTTGTTGTAATCAAAAAGTATACTGGCATCAAAGGTGATGGCTCCGGTCTTTTCGTCTACCGAAACCTTGAGCTCGGAATCATCAAACTCCTTCCTCAGTGCCTCTACCAGCTCCGTCCTCACTCCTATGATGTCATCAAGCTTCTGCTGCTGCTCACTCATCACGGCTTCGAGCTTGTCCAGCAGCTCATGCTGCTCTCTGAGGGTTTCCTCCTGAATAGCTATCTTCTCCCCCTGCTCGGCAAGTGCCTCCTCCTGGGAGTTGAGCTTCTTTTCCTGCTCGTCAAGCTTTGTCCTTTGAGTGGCGACAATACCCCGTTCCTCCTCCAGCTCTGTGGCCTGTACCATGAGCTCCTGTTCCTTGCCGTAGAGCTCTGTCTCCTTCTCATCGTACTGCATCTTGGAATGGAGCATCGTAAAGGCTATTATCAGCACGAAGATGAGCAGGAGTCCGGCCATCATGTCCGAGTAGGAAAGCCAGTATGTAGTTTCCTCATCCGGTCTGCGTCTGCGCTTCATACCTTATCTCCCGTAAAGCTTTTCCATACGCTGCAGGATGACCTTAAGCTCCTCTAAGCTGCTCTCCATGCTCCGGTATGAATAGTCCACCGCACCGGGTATCTGCGATACAGTCTTATTTATCCCTTCTATCGTTTCTTTGAAGTGATTCTCCACGACCTGCAGATTTTCATTGATTATGTTAAAGGTCTCATTTACCTCGGCAGGTATCGCTTTGGCGAGCTGACTGTGTCTCTCACTCTGCTGCTTTAAGAGCTCAAGTGATGCCGCTGTCTGCTTTTCCAGCTGCCGTACCTGCTCCGCATAGGCCTTAAGGGCTTCTGCCACCGCACCTGTCTGTCCGGCTATGGTACTCATGTTGTCTGCCGTACTCACGGTCTTTTCG
>JAGBNR010000105.1 GCA_017634315.1 Lachnospiraceae bacterium
ACCTGCTACGGCGGAGCTCCTAAGGGGTCTGCCTGTATACGGCGGAGATGAAAGCGGTGAGCTGTGCACACCGACCGGAGCGGCTCTTTTAAGATATTATGTAAACGAATATGGAAATATGCCGGTCATGAAGGTGTCGGGCATAGGATACGGTATGGGACACAAGGATTTCGACAGACCTAACTGTGTCAGGGTGATGCTTGGCGAGATATCGGCAAGAGAAGAGGTGACAGGTCTTGCCTGCAATATCGATGACATGACCGGGGAGGAGATGGGGTATGCCACCGAGAGACTGCTTAAGGAAGGGGCAAGAGAAGCCTATGTCATACCGGTATTCATGAAGAAGTCCAGACCGGGATATGAGCTCAGGGTGCTGTGTGATATTAACGATCGGGACAGGATGGTCGAGTCGATATTTAGGTACACTACCACGATAGGCATCAGGGAGTCTGCTTACAAACGATATGTTATGGACAGAACCGTCGATGAAATGTATACTTCATATGGAAACGTGCGTATCAAAAGGTCGTCAGGATACGGCAGCGAAAAGAGTAAAATTGAGTACGATGATCTGAGTGCCATTGCTGACAGAGAGGAGATCGGACTCAGAGAAGCTAAAGAAAAAGTGGGTTGTGACCGGGAATTCCGGCAGAGCCCGAATTCATAAAAAAGGAGGATGTATAATGGCTTGTTTTACGGTACCGGCGGCAGAGGCGATAGTTACAAAGGTGGCTGAGAAGACGCTGCATGCAGACAGAGAGGAAAATGTATTTGTTAAGAGGCTTCCGTGGCTTACGAAGATGCTTGCCGGAGGATCGGTGCTCCTTGCTTTTGAGCATGTGTGGCATGGTGAGGTGCAGCCGTTCTTTCCTTTCCTTACCGCGATGAGCAGTGCGGAAGACGCAGCTGAGATGCTCCATGAAATGGGGACTGTGGGTGTAGGCATGGCTGTGCTCGTGTCTGCCTGCTGGGCCGGAATGGTCATCGTATCTGAGAAGATCATGAAAAAGAGCATGGAAGAAAAGCCCGCGGTTGATTCAAAGGAGGCTTGATATGACTTTACTGATAGCTGTATTTGCTGCCGTGATATGTACGGCTGTATGGTATATGAGCGAGAAAGCGCGTATTATGAAGGTAGGCCTCATGTGCTGGATGTTCTGGGGTGCTTCACTCATGTGGCTGGTCGATGCAGTGACCGAATATACCGAGCTGAGGGCGGCTTACTTTACACCTGAGCCGGTCGATATGCTAAACGATGCTTTCCTCGGTCTTTCGGTGGTAGCACTCGCACTCGTCGTATGGATGGTCTATGTACTCATAAAGGATCCCATGGGAACAGTGAGACATGTGCTTTCCTCCGGAAAGAAGAGTGCTAAAGAGGCGGAGCAGGCATAAAGAATTACTTAGATGAGTGAGATAATCTGCAGAGATCTGACTCTCGGATATGAAAACAGCATACTTGTGCAGGGGCTGAGCTTTGACATACACTCCGGAGACTATCTGTGTATAGTCGGAGAGAATGGTGCGGGCAAGTCTACTCTTATGAAGACGATACTCCACCTTCAGAAGCCGATATCGGGCGATATCACATACGGCGACGGACTGGTGCCGTCGGAGATAGGGTATCTTCCGCAGCAGACAGTGGTTCAAAAGGATTTCCCTGCATCCGTATGGGAGGTCATCCTCTCCGGCAGACAGTCAAGGCTGGGGAAGAGACCTTTTTATTCGCATGCGGATAAGAAAGAAGCAATGAGCAATATGGAAAGGCTTGGCATAGCCGATCTTAAAGGAAGGTGCTACAGGGAGCTTTCCGGTGGACAGCAGCAGAGAGTACTGCTTGCCAGAGCGTTGTCAGCTACGAGCCGTATGATCCTGCTTGATGAGCCGGTATCGGGACTCGATCCCATGGCTACACTTGAAATGTACCAGATCATACAAAAGCTCAACAAGGAAGGGATCACTGTAGTCATGATCTCACATGATATCTTCTCTTCGGTAAGATATGCCTCACATATACTGCATATAGGAGAAGAGGTTTTTTACGGTACTGTGGAGGAATATGCGGACTCCTCCATCGGCAAACGATATCTGGAAAGCGGCGGTATGTCCGAAAAATGCGATCACGAAGACGGCGACCGGGGCATCGAGCACTCATCGGAGCGATCACTTCAGGGTAATGCGGAGGATGAAAATGGAAAAGCTTGAGCTCTATTTCTCATATCCTTTTGTCAGATACGCTTTTATAGTAGGTGTGCTCATAGCACTGTGCTCGTCTCTGCTCGGGGTCACGCTTGTACTCAAAAGGTTCTCTTATATAGGTGACGGTCTGTCGCATGTGGCTTTTGGAGCCATAGCGATAGCTTCTGTACTTGGAGTGACCGATAATATGCTGCTGGTGCTGCCTGCTACGGTGGTATGTGCAGTGCTGCTTTTGAATACGGGAGGGCAGGCTAAGATAAAGGGAGATGCCACGATAGCGATGATATCGGTAGGGTCTCTTGCGATAGGATATCTTCTTATGAATGTGTTTTCCACGTCCTCAAATCTATCGGGAGATGTGTGCAGTACACTTTTCGGATCTACTTCACTGCTCACACTCACGCTGACGGATGTGGTGCTGAGTATAGTACTGTCAGTGGCGGTCGTCACTTTATTCATATTGTTCTATAACAGGATATTTGCTGTCACGTTTGACGAGAGCTTCGCCAGAGCCTCGGGGACTGCTGTAAACGCTTACAATCTGCTGATAGCGGTGATCATAGCAGTAGTGATAGTGCTCGGGATGAATCTGGTGGGGTCTCTGCTTGTATCTGCGCTCATTATATTTCCGGCACTTTCAGCCATGAGGATGTTTAAGAGCTTCTTATCGGTGACGGTCTGTTCGGCTGTATTGTCTGTAGTCTGCGCGACTGTCGGGATGCTCACGTCCATAATATGGGGTACGCCTGTAGGCTCCACGATAGTAGCGGTGGATATTATGGCATTTCTCCTCTTTCTCGCGGCGGGGAAGATGAGACGTTGACGCTATCTATATGCAAGACCGCAGAGCCTATAACATCTGTCGCAAAACATATGTATAGAAGATGACGCAGGAGGAGCCTGACTGAAATGGACGGGAAAGCCCGTGAAGGATTTACTACCGGAAGCTGTGCTACGGCTGCTGCCAAGGCAGCAGCCTTTATGCTGTTTTCGGGGAAAGTACTGAAGCATATAGAGATTACCGTTCCGAGAGGAGACAGATACGATGCGCAGCTGTATGATGTTATGTCAACTTACAATTCTGTCTCCTGCGCCGTTAAGAAATACAGCGGAAGCGATCCTGATGTGACGGATGGCTGCATGGTGTATGTACAGGTAAAAGCGGATACAGGCAAAGCAAACGAGAGTGGTTTACATAATCCTACAATACGGATAACGGGTGGGGAAGGGATAGGCAGGGTCACCAGACCGGGACTCGATCAGCCTGTGGGAGAGTCGGCGATAAATTCCGTACCGAGAGAGATGATCACTAAGGAGGTGACAGAGGTATGCAGGGCATTCGACTATCACGGTGTCGTGGATATCACGGTCTCGGTACCGGGTGGAGAGGAGCTTGCGAAGAAGACCTTTAATCCCAGACTCGGTATAGAAGGCGGTATATCTATCATAGGTACATCAGGAGTAGTAGAGCCTATGAGCAGCAAGGCTCTCATGGATACGATCAGACTGGAGCTGAAGCAGCACAGGGAGCTGGGCGAGACAAAGATAGCGATTTCTCCGGGTAATTACGGCAGGGAATTTCTGAAGGAGAGATACGGATTCGATATAGAAAGCGCAGTGAAATGCTCCAACTATATAGGATATACCCTGGATACATGTATAGAGCTCGGCTTTACCGATGTGCTCATAGCGGGACATATAGGTAAGCTTGTAAAGCTGGCCGCAGGGATAATGAACACCCACAGTCATGAGGCTGACGGCAGGATGGAGATACTGGCGGCGGCAGGGATAAGAGCCGGTCTTCCGGGAGAATGTCTTATCAATATATTGGATTCAGTGTCGACAGAGGAGGCACTCGGATATATAGAAGAAAACGGCAGGAAAAGCCTTGGATTAGTTATGTCAACTATAATTCAAAGGATCGACTATTATATTGATTTCAGAACCTCTGGCAGAATAGCCCATAAATGCGTGGTTTTCTCTGATAAGTATGCACTCGTGGGAAGTTCGCCCGGTACAGAGGAGCTTTTGGATGAGCTGAGGCAAAAAAGCAGATGAGAGGATAGTTTACATAAGTCTGCAAATCTATATATAGTGTTTTAGGCTTTTTTGAAAAAGCTAATGTGAAAGGAAATGACATGGTACATTTTATAGGGGCGGGACCGGGAGCACCCGATCTGATAACCGTACGCGGCATGAGGCTTCTTGAAGAAGCCGATGTCGTGATTTATGCCGGATCTCTTATCAATACGGAGCTGCTGTCATATTGCGGAAAAGAAGTGAAGCTCTATGACAGTGCGGGTATGACGCTTGAGGAAGTGATATCTGTCATAAAGGAGGCTGAGGAAAACGGACTTGTGACC
>JAGBNR010000106.1 GCA_017634315.1 Lachnospiraceae bacterium
ATCCCACCAGGGGCTCGACGATATCACGGACATACTTTCAGACGGCGGGGGTAGAGAGTCTTGAACTTTGCAAGTATAGTATATATTCTCGGTAAGCTGCTGGAGATAGAGGGACTGCTTTTTGCGGTACCGTCACTCGTATCACTCATCTACGGAGAGAAGCAGGGGCTGGTATACGGCGCACTGGCCGTCATCTGCTTTCTTATCGGCTTCATATCCACCAAGAGGAAGCCGAAGAAGCAGAATTACTACGCGAAGGAGGGCTTTATCGCGGTATCCCTGGGCTGGCTCATCATGTCGCTCGTGGGGGCACTTCCCTTTGTCATCACGAAGGAGATACCGGGCTTTACGGACGCGTTTTTTGAAACGGTATCGGGCTTTACCACTACCGGGTCGAGCATACTGCAGGATGTGGAGAAGCTTTCAAGATGCTCGCTTTTCTGGAGGAGCTTTACCCACTGGATAGGCGGCATGGGAGTATTTGTCTTCATGCTTGCCGTGCTGCCCATGACGGGAGCTCAGAATATGCATCTGATGAGGTCCGAGTCGCCGGGACCTGATGTCGGCAAGCTGCTGCCGAGGCTTAAGGACTCCGCCAAGATACTCTACATCATGTATTTCGTGATGACGCTGGTGCAGATAGCATTGCTTATGATCACGGGGATGCATCCCTTTGATGCCTTTACCATATCGTTCGGCACAGCGGGCACCGGAGGCTTCGGTGTACTGAACTCCTCGGTAGCCGGATACACCCATATGCAGCAGATGATCGTGGCTGTTTTTATGATGCTGTTCGGTGTCAATTTCAACTTTTATTTTTTCCTCTTCATCAGGAGGAGCTTAAAGGATGCTTTTGCAATGAGTGAGGTCAGGGCGTATCTTATGATCATAGCCGCATCTACACTGCTCATAATGCTTAATGCCAGAGAAACCTTCTTAAACGCTTTCTTTCAGGTGAGCTCGATAATCACCACGACAGGATTTTCCACGGCGGACTTTAATGTATGGCCTGCCTTTTCAAAGACGATACTTGTACTGCTGATGGTGACCGGAGCATGCGCAGGCTCCACGGGAGGAGGCTTTAAGGTGTCGAGGATGCTCATGCTCGCGAAGATATATATGAGAGAGCTGAGACATTTCATACATCCGAGACTCGTCAAAAACATATATATGGACGGCAGGACGGTAAAGGAGGAGACCGCTGACGGAGTGAAGGTATACCTTGCGGCATATATGATAATACTTGGTGTCTCACTCCTCTTTATCAGTCTGGACGGCTTTGATACAGAGACTAATCTGACTGCGGTGATAGCCACACTGAATAACATAGGGCCCGGACTCGGCGCGGTAGGACCTACGGGAAACTACGGTGCTTTCTCCTCTCTTTCCAAGCTGATATTTTCATTTGACATGCTCGCGGGCAGGCTGGAGCTATATCCCATGCTGCTGCTCTTTGCACCGGGGACATGGAGGAGGCAGGGATGAGTACGTTTCACGGATCGGATCTCGAAAAGATAGAGGAGATATACGGTATACCGAAAGAGGATATAGTATCCTTTGCGGCAAATGTCAGTCCGCTCGGGATATCGGACGGCTTTATCGATGCCATGAAGGACAGGCTCAGATGCATAGAGAAATATCCCGAGAGGGACTACAGTGAGCTGAGGAGGGCGATAAGCGGATACTGCGGCATCAGAGCAGATGATATAATCGTGGGGAACGGCTCCTCCGAGCTGATAGGTGCCGTGATAAGACATAAAAAGGAGCCGAAGACTCTCATAGTAGCCCCTGCCTATTCGGAATACGAGAGGGATGTGAGGATAGCGGGCGGAGAGGTGCATTACTTTGACTTAAGGGAGAGTGAGGACTTCAGGCTGGATGCAGCGGAGCTTGCAGACAGGGCGGATGAGAGCTTTGATCTGATGATCATATGCAATCCCCTGAATCCGACATCGGGAGCTGTAAAGGCCCGGGACATGCGCATGATACTCGACAGATGCGAGGAGCTTGGCGTGATATGTATGGTGGACGAGACCTACGTGGACTTTGCGGATGATGTCTTTGATGCCTCTTGCCTTACATCAGAGTATAAGAGCCTTTTCGTGATAAGGAGCATGTCAAAGTTTTTCTGTGCACCCGGGCTGAGGCTTGGATATGCACTGACATCGGACAGGGATATCATATCCGGTATAGATGCCGTGAGAGATCCGTGGTCGGTGAGCTCCTTTGCCGAGACTGCCGGAGCATATATGCTGAATGACGGGGAGTATATCGACAGAGTAAAAGAATATATCGCGGGGGAGAGGCAGCGTGTCTGCGACAGACTCTCGGGGCTTCGGGACAAGGGGATAAAGTATTACGCGCCGGAGGCAAACTTCGTGCTCGTCAGGCTGCCGGAGCATAAGATAAGCGCGGACAGACTGTTTGAGACGGCGATAAGGAAGAGGATGATGATAAGAGACTGTTCATCCTTCAGAGGACTGGATGAGTCTTATGTGAGATTCTGCTTTATGAAGAGGGAAGATAATGACAGACTGCTCGATCTGATAGAGGAGACTGTGTCTTGAGCCTTACTGTCGATACTAAAAAGATAGAGGGAAGCTGTGCAAAGGGAGGGGTCGTAAGCGGATCCTTTACTTTGTATGCGAAGGATTCGGATCATATCGCTTTCATGCTGCGCACATCAGACCGCCGCATACATCTGTCAGTAACGGATTACAACGGCATAATAAGCGATGACGGCATAAAGGCGGAATATGAGATACGCTCCTACGGCTTCGATCAGGGGACAGTATTTAAGGGCAGTATATCCGTCATATCAAACAGAGGTGAAGAGAGGATCCCCGTGGTAATAAGCATCATACGGAATGAGATATCCTCCTCACAGGGACCCGTCAGGAATCTTTTTCACTTTGCCAATCTTGCCAAGGAGAGCTTTACCGAGGCCGTGAATATCTTTTATACGGATGAGATGTCACGTATATTCTCGGAGGGAGACAGGGACACCTATTTTAAATACAGGGCATTCAGGGGATGTGACGGGGATGACAGTACCAGATACGCGGGAGTCGAAGAGTTTCTGATAGAGACCAACAAGAAGTCACCCGTGCTCTTAAGCTTTGCCGAAGGGAACGTGATGCAGCAGAGTGTCACGGAGGATGAGGAGATATCCATCACCGTAAAGAAGAGCGGCTGGGGATACGCAGGGTTTACGCTTGAAAGTACCGATGATTTTATAGAGCTGAAAAAAACGGAATACACGGCAGAGGACTTTGAGGGCAATTTCGCGGAGGTCAGATTTGTCATAAAAGCTGACAGACTCCATGACGGTCATAACTTCGGCGGCATAGCACTGAAGTCGCTGCATACCGGTATCTCCATACCGGTATTTGTGGATATGCCCACAGGTGACAGAGCCGGGAGGGACAGACATATCACGAAGCAGATGCTCACGGCTAAGCTCATGAGGGAGTTTATCAGGTTCAGGATAGGCGATGCCACCGGCGGTGAATGGATAGAGCAATCAAACAAGCTGCTGGAGAGACTCCTCGTAATGGACAGAAACGATCCCGAGGCGAGGCTCATGCAGTCACAGCTGCTGCTCGCGGCAAAGCGATATGACGAAGCCGATGTGGTGCTTGCGGCGGTGGAAAGGGAGCTTGAAAAGAGGGAAAGCATTTCTCCGGATATATTCGCATATCTGATCTATCTCAAGGCAATGTCTGCCGGAGACGATAAGGTACTGAAGAACGCGGTGAGGCAGGTCTGGGATATATATGACAGGGACAGATCCTCATGGCGGGTGCTCTGGATACTGATATATCTTG
>JAGBNR010000107.1 GCA_017634315.1 Lachnospiraceae bacterium
AATCCGCGCTATTGCGCTACTTACTCGTGTATGTTTAGGTCTCAAGACCGTTTGGCAGATCATGCGAGCATGTCTGCCAATGGTCTTGATCCCTTTAGGGTTATCACATGCCCTTATCAGCCCACTCTTTTACGTTTTCGGGTGTGAACTTGAAAGGATTGCCAAGGATGACCTGAGTAGCACCGTTTACATCTACTACCTCAAAATCACCCATGCTGCCTGCTGTGTACTTGTCGCCTGCCTTACCTGTGAGGTCGCCGTTTACAAGTGCCACTGATGTGTAGCCTGCAAGGTTACCGAGGTCGATCATGTTCCACAGGAACATGTAAGGGCAAGAATGAGCATCGTCATCGCCCATGTACTCCTGCATCTCTGAAGGAAGTCCGAGACCTGTCATCTTAACCTTTGACTTGGAGTCCTGAAGAACCTTTGCACCTGCAGCGATACCTACAGTTGTGGGAGCGCAGATAACCTTGAGGTCAGGATACTTCTCAAGCAGTGCCTGTGTCTGGTCTGTTGACTTCTGAGGCTCGTCATCGCCGTAAGCTACCTCGACGAGCTCAAGCTTTGAATACTTGCTGTCAGCTGCTGCAGCGTTCTTCATAGCCTCGATCCATGCGTTCTGGTTCGTAGCCTGAGAAGTAGCTGAAAGGATAGCATACTGTCCCTCGCCGCCTGCGATATCATATACAGCATCCAGAAGTGTCTGACCGATAAGCTCTGTTGAAGCCTGGTTGATGAATACCGCACGTGAATCAGCTGATACATCCGAGTCAACTGTGAGTACCTTGATGCCTGCATCTGTAGCTTCCTTAAGAACTGCCTTAAGAGCGTTCTCATCATTAGCCGCTACAAGGATCGAATCCACGCCCTGAGAGATGAGTGAAGAAATCTCTGAGATCTGAGCATCAGCTGTAGCTGAAGCAGGATCCTTGATGATCGCTGTGCCGCCTGAAGCCTCTACAGCATCCTTGAAGCCTGAGCCAAGGAGCTCCATGAATGCATTTCCTGCACTCTTGGTAACAAGTGCGCAGGTCATGCCACCCGATGACGCACCTGCATCTGCAGCAGCCGTGTCAGCCGCAGCTGTGTCAGCAGCAGCTGTATCAGCCGCAGCCTCCTGGGTGTCAGCAGCAGCGGGTGCAGCTGTCTCAGCGGCAGAGCTGCCGCATCCTGCAAGCACGGAAGCAACCATTGCTGCCGCAAGTACTACACTAAGTAACTTTTTCTTCATAAAATGTTTCCTCCTTCTTTTTATGAAAAATTTATCATTGCAATCCTAACAAATTGTCAGGATCAGTACAACCATTATTTTAATTTTTTCTTTTTCGGTATTGCTGCGCTTATCGCAGGTATCACTACCGAGAGTATCAGCATCATGCCTATGATAACGAGTATCAGCTGGGTGTTGATGTTTCTCTGTCCCAGAGCGATCTTTAGGCAGAAGATGATAAATGCCGCAATAAAGCCGCCTATGAGGTTACCCTTGCCTCCGGTGGTGGCTATGCCCCCGAATACGCACATGGCAATGACCTCCATCTCAAAGCCGTTTCCGGTGGTGGTATTTGCACCGTACAGCGTGGACAGCAGGAAGAGTGCCGAGACTCCCGAGAGACATCCCAGCAGTGTGAAGCATAAGCACCTGATCCCCTGCACATCAATACCGGCATATTTGGCAGCCGTCTGATTTGATCCTATGGCATAAAGCTTACGACCGAACGTAGTCTTTGCCAGTATCGTAATAAATACGACAGCCGCTATCACAAGGATAAAGAACGATATCGGGAAGGGTCCTATCTTGCTCGCGATAGCCGACAGTCCGTCAGTATTGTTCATTGATATCGAACCGCCGCTTCCGAGTGATACCTCTGCGATACCTCTGAATATGATCTGTGTACCGAGAGTGATGATCATGGTAGGCAGCTCGGTAAATCTGGAGGCTATGATGCCGTTTATAAGACCGCACACCAGACCGGTAAGTATACATACCAGTGCCACGAGTACAAAGGGCATCCCCGCGTTACCTGCAAAGCAGGCCATCGTAGCCGAGAGACATACTATCGAACCTACCGATATGTCGATGTCACCGAGCACGAGGATATAGCCCATACCAAATACCATGAAAGCCTCGGCAAGATATTTCGGCATCTCTCTCAATACGTTAGTGGCGTTGTATACGGGCGAAATGATCATACCCAGTATATTTACAGCCACAAAGATAAGTACCAGTGCTCCTTCCCATGTAAGGAGCTTTTCTTTCAATCCGCCTTCAGGTACAGCGGAAATCTCTCTACCGGATTTTCCAGCCATATCACATTTCCCTCCTTACAAGATTCTGATGATCCATCATACGCTGCGTGATCACGTTTAATATGACAACGGCAAGTATGATGATACCTTTTACAAGATTCTGAGCTATGGAATCAATACCTACCAGGGGCAGAGCCTTGGCAATTATCGCTATGATCAGTGCCCCGAGGAATGTACCTGTCACACTTCCTCTTCCTCCGCTCATCGATACACCGCCTATGACGCAGGCAGCTATGACATCCATTTCCTTGCCATACTGCATGTTAGGCTGTGCCGAAGCATAGATTGATACAGAAAGCACTCCCGCGAGACCGGCAAGCAGTCCCATGATCGTGTATACGCTTATCACTGTCTTGTCGACATCAATACCTGATATCCTCGCTGCCTCGGCATTGCTTCCCACGGCATATATCTTGCGTCCGAATCTGGTCCACTTCATAAACACAAAGAAGATCACATAGGCTGCGATAAGTATGATATACGGTCCGGCGGAGCCCTCCTTACCAAAGTCCGAAAAGCCCGCGACATCCGCTCCCGAAGCCCATGTATTGCCCGATATCACATATGCCATGCCTCTCCATATATACATGAAGCCCATGGTACAGATGATCGGAGCCACCTTGGCTTTCGCAATGATGATACCGTTTAAGAGTCCGCACGCTATACCTATGACCACACCTATGACAAAAAGCAGGAAGGTGTTGTGTATCACATCATGCTTCTGCAGCATACCGATCGTCATGCCCGCAAAAGCAAGTGTGGATGTGATCGAGATATCGATACCTGCGGTCAGCATTACACACAGCATACCCAGTGCCATAAGCATCGTAAGCGCATTGTTTCTGAATATCTGAGATACGTTTGTAGGTGACAGGAAGCTCGGGCTCATTATCTCTATGACGATGAGCAGTACCACCAGCACCGCTACAAGGCTCATCTCACGCGATCCCGTGAGAGTCTGCAGTATAGATTTCTTCTTCATGCTGTTTTACCTCCATTTCCGGATGAGCCCTGCTCCATAGAGAGTTCAAGTATCCTCTCCTGCGTGACCTCGCTCCTGTCGAGGCATCCCGACACGCGGCCGTTGCGCATCACGTATACTCTGTCGCTCATACCGATGATCTCAGGCATCTCGGAGGATATCATGATGATACCGTATCCCTTCTTTGCCAGCTGACCCATGATCTCATATATTTCCTTCTTCGCGCCTACATCTATTCCCTTTGTAGGCTCGTCCATGATGACTACTTTCATATTGGACTGGGCAAGAGCCTTCGCCACGACGACCTTTTGCTGGTTGCCGCCGGACAGCGAGCTCGCAGGCTGGAAGATAGTCACAGCCTTGGTATCTACTTCCTCAAGCCGCTCCTTTGATAGCTCCCTCTCCTTTTTCTCATCATTAAAGCCGTTACTTGCAAGCTCATCCTGTATGGGCAGAGTGACGTTGCGCCCGAGTCCCCATGAGAGTATCAGACCCTGTTTCTGACGATCCTCGGGAAGCAGTATGATACCGGCCTTCATCGCGTCCTCAGGCTTCTTTATATTGAGCTCTTTTCCCTCAAGATATACCTTGCCGGCATCAGGCTTTGTGATACCGCATACAGACTCTATGGTCTCTGTGCGCCCTGCTCCGACCAGACCTGTAAGACCTACTATCTCTCCTGCCCTTACGTTGAGAGATACATCCTTGAAGAAGCCTGTCCTGCTCATTCCTTCGATGCGGAATATCTCCTTGCCGAGCTCTATCTTCTCCTTCGGATACATATCCGTGATCTCACGTCCTACCATTGCCTTGATAAGATCCGCATTTGATATGCCATCCACGTCATAAGTGCCTATATACTGCGAATCTCTGAAAACGGTGACTCTGCTTGCGAGCCTGTACATATCTTCAAATCTGTGAGAGATGAATATCACGGATTTGCCGTCTTCCCTGAGCTTGTCCACTATGCCGTACAGCTTCTCAGACTCATTGGCCGTAAGCGCAGCCGTAGGCTCGTCAAGTATAAATATCTGTGCGTTTGATGAGAGTGCCTTGGCTATCTCAGTCATCTGCTGCTGTGCGACGGACAGTGCTCCCACTTCATCGGTCGCCTTGAAATCGGCATCCAGACTGTCCAGCAGCTCCTGAGCCTTTTCATTCATCTCGCGCCACTGTATGATACCACCCTTCACGGTCTCATGCCCCATGAAGATATTCTCCGTAACAGAAAGCTCCGGATATGATGTGGGATGCTGGTAAACGGCGGCTATGCCCGCCTCCTGCGCATCCAGAGGTCCCTTAAAATGAACCTCCTTACCGTTTAGGTACATCTGCCCTTCTTCGGCATTGTGTACTCCGGTGATAACCTTGATGAATGTGGACTTGCCTGCGCCGTTCTCGCCCATAAGAGCGTGTACCTCTCCGCGTCTCAGCTGGAACTGCACATTGTTCAGAGCTTTTACACCCGGAAATATCTTTGTTATTCCCTTAAGCTCCAGTATCAGATCTTCAGCCACGTTCATTTCCCCCTTTCTTGATATTCATGTGATTATTTTATAAATAATACTTTTAATGTATTCCTATCCTTACCACATGGTCATGATGCATCCCCGTAAGCCAGTCCACATCATCCGTGAGCCAGTCCATGATCTCGAGCATCCTGCTTTCCCATTTCTTTGTCGCCTCGTGCTCCTCTTCGGTCTCATCTTTTTCCATTGTGATATCTATCTCATCATAGCCCATGATATATCCGCCCGCATACCATATGGAGAAATTGCTGTCGGGTCCGGGATCGGGCACCCCTCCTCTTGCCTCGACCAGAGCGTCATGGCGTGCTTTGTACTCTTCCTCGCACCCTTCGTGCAGCTTTGTGACAAATACCCTGTGTCTTATCTGCTCCTTCGACTCTCTTATTATGCCGAAGTCATGATACATCAGCCTCATCTCACAGGTGGGATCGGATATCCACGAAAAGCTGTCACCTGTCTTATCAAAAAGATCCCGTATCCTAACGTAAAGTCCGTCTGTCCTCTCTCCGGTCTCGTAGTAGGCAAATACCACGTCTTCTATCTGCCACATACTGAAGTTTGAAGCACCCGCTTTATCGAGAGCATCCGTCAGCTCAGACCAGATATCCTTAAGCATAGCCCTGAAGCTCTGCTTCTGTCCTTTATTTACCTTTAATGCAAAAGTGTTTCTCTTCATACATCTCACCCGCCTATCTGACAATAGAGATCCGTGCCTCTTTCGGCTGCGGCCTTGAGTCTCATCATATGCTCAGTCGTGGGACTCTTTGCATCCCCCATGGGATAGGGTCTGCCGAGACCCTCATACTTACCCTGTCCGAAATTGTGATAGGGGAGCAGATCTATCTCATCGACTCCCGGAAGCGAATCCGCATATCTTGCAATAGCCGCTATCTCCTCCTCAGTATCGTTAAAGCCCGGTATCACCGGTACACGTATTATGAGCTTGGTCATGCCGCTCCTGGCGATCTTCATGGCATTTTCCACCATACGTGTGTTTTCCCTGCCGCACCACTCCTTATGCTTCATGGGGTCCATATGCTTGATATCCATGAGATAGGTGTCCAGATACGGGAGTATACGCTCTATCGTGGAGAAATCGGCAAATCCCATACTCTCCATAGCCGTATTCACTCCGAGATCCCTGCCTGCGTGAAGAAGTGCCTCTGCAAACTCCGGCTGGAGCAGGCTCTCTCCTCCCGACAAAGTAAGCCCTCCGTCGGAACGGCTGTAATAAGGCATATCTCTTCTTACCGTCTGCATCACTTCCCTTACGGTGATGTCCTCACCGTATGTCCTCGGTCTGCCGTTCACCATCATAGTCTCTATATCATAGCTCTGAGACTCGGGATTGCAGCACCATCTGCACCTTAAAGCGCATCCCTTGAGGAACACTATGGTCCTGATGCCTATGCCGTCATGTATGGAATATCTCTGTATGTCAAAGATTCTTCCTTTTACGTCTAAATACGAATAGTCACTCATATTATCTGAACTGTCCCTGTGCCGTCCTGCGGATGATATCGTCCTGCAGAGACTTTGATAGTGTGGTAAACAGTGCCGAGTATCCTGCCACTCTTACTACGAGTCCCTGATACTTCTCCGGGTGTGCCTGAGCATCAAGCAGAGTCTCCTTGTCGACCACGTTGAACTGCATATGCATCCCCTTCTGATCGAAGAAGCCCCTTACAAGAGATACAAAGTCCTCAAGACCCTTCTCTCCGCTCATTGCGGTCGGATGTATCTTCATATTGAACAGAGTACCGTTTGATGCATCGCCGTGGTCAAGACGTGCCACAGAGTTGCAGGATGCGGTAGGTCCGTGGAGATCCTTGCCGTTAGTGGGCGATACACCATCAGCGACCGGCATATGAGCCAGTCTGCCGTCGGGCGTGGCACCGGTCTGTGCACCGAGCGGCACATTCGCTGATACCGGATAGAGCCCTGCCTGGAAGATGCCTCCTCTGGGATTCCTGTAGTTCGGAAGCGGTCTCGTGTAGAAGTGTGCCGCTTCCCTTGCTATGGTATCTATCTCATCTACGTCATTACCGTATTTCGGCAGATCGTCTATCATCTGCCATATCTCCTCATATCTTGCCTTCTCAGCAGGATCTATCTCCATGCCGAGCACGCTCTTTACCGTATCGCTTATGAGCTTGTCGGTAACGGTCTCTCCGGTTGCGGCGACCGACCTTGCGACCTGCTCCGCCACCTCTCTTGCAGTGATCTCATCGAAGCCCTTGCCGAAGTTCATCTGCATCGCCCTTGCGAGCTCGCCCAGAGTAAATCTCTTTTCCTCAAATACAAGCTTCTTTACCGTATAAAGTGAGTCAGCCACATTCGCTATGCCAAAGCCCTGAGGACCCGTAAAGTTGTAATGCGCTCCTCCGCTCTGCAGGGGCATGCCTCTTTCTATACAATCATCTATGAGTGCCGACTCAAAGGGAAGCGGGCTTCTCTCGCCATGCGCACGGTCTATTGAGTTGTCCGCATTTACAAGCAGTGCGATGTTATAATCCATCTGCTTCTTGTAAGCCGCCTTAAACTCCTCATAGGATGTAAAGTCCTCTATATTGCCGGTATGAATGCTCGCCTCTTCACCCTTGTCCATACCGTTTGAGAATACCATCTCAAGAGGACGCACCATATTGAAGAATGCCGCATCATGCCAGCCATCCTCTTTGCCGGGCACATGAGGCTCCACGCAGCCTATGATACAGTAGTTTCTCGCATCGGAAAGGGGTATGCCCCTGTTCTCCATCGATGGGATGATGATCTCGTCATTGTAATATGCAGGAAATCCTATACCGGTACGTGTGACCTCCGCTGCTCTTATGAGCAGCTCTTTAGCCGAGCCGTTCCATACTCGTATCGAAATGGACGGCTGAGGAAGAAATACATGCTTCGTTGCATCAAGGCACATGAATGAGAGATCATTGGTGGCATCTCTTCCGTCGGGTGTCTGTCCGCCGACTATCAGGTTTTGGAAAAGCGAATATCCCGCAAAGCCCTCTGCGGAAACCGCATCTCTGCACTTGTTAAGATCATTGAGCTTCACCCACACACAGTCGATGAGCTCCTGTGCCTCATCTCTTGTGATGACACCGTTATCAATGTCCTTCTCATAATAAGGATACATGTACTGATCGAATCTGCCGGGAGATATGGAATGTCCGGAGGACTCGATCTGCATGGTCTGCTGTACGAACCAGAATGCCTGACAAGCCTCCTGGAAGGATCTCGCCGGATGCTCCGGTACATGAGCACAGACCTCGGATATCTTGATAAGCTCCGCTTTTCTCCTGGGATCACTCTCTTTTGCCGCTTCATCCTTTGCAAGCCGTGAATAACGCCTTGCGTACTCTATAACGGCGTTGCAGGATATGATCACAGCCTCAAGGAAACGTCTCTTGGTAGCATACTCCGGATCACATACGGTAAGCCTTGACAGCACATTTGATGCCTGTGCCATGATGCCCCTGAGTCCTTCATTTATCACCCTGTCATAATGGACGTTCACGTGTCCCACACCGTTGTAATAATAATTGCCGGGTGTGAAGAAATTGTGATCCATGGCTCTGATCGTCTCTGGTGCCATATAGCTCCTTGCGAGCTCACTCGTGGTCTTGCCCTTCCAGTAAGGATTTACCGCCCTGAGTCTCCTCTTGGTCTCCTCGGAAATATAGAAGGGATCTGCCGAACGGGTAGCCACGGTATCAAACTCTGCCTCAAGCCACTCATACGAAAACTCCGGATAGGTCTGACACCCCCTCGGTGCTATAGTAGTGCTGCCGACTATCAGCTCCTCAGGTCTTATTATGATAGGCAGGTTCTTAAGTATATGATCAAATGCAAGAGCCTTTCTCGTGGTCTCCGGCAGACCCTCACTGCTCTTATAAGACTCTGTGATAAGCTCCGCTCTCGCCGCCTCTATCTCAGGCATCTTGTGGAACAGATGCTTTACCATCCGGTCTATTCTGTCTGACTTTGCTGCGGGAGTACTGTCAAAATTCCTCATTGCTTTATCTCACCTCCTGTGTATCCTGTCTCAATTCGTCGGGTATATGAGCCGTATACCGGCTTTTTTAAGATAATCAATCCATTCCTTCTCCGGCTTCTTATCCGTGATCAGTACATCTATCCTTGAAAGGTCACATACCTGCGAAAATGATATCCGTCCGAACTTTTCCGAGTCCACTGCCAGATATATCTCATCCGAAGCCTCTATTGCCGCCTGCTTCACACTGACGATATCATCACTGCCTTCCGTAATACCGCTCACCATATCCAGCCCGTTACATGATATGAAGGCTTTGTCCATATGATACTGTCCTATGGACTCCACAGCCTTTGCTCCGAGTAGTGACATTGACTCATATCTTAGCGTCCCACCCGTGAGTATCACCTGCGTGCCCTGTGCACTGCCGAGTGCCACCGCATTTTCTATGGAATTAGTGATCACGGTCAGCTTGTCTATATCCGCCTTTTTGAGCAGTCTTGACACAAACACCGTAGTCGAGGATGCATCCAAAAATATATGATCTCCCGATACGATCTCACTCTCGGTGAGCTCTGCTATCTTTCCCTTGCCCTCGGGATTGGTCCTGCAGCGTACATTAAATGGCAGATCCGTTCCGTAATCTTCGTTAAGCACCGCTCCCCCGTAGCCCTTGATGACGAAGCCATCCTCATCCAGCTTCTCGAGATCGCGTCTTATGGTCTCCTCGGAAACCTCAAACCTCCGGCTCAGGTCATTAACAAAGACCTTCTTTTTCTCCTGTGCCTCTCTCAGTATTAAGTTGCGTCTTTCTGCCGACAGCATACCCTCACCTGTTTATCAGAAAATAAATGGCAGGAGATGCTCTGACGGTCTCGGTATTACCGCTTCGTCAAGGAACATTCCCTTATCTCCCGCCGCCGCCTTTGCGGAGTCTATGGCCGCCTGTACAGCGGAAACCGTGCCGGTGAGCGTCATGTAGCTCTTTCCGCACATACCCTTGGCAAGCCTCAGCTCCAATAGATCGACTATTGCTGTCTTGGCTGCCACATCTGCCGCTACTATAAGTGCCGCCACATCATATGTCTCGAGCACTCCGAGTGCATCCATATCTACCGGTTCTGCCGTACCGTATATTGCCGGAAATATGGACTCATGCGGATTTCCGAGTACAAATGTATCTATCACCTTGTCAGCATATGTGAATGCTGCCCTGTCCACCGATGCCCTTACTGCAGATATCTCACCCGATATCAGTATCACAAATTTGCCCGGACACGTGACCTCCGCCTGCATGAGCTCTACTTCAGCAGTCTTTGCCATGTCGTCCGCCGCCTTAAATCCGGCGGACACCGTATTGCACTCTACCATTCCTATCGCTTTAGCCACGTTATGATCTCCTTATTATCACGGTCTTGTCACTTACATTCTCCACTACGCCATCAATGGAGCTGTGTATATCTACTGACAGTCCGTCTGCTGCTGCTCCCACGAGCTGTCCCTTGCTTACCCTGTCTCCAACTGCTACACATGCCCTTGCAGGTGCTCCGATATGCTGGCTTAAGGGTATCATGACTCTGTCGGAGGCTACCGGACTGTCATTTATCGGAGCCTCTTTATCGTAAGGATATAGTCCGAGCCTGTGCGCGAGTCTGTGTACCGGCACCTTACGTTCCTCTCTGCCGGATACCACGGGTGCGGCTTCTGTCTTTTCAGGACGTATACCGCCGGCTCTTAACGCACCCTTAAACTCCTGTATGATCGTCTTTGGTGAAAGTCCCTGAGGACATGCGTATTTTTCACATATACCGCATCCGCTGCAATACATGGCTCCGATAAAAGCTTCCAGATCCTTTGGATCGGAGTTTGCTACCGCCCTCATTACCCTGTGAGGCTCGATCGGATGCCCCAGCGCATGTCTTGAGCAAAGATCCGTACAGGTCCTGCACTGGCAGCATGCCGAGGATGCTCTTCTCTTTTCTATCCCGAGATCCTTATCTGCACTGAGCACCAGCTTGTGATCCGCCGGAAGTATTATTATCGCATTTGTAGTCTTGGTTATTACGGTATCTTCATTGCCGAATCTGCCCATCATCGGACCACCCATCAGATATCTGGGATCAGGTGTGGTGATCCTTCCCGCCACGCTTACAGCGTCTCCGACTCTCATGCCGAGCGGAAGCCTGAGCGTCCTCGGAGTATCTATCTCTCCGACTATGGATACCAGCTTGTCTGTGACCGGCTTGTCCTCATGCACCCCGCGGTACAGGTTATACATGGTCTCAACGTTATATACCACTACATTCTCATCAATAGGCAGTCCGCCCGGGCTGATGACACGTCCCGTAACTTCATATATGAGCACTACCTCATCCCCCATGGGATAAGCAGCTTTAAGCTCGTGTATACGCACGGCAGGATAGTCTCCCATGACACCCTTCAGTGCGTTTATCGTCTCTGTGTATTCGCTCTTGATACCTATGACCGCTTCTCTTGCTCCAAAGGTCTCCCTGACCGTATCGAGCATGCCCACTATCTCTTTGGTATGCAGCGCAAGCAGCTGCCTGTGCAGCTTGAGCAACGGCTCACACTCCACACAGTTGAGTATCACGGTATCAGCCTTGTCCGTCATTTTGGCGTAGGACGGGAAGCCGGCACCGCCGGCTCCCACCACACCGCTTTTTCTTGCTATGCTTTTCAGCTCATCAAGCGTCATGAACCAAGGACCTCCATTCCGTCCTGCCCTTCATCCACTATGCCGACTATAGCAGCATCTACGGGAGCATCCGCCATATCGCAGCCGATGCGTGCCGCAGAGCCCTGAGCTACAAGTACTTTTTCTCCGATCCCTGCTCCTATGATATCTATGGCGATGAGATCCGACCCCGATGCGCTCATGGTCTTTTCGGGTCTTACTATCATAAACTTGTTACCGACTAATTTTTCACTTTTTCTGGTGGAGAAGATACTCCCCATCACGGTTCCGATGATCATATTGGTAACCTCATCAAACGATATATGCTACATCACCCTGCTTTATCTGGCAGGCATTTGCCTCATCAGTATCTATATGCATCTCGAGTGAGAATGATTCGTCCACTCTGATCTTTACATGATCGAGTACGGCTCCTCTTTCATTACCCATCTTTACCGACACATAATCTCCGTCCTTAAGACCGGCAGATGTGGCTTCGGCAGGAGTCATATGTATATGACGCGCCGCCACTATACATCCCTCGTTAAGATAAATGGCTCCCTTGGGACCTACCAGCGCGATAGGTGCCGAACCGGCGAGGTCTCCGGACTCTCTTAAGGGGGCGTTCACCCCCAGAGTCCTCGCATCGGTAGCTGATATCTCTACCTGTGAAGCCTTTCTTACGGGTCCTAATATACGGACATTCTCTATAGCGCGCAGCTTAAGTCCTACTAAAGTACACTGCTCATTGGCCGCCCACTGTCCGCCCATGAGGTCCTTTTTCTTGGTCAGCTGATATCCCGGTCCGAACAGCCTTTCAACATCCTGCTGTGACAGATGAATGTGTCTTGCCGATACACCTACAGGCACCGACATGCCGCTCTTCGCGTTATTATCACCCATTGCCTCTATGACAAGTCTGGTGATGTACTCTACACTGTTGCTGTCCAATACTCAGCCTTCCTTTCTCAAGCCTTAAGCTTAGGCAGGATCATCTCCACGTCATTGTGAGGACGAGGTATCACATGTGTAGCGATGAGCTCACCGAGTGCAGAAGCTGCGCTGCTTCCTGCTTCTACCGATGACTTTACCGCACCTACATCTCCTCTTACCATCACGGTCACGAGACCTGATCCGATCTTCTCTGTTCCGATAAGAGTGACATTAGCTGCCTTACACATCTGATCTGCTGCCTCTATAGCCGCTACCAGACCTCTTGTCTCTACCATTCCCAATGCTTCAAGTGACTGTGCCATTTTAATTACCTCCTTAAATGATTATGGTTTGTCTTTCATCTGTTCTTTAATGTTGAAATCCGGGGGGTCCTGCCCGAGCAGCTTGGCATCACTCGGTGCCTCTCCCTTTCCTTTGAATCTGCTCGCAGAGATCGCTACGATCTTTTGTATCTCCTCATGCGGCGCAGCAAGCACACCGTAAGCCACGGGCTTTCTTATATGCCCGCTCTCCACAGCCGCCTGTACGGCGGTCTTTACAGCAGCCACCTCTCCTTCGACCACAAGAGTGACAAGCCTTCCACCCAGCTTTCTCTCCCATGTCGCAAGAGATACCTCCGCTGCCTTGCACATGACGTCAAGTGCGTCTATCGCCGCTACTACACCGGTTATTTCAATAAAACCGTAAGCCTTACTCATTATTATCCCTTAAACTTGGGCAGGATCATCTCTACGTCGTTGTGAGGACGAGGTATCACATGTGTGGCTACGAGCTCGCCGAGCTTGGAGGCTGCTGATGTGCCTGCCTCTACGGCTGCTTTAACTGCGCCGACATCCCCTCTTACCATTACGGTTACGAGACCTGATCCGATCTTCTCTGTTCCGATGAGAGTAACCTCTGCAGCCTTTGTCATGGCATCTGCTGCCTCGATCGCTGCCGTAAGTCCTCTGGTCTCTACCATTCCCAATGCTTCAAGTGACTGTGCCATATTCTTTTCCTCCTAAAATGAATGTTTATGTTTCAATCTTTATCCAACGCACTTATTGTAAGCATCTTTTCCGTATCCTCTGTGGGTGACGGTATGATGTGCGTACAGACGATACCGGTAGTGTCGCGTGCCACCTGCTCGGCAGCTGCCATTGCCTCTCTCACATCAGACACCGTCCCTCTGAACTTTACTGTTACAAGAAGGGGTACGGGAAGCTCGTCTGCGTTTGCCGGCTTGTTCTTGTCAAATATCTCAAGAGTGACATTGCCAGCCTTACAGCCTGCATCAGCTGCAAGAAACGCACATACAAGTCCATATACCTCTAATAATCCTACTGCCTGATGCTCCATCATCTGCTCCGATCCATGCGTTAAATAGTTTACCGGTTACTATGTGCCAACTCTGCGACGACTGCTCCCTACTGATTGATTATGACTGCTATCTTCAGTCCCGTCATTGCAAGATTGGTCTTAAGCGCCTCATTTATGTCCTGAAGCGGGAAGCGGTGTGTAATGAGCTCCGATACCGGAAGCCCTATGCCCTTGGCTCTCTTCAGGAAATCAAATGTCGTGCCGTAATCTCTGAGCGTGTATACCCATGATCCTACGAGGTTGATCTCCTTTGAGCAAAGATCAAAGTGCGGATTGATCTGCGCATCTCCGCCGTTTACAAAGAAACCGAGCTCGCAGAGACCTCCGCCGTTACGTATAAACTTGTAGATATTGCTGTGTGCCTTGGGATTACCGGTGCACTGGAAAGCAAAGTCAGCCAGATGTCCGCCGAAAGAATCGGATACACCCTTCGTCAGAGCTTCAATGCCCTGATAATCGTTAAAGTTGACTGTCTTTGATGCGCCGAGCCTCTTTGCAAACTCCAGTCTGCCCGCATTACCGTCCACAGCCGTGATATTCTCTATACCCATGGTACGGAGTACGGCTATGCAGAGCAGGCCGATGGGTCCGCAGCCCTGTACGGCTACTCTGGAATTGAACTTCAGTATGCCTGTTGTCTTGGCTCTCTCCACCGCATGTACCAGCACCGCACTGGGCTCTATGAGTATACGGCTGTCGAGATCCAGATCGCTTACGTTAAATATGGTGGAGCCGCCTCTGATAAATATATAATCCGAGAACCATCCGTTAAGATGGTAGTCGTCATCGGGAAGCAGCCCGTATACATCGGCATCGCCGACATTCTGCTTGTTAAGATCAAACATCGTGATCTCGGGATCATCGCGGAAGATCATGCAGGTCACGACCTTGTCTCCTATATGAAGATCCTTTCCGGCACTGTCCTTCCTGACGTTCTTACCCATAGCCACGATCTCGCCCGTGCCTTCGTGCCCGAGAGCAACAGGTATGAGATCAAACGGATCTCTCTTAAACTCGTGTGCATCCGTACCGCATACTCCGCAGCCCTCGACCCTGACAAGGATATCGTCATCTCCGAGGGGAGGTATAGGATATTCCTTTACCTCAAATCTCTCCTTGTCGACAAGCACTGCTACATGAGCGGTCTTGGGTATCTGACCGCTGCCTGTGCTGCTGTATGATGCAGGGGCAGCCGGTGAGCCGCCGATCTCATTCAGGATCTGTCTGACTATCTTCTCGACATCCTGCTCGTTTACTGCCATGTTTTACCTCCTTTGATATATATGTGTCCGTAACCTTACTTTATCTGATGCACAAGCTGTCGGACATGACACAGCGGCGTCTCTTTGTAAATGTAGCCGCGCTTGTGAGTCCCTCACCTGTACGTGACGCGATGGTAAATGTAGGGAAGCCCTCACCTCCGAATCCAAGTGCCGCGTAGCTCGGTCCGTTCTTTACGAGGATCGCCGTATCCAGCTCTCTCGCATACTCTGTAATGTGATCCACATTCTTGGAGTGTATGTGGGCCGAGTGACGGTTGCCGTGCTCAAGCCACTTTGCCGTCTCCACGCCCTCCTTGAAGTCCTTTACCCTTACGACACCGAGTATGGGCATCATGAGCTCCTTAGTGATGAGGGGATGCTCCTTTGGTCCTTCAAATACGATGCATCTGATGTCTGCTCCGACATTTACGCCTACCATGGAAAGAAGTGTCCTTGCATCCCTTCCGACGCAGTCTCTGTTCAGTGCGCCCTTTGCGTCAAGCACAGTGGCCACGAGCCTGTCCTGCACGCCCTTGTCCGCAAGGTAGCAGCCGTTCTCGCTTATCATATAGTTCATGAGCTCATCACAGATACTGTCCTCGGCGACTATCTCCTTCTCTGCGATGCAGGGAAGGTTGTTGTCGAAGGTACATCCGTTTACTATATCCTTTGCAGCCTTTCTCACATCGGCGGTCGCATCTACAAATGCAGGCGGATTGCCCGCTCCCGCACCGATGGCTCTCTTGCCCGATGAGAGCACTGCCGTCACCACGCCCGGACCGCCGGTAGCGCAGAGAAGCGGTATCTTGGGATGCTTCATCATGATATCGCTGGTGTCAAGAGTGGGCTTTTCGACCGTCACGGCTATATTGTCCGGACCGCCTCCCTCTATCGAAGCCTCGTTCATCAGATTGATAGCGAAGATCGATGTCTTGATCGCCTTGGGGTGAGGATTAAAGACCACTGTATTTCCTGCGGCAAACATTCCTATGGTATTGCATACCACTGTCTCAGACGGATTGGTGGTAGGGGTGATGGAGCCTATTACTCCGAAAGGTCCCATTTCCACAAGCGTGAGTCCCCTGTCGCCTGACCATGCGGTAGTGGTGATGTCCTCGGTCCCGGGTGTCTTATCCGCGACGAGTCTGTGCTTTAGTATCTTGTCTCCCACATTACCCATCTTGGTCTCGGATACACCCATATTTGCAAGGATCTCGGCATTCTCACGGGTCTTTCTCCTCATTATGGAGATGATCTTTTCTCTCTGGTCGAGGGTCATCACCCTGACCTTTTTCTGTGCCTCATATGCAGCATCTACCGCGGCATTCATATCCTTGAATATACCGTGTGATCCGCCCGGTGCGCTCTCGAGCTCTACCGAAGCCATGACCTTCTGCACTATCTGACGCACATATCTTTCATCTAATGCCAACTTATATCAGTCCTTTCTGTGCTTATATGCTTATCTGCTTATTTCCCGAGTGACTCCAGTACCTTACGGGTGATCTCAGCCACTACATCCTGAGATGCTGCTCCCGTGCTCTGTGAGCTGCTGCTGCATGTGCCGCAGTTGTGGCAGTTTGCAGTGCCCTTATTCAGACAGAGATCTGCCGGATGTCTGCCGGGCAGTCCCATCTTCCTCCTTATCTCATAGAGCTTCTGGACATTCTTCTCATCAAACTCCTTCGGTCCTCCGAGCTGTCTTGACTTGTAAAGAAGCTCCGCGTAGAACTCAACAGACTCCATCTTGTAGTATGCCGTCATGAGATCCTGTCCCCATGTCAGGGCACCGTGGCTCTCAAGCAGTACCTGATCGAAATGCTCGAGATACGGCTCTACCGCATCGGGTATCTCCATAGTGGAGGGTGTGCCGTAAGGTGCGATAGGCACGCAGCCGAGTGAAATGACTGCTTCAGGCATGATAGGCTGTGTGAGCGGAATGCCTGCGATGGCAAATGCCGTAGCAAAAGTAGGATGAGCGTGGACAACGCTGCCTACATCGGGACGCTTCTGATAGACGCGCATATGCATCTTTATCTCGGAAGAAGGACGAAAGCCCTTATTTGCCTGTAATACCTTTCCCTCTCTGTCTACCTTGCAGATAAACTCAGGTGTCATGAATCCCTTTGATACACCGGTAGGTGTGCAGAGGAACTCGTTGTCGTTAAGCTTTACGGAGATGTTTCCGTCATTGGCCGCGACCATGTTGCGGTCATAGATACGCTTACCGATCTCGCAGATCTGTTTCTTGATCTCATACTCGTTCTGTACCATGCTTTTCCTCTCCTTTATGTGGTTTTATGTATGCTCAGGGCAGACGATTTACCCTGAAAATCCACCCTTACCTGTATGATTATATTACCTGTCCTATGCGAAGTCAACACAAAACCACATTTTTGATTTGGTTTCTTGTGAGGTTTATGTAAACAGATTCAACAGAAAACAAAATAAGAGTCCGTTCCTGAAGGAACGGACTCTTAAAAACATATATGCCTTACAGATAGTATATAGGCATCGAGTCTCCTATGCCGAATGTCTCGCCCGGCTTTGCATCTCTTTTAAGCACCTGTGAGACTTCCTCGTATACTATGCTTCCCATGACTGCTTCATCGCAGGCCGCGATCACCGCAGTGTCTTTTACAGCCGTCTTTGTCACAGGCTTAACCGCCGCACTTTTCTTAGCCGTCCCTTTGTTCCCGCTCTTTGCCGCTCTTGCCATGCTGCTCTTTCCTACTGCCATTTTGTTACCTCCTGCATCCTTTCGTTTATGGTATATGTATTTATCCTCTTATTATTTCTTTAACTAGCTTTTGGAATTCGCAGTCGAATTCCTTCTATCCTCTTATTATTTCTTTACTTAGCTTTTGGAATTCGACCGCACTCCTCGTGCTCTTCTTATACACCGCTACAGGCACGGAGCTGTCCTCCGCCCACTCGATCGAAGAGTCCACATGTATCACGGTATCAAATACCGGTATGTCATCATAGCTCTCAAGCACCTCTCTGGTCTGCCGGTAATAATTCTTTCTTTCGTCCACCTTTGTGATGAGCACTCCGCGAAGCCTCGTATCGGTGATCTCCTTTAAGCTGTCCAGAAAATCAAACATGTTCGCCAGACCAAACAGTCCCCACGGCGAAGCCTCCACAGGCATTATCACCTGATCCGAGGCGCAGAGTATGTTCACTACCCAGTTGCCGAGAGTCGGCGGCGCATCTATAAGTATATAGTCATACTCTCCCGATGCTTTCACATCGGATATACACTTCTTAAGCACATATTCCCTCTGCATCATTGTAAACAGCTGAAACTCTATCTGGGACAAAAGCGTGGATGAGGGTACCATATCAAGCCCATCGTAGGGAGTGTGCACAATATGATCCCTTATGCTCTTCTTCTCCGTCACCGCTTCATATATGGTCCTCTTACTCTCTGCCATCTCAAGCACCCGCTCCTCGTCAAAATACGAAAGCGTGAGGTTCATCTGCATATCTCCGTCTATGAGCAGCACCCTCCTGCCCGCTTTGGACAGCTCATACCCGAGATTTGCGCATACGGTGGACTTGCCGCTGCCGCCCTTGTTGTTTGTAAAGCATATCGCGATAGTCTTTTTCATGTTCCCGTTTCCGTCCGTATCATACGCTGCCGCAGGAGATCTTATCTATCTCATTAAGCTCATCATCGGTGAAATCCGTATTATCCATTGCCTTTATATTGTCCAGTATCTGTGACGGCCTCGAGGCACCGATCAGTACGCTCGTCACGGCATCCTTGCTCATAAGCCATGCCAGTGCCATCTCCGCCAGAGTCTGTCCGCGTCTCACGGCGATATCATTCAGCTTTCTTATCTGCGACAGTCTTTCCTCCGTCACCATATCTTCCTTCAGGAATCTGCCATCCTTCTTCGCCCTGCTGTCCTCAGGTATGCCGTGCAGATATCTGTCTGACAGCATTCCCTGTGCGAGAGGAGAAAACGTGATAAGCCCCTTTCCGAGTCTGGCTGTCATATCGAGCAGTCCGTTTTTTTCCACCGTCCTGTCAAAGATACTGTACCTGTTCTGGTTTATCACAAAAGGAATCTTCAGCTCCTCAAGTATCGTACATGCCTTTTTCATGGTCTCTCCGTCGTAATTTGATACACCGACGTAAAGAGCCTTACCGCTGCGCACTATCTGCTCAAGCGCACCCATGGTTTCCTCCAGCGGGGTCTCGGGATCCATCCTGTGATGATAGAATATATCCACATAATCAAGCCCCATCCTTTCAAGAGACTGATCGAGACTTGCTATGAGATACTTTTTGGACCCCCAGTTGCCGTAGGGTCCCTCCCACATATCGTATCCCGCCTTGGTGGATATGATCATCTCATCTCTGTAGGGTCTGAAATGCTCCTTCATCAGCTTACCGAAATTAGCCTCTGCACTGCCGTATTTCGGTCCGTAATTATTGGCCAAATCGAAATGCGTGATACCGTTGTCAAAGGCCGTAAAGCACATCTGCTCCATATTTGCATATACCCCGGTATCACCAAAGTTGTGCCATAGTCCCAGCGAGACCGCCGGAAGCTTCAGACCGCTCCTTCCGCAGCGTACATATTTCATTTTTTCATATCTTTTTTCAGATGCGATATACATATTTGCCCTCTCCCCACTTTTTGATGTCTCTGTAGTAAAGCCACGTTACTGTCAAAACTCACGATGACTGTTTCATTATAAAATGCCTGAAGCGTATGCGCAATCGCTATAATTCATTCAGAGTCTGCCGTATCTCAGCCTCATCACCGTCTATACTCCCCTGCACCATTTCCCTGGATCCTCCGCCCTTGGCATCAAATCTTTCCTTAAGCAATGCGGCGGCGTCTCTTGCATCTCCTCCCGGATAAGCAATTATATATCTGTAGCCTTTAAGGTCGTCTCCGGCAAATACCGCGCATACCCCGTTTATGCTTTTAGCCAGTTCATTGACTGTCCTGCGCTGGGTTATATTATCGGTCTCACCGGTAAATATGATGCCGTTGCCGTCTGCCACGGCTGAAGCCACGGCAGCCTCAAGTCTCTTTTTATCTGCCTCCCTTTTCTCAAGCCTGTATGTCTCTATCTCCTTCATAAGCCTCATCACTGCGTCCGGAAGGGTGTCCGGATTTTCGGACAGCATATGAGACAGCTCTTCGACTGTTTTGTGCTGTGACCTGGTGTACTCATAGGCTCTTCTTCCCGACAGTATGGTAAGCCTCATGCCTCCCTTGTACTTTATGGCATGGATTATCCTGATGCTGCCTATCTCTCCGGTACGTGCCACATGCGGAGCACAGCAGGCACACACATCTACCCCGGGTATGGTCACTATGCGTATATCCTCATCAAACTCCTTCTTGCTCCTGTACTCTATCCCCGCAGCTTCTTCAGGACTGAAATATCTGCACTGCACGGGTATATCCATGTATACGGCTTCGTTCGCTTTTCTTTCAAGCTCATCTATATCTGCTTCATCCAGTGTCTTGGAGGTATCCAGAGTCACGATATTGTCCGACAGGTGAAACCCTACATTTTCCGAACCCCAGTCTCTGTGCAGCAGTCCCGACAGTATATGCTCACCCGTATGGTTCTGCATATTTGAGAATCTGTGATCCCAGTCGATACTGCCCTTCACCTCCTCACCTGTTTTTATATCCGCGGAGCCGTCCGTTTCATGCCATATCACTCCGTCCTCAATCGAAACATGTGCTACACGTATGCCGTTTATATAACCGATATCCGAGGTCTGTCCTCCCTCCTCCGGGAAGAAAAGAGTGCGATCCAGCTCTATCCTGCATCTGTTCCCCTCCATCGGGCCGACAGCCCTGACCTCAGCCGTAAACTCCCTGTCATATGGCTTTTCATCATATAGCTTTACCGTAAGCATGTTTTAAATCTTCCTCATAACCGATACATGTATATTCATGCCCGCTCCTATCGACTAAGCTCGAGGAGCAGTTTTGAATATTATAATACCACATATTGATGTGATCCTGCGAGACAACTACAAGTATTTGTTAAAAAAAGGATCTGTCACATATGTGACAGATCCCTTTCAGCTTACCTTATTCCGTTTATGTCCTGCTCAGACTATACCCTGAGCCTCCATAGCCGTAGCGACCTTCTTGAAGCCTGCGATATTCGCACCGGCTACATAGTCACCGTCGAGTCCGTACTCCTTTGCTGCCGCGGATATGCTCTTGTAGATGTTTGCCATGATACCCTGCAGCTTGCTGTCCACCTCTTCAAAGGTCCATGAGAGCCTCTCCGAGTTCTGGCTCATCTCAAGTGCTGATGTTGCCACACCGCCGGCATTGGATGCCTTACCGCAGATGAAGAGCACCTTGTTGTCCTGGAAGTACTTTGTAGCCTCGATCGTGGTGGGCATATTTGCGCCCTCGCATACAGCCTGTACCCCGTTTGCCACAAGAGCCTTTGCATCGTCAAGATCCAGCTCGTTCTGAGTAGCGCAGGGAAGAGCCACATCACACTTGATGTTCCATACGCCGTGCTCACCGTTCTTCTTCTCATGATACTCGGCCGATGAGCGGGCTGCAGCATACTCTGTAAGTCTTGCTCTCTTTACTTCTTTTACTTCCTTAAGGAGTGCCACATCTATACCCTCGGGATCATATATCCAGCCTGTGGAGTCAGAGCAGGATACCACCTTGGCTCCGAGCTGCTCAGCCTTCTGTATGGCATAGATAGCCACATTGCCGGCACCTGATACCACTACTGTCTTGCCTTTGAGATCCGTGCCGTGATCCTTTAATAGCTCCTCGGTGATGTAGACGAGTCCGTAGCCTGTCGCCTCTGTCCGCGCGAGCGAGCCTCCGTATGTAAGACCCTTACCCGTAAGCACACCCTCGTATACGTTTCTTATCCTCTTATACTGCCCGTAGAGGAAGCCGATCTCTCTTCCGCCTACGCCGATATCTCCGGCAGGCACATCAGTATCTGCACCTATATGCCTGTAAAGCTCAGTCATAAAGCTCTGGCAGAATCTCATGATCTCATTGTCCGACTTGCCCTTGGGATCGAAATCACAGCCACCCTTGCCTCCGCCGATAGGGAGTCCCGTCAGACTGTTCTTAAATATCTGCTCAAACCCAAGGAACTTTATGATACCGAGATTGACCGAGGGATGAAAACGGAGTCCACCCTTATAGGGACCGATAGCAGAGTTGAACTGTATCCTGAATCCGTTATTTACCTGTACCTGTCCATTGTCATCTACCCAGGGTACTCTGAAGAGTATCTGCCTCTCGGGAGTCACCAGCCTCTCGAGCAGTGCTTCCTTGCGATATTTTGCCTCATCCTTTTCGATAACGGTACGGAGTGACTCAAGCACCTCCTTTACCGCCTGATGAAACTCGGGCTGGGACGGATTCTTTTCTACGACATAGTCATAGACCTCATCTACATATGACATTGCTTTTCCTCCTAAATAAAAATATTTGATAAATAAAATAAAGCGTCAAGGAAAAGAGGTAAACGACCTCTTTTCGTTGACGCCTTTGTCACGAAAGATAATACATCAAGCCAAAGCAGATTGCAAGAGCCTTTTAGTTCTTAGATGCAAACTCCGCTTTGATATATCCTGTCTGACCCTTGTAGTCGATCTGATACCATCCGTCAGCCTCACCCTTGAGTGTAAAGGTATCTCCGTTTCCTGCCTTACCCAAGATATTGCTGTCAGTGCTTGTATCAGCCGATGATCTGACACGTACTCCACTGTCATTTACAGTGATGGAGCCGCCTGCCGAGGCTCCACCATCGGTCTGGCCTCCGGCTGCTGCAGATGCATCCGCTCCGGCTGCGTCTCCCGCCGGTGTATCAACTACCTCTACATACTGAGTGCTTACATATGCTTCGGTATCCTTATATCGTATCTTGGTAAACTCACCCTCTTCACCGATCTTAGTATAGGTATCTCCCGTAGAGCCCTTGGTGATGATATTGCTGTCGCTGCTCGTATCGGCCGACGATCTGATACGCACATTGTCTGTAAGACGTACAGTGACCTCCTCTGCCTCGTTTACCGAAACTGCCGTATCATCCACTGTCTGACCGCTTGAGATACGCGCTGCAACAGCCTCATCAAGCCTTGCGGGAAGCGCATCCATAAACGCCTTCAGTGTCTTGTCAGACTCTATGGCATTGTTGTACTCGGTATCGACCTGACTTAAGAGAGCGACCACATCATCCTGAGCAGCTACACCCTTTATATAATTCGCAACGTTCTCTGCGAGATCTCCGCTGTATACATAGAGATTGCCCGTGGTGTCATCGGTACACACATAAAGCGAAGAAAGACCCGGCGCCTTGGTATCTATGTTTATATATTTGATCTGATAATATGCAAACACTATATAAGAATTGGGTATAGGTCCCGGCTTGGTGTAGCACTTGAGGTCATCATAGCTCTCGGTGTAGTTTGCCTTTTCCTGTATCCTTATCTTGGCGGCATCGTCAAGTGAGCTGCATATCGTGGAAAGTGTAGCCACATCTCCGGTAGCCATGGCAGTGAAATACGAGCTTACCAGTGCATTGACCTCGGGATAAGCATCTACCTTAAGCTCCTCATTGGGCAGGGGTATCTCCGCCGACTCGTCATATACCGGTACCGTAGCCTGCTCCGTGGCATTCTCCGATGCGCTCTTCTTACCGTCCTTGTGCTTTGCCGAAAAAACGGCAAGCACGATCACGAGTATCACAAACAGAACGCCCACTATGATATACTGATAATGCTGCATAAGTATATCTCTGATATCAAATCCTCTTTTATTTTTCATAACTGTTCCTCCATAATGCGTTCAAAGGGATTCGAACCCTCGACACCAGGCGTCGGAGGCCTGTGCTCTATCCAGCTGAGCTATGAACGCATTTGCACGTCTCCCAGCATCCAGTGCACCGATTAACTGATTAACTGGTGCATTCGCTTGTCTGATTGCGCGTGCGCTGCGTTATCGTCGGTCGTCGGTGCCCGCAGACCCTTACATGCAGATTATAATGGGGAGAGACGGTCTCTCCCCACATACGGCAATAATATTATCACGATTTGTCATGCACTTGCAACCTTTTTCGGTGCGGAGCCTATATCAGCCGTAAAAGCCCTGCCGCTTTCAGCCGCAGCCATCTCGATCTTTCCGCTGTCTATACTGTATCTGTAAAGCGAATAGGACAGTATCTCTTCTCTGTCCACCTGAGTATCATTTACCTCCCTTATCATATCCTTAAACGTCTGCGGATCCCCCCGTCCGTCATCCGGCAGCAGGATCAGCTCATGCACGGAGGATGGTATGATATAGATATCCGTACCGATGCTGCGGGCGAAATCGGGAAGCATATCCTCGTACAGCATCGTTGCCGCGCCATTAAGCCTCATACGGTTTGTCATCACGTACATAGGTATCGCTTCCTCCGGGATCTCGAGCTCTATTGACGATGCGGACAGCATCTCTCCCATAGTACATATCTCCGCAGGCATCAGCTTCGGAGTGTTCTCAAGGGCTCTTTCCCTTATTTCCTTCTCACTCATGCCCCACATATCCATGTGCTCGTTCCTGATGAGCACCGACGAAAACGCTCCCCTGTATTCCCCCATATATACCCCGTATACCATTGCGAGATCCATGACGGGATGACTCGGCACCTGCTGCAGCAGACCGATATTCTGTCTTGCATTTATCAGTTTGTAAAAAAGCCTTTCCCTCACCCACTCCGGATCATTGAACCGCTCCGTCTCAAAATCGGGACAGAGCCTGTTTTCAGAGTATATCCTCAAAATATCATTTACGATATCCTCCATATCCCTGCCGTCACAGTAATCCGTGTAAAACTCATCCATATAGATCGTAGGAGATATATTGCTCCCCTGCTCTCTTATGCATAAGCCCTTGTGCGTCACCGAATTGTTCTTTAATGCCTCATATACTCCTACCGAAAATTCGGGGCCGCATACATTGGCAAGCCTGTTTTTTACAAGCTCTGTAAATTCATCATATTTCATTATTAACCTCCGGATAGTAAAAGATGCGAACGCATCACAACAGAAATGCCGTACGGCAATACCCGATCAGATAAAAATGAATGCCTGAAAAAGAAAGATAAGCGGGATCGGGAAAGGATCCCGCTGTGATAACCGAATGATCAGACTCTTGAGAGATACTCTCCGGTACGTGTGTCTATCTTGAGCTTGTCGCCGATATTGACGAAAAGCGGTACCATGACCTGAGCACCTGTCTCAACGGTAGCGGGCTTTGAAGCACCCGTAGCCGTATCGCCCTTTAATCCGGGCTCTGTCTCCGTCACCTCGAGCTCCACGAAAAGCGGAGGCTCTACGGAGAATACACTGCCGTTATATGAGCATACCTTGCAGCTGTCATTCTCTTTGACAAACTTCATGGCATCCCCGACTATATCCTGACTTATGCCGATCTGCTCATATGACTCGGGATCCATGAAATTATATACATCCCCGTCACTGTACAGATACTGCATATCCTTTCTGTCGATGTGAGCCGTGGGAAACTTTTCCGTGGGACGGAAGGTCTTCTCGACAACACCCGAATTTATCACATCCTTGAGCTTGGTCCTGACAAACGCCGCACCCTTTCCGGGCTTAACGTGCTGAAACTCAACGATCTGGTAAACGGTACCATCTATTTCCAGGGTAACACCATTTTTAAAATCACCAGCCGATATCATCTGATATATTCCTCCTTAAATGAGACAATAAAATGCTTGAACATTATAAACTATAGCAGGCATGAAACGCAATACCCAAATGCTATTCCTGCCCTTTAAGCGCATCCACCATATCCACCGTCTTTACCTTCCCCGACAAAAGCCGGTTTACGGCTATGGAGAGCGTGAATGTGCCCGCCACGGTATACATCACGGAGGGCACGGAATATGTGGCTATATAATCCATTGACTCGGGCATGGACGCGAAAAGTGCGCTCACCAGCCCCATGCCGGCGGGTATACCCAGCAGTATTCCCAAAGCCGTCAGCCAGATATTCTGCATCTGCAATATCCCTCGTATCTTTCGCGTAGTAAAGCCGAGCACCTTCAGAGTCGCCATCTCCCTGTTCTTCTCCACAAGTGAAAGCACCCCGAGGTTGTACAGTACTACTATCCCGAGCACAACAGCCGCCATTACAAGGATATACACCATCGTATACATCATCTCCTTCATCGAGTCGAAGGCATCCATCATCTCATCCTTATTCTGCACACCGATGATATTGTCATCGCCGTCAAGATCAGTCCTGGCATCCTTATTTGTGTATACGGTATCGGGAATAAAAGTAAATTCAAGCCCTTCAAACATATCCCTGCTCATGGCGATCCCCTGAGACGTAGGATGTCTGTATATGGCAGAAATACGATTCACATGCCATTTGTCATCTCCGACCATATGCCATCTGAACATATCACCCTGAGCAAGCCCCAGAGTCCGTGACATTTTATAGGTCATGGCAATACCCTTGCCGTCCATGCTCATCTCCTTCAGGTTCTTATCTTCAAAATGCAGATAGTTACCTACATCATAGACTGTAAGCGTCCCTGATTTCTTCACACCGTTCACTTCAAACTCCACACCGGCATTTTCGATCATCTGTCCGCTGTACTTTTTTGCATATTCCTCAGTGACCGTATAAGGGGTACCCTGCTTCATAATGATCTGATATCTGGAGGTATTGAGCTCTCCGTACATCCATGAGGTGATGAAATTCATCGTATCAAGACAGGCAAATGCCCCGAAGAGAAGCATCGAGCATCCCAGTACACCGACCACACCCATGGCCGACCTCACCTTGTTTCTCATGATATCCCTGATATTCCATTGCGTGGCAAAGTCAAGCTTAAGCCACAGTCTGCTCTTTTCGATCGCGGAATGCTTGAGATTTTTAGGTGAAGCGGGACGCAGTGTTTCCGCCGGAGCAGGGGCAAGCTGCTTTCTGCACGACATAAAGCTCACCAGTGTGGACACAGCTACCGATACCGCTATGCCGCCGAAGGCACGGACAGAAAATGCCTTTGACATATCCGGTACAAGATATGCATCCGCCTCCATTCCTATAATGAGCTCTGCTATGGTGCAGTAGCCCAGCAGCGCACCCACTATACTGCCCATCAGACTCAGGAAAAAGCTGTACGACGCATAATGTATGGTAATGGTCCTTTTGGAGAGTCCCAGTGCTTTAAGTGTACCGATCTGCACGCGCTGTCTCGAAGTCATCCTCGTCATGGTGGTTATGATGCCGAGTATAGCGATAAGCAGGAATACTATCGGGAAGAGATATGTCATCGAGGCATGCTGCTCTATCTCCGCATGAAAGGTCTGATAGCTCAGATTCTCATTCTTATTCGTAGTCACGATCTCTTCAGAATTAAGGACATCGCTTATCATCTCTCCGGCTTTCTGACAGATACCCTTTTCCTCATCCGACAGACCGCCTGTATTGTCCACACCCTCAAGATCGGCTGTGATAAGATTGTAGTAAAGCTCATCCCTCACGGGATATTCGGAGGAATCTATAAAACATGCTCCGTACTCTCCGTAAGCAGGCATCACGGCCGCGGCATCAGGCAGGAAATAAACGTATTCCGGGTGATAAAACGTACCCTTTATGATCTCGTCAAACTCTTTGCCGTCAGCCTTGAGCTTTATGGAGTCTCCTATCCCGAGCTTCTGCTCCCTGCAGAATATAAAGTCGAGCCACACACCGCTCTCACCCGGAGTATAAGGCTCACCATCCACTATGAGCATACGTGATATCTCCGATGCATCGATGAAATTCATCTGCATATTGAGCTCCCTGTCTCCGGGCATCAGAGCCTTACCATCAATATTCAGTCTTTTTTCGGCTTTTATCACCCCGGATATACCCTGTATCTTCCTCAGGTCATCATCCGTAAATGCTTTGCCCTGCACCCATATGTCGGCCAGACCGTTCTGCTCGTAGTAGCTCTCCTCATAGACCCTCATGCCGTTGGCTTCGGAGTCGAGTCCCACAAATACATACATACCGAGCAGCGACATCAGAAAGATCGAGAGGAACTGTACCTTACTCTTCAGCAGATCACGCCACATCTTGCGGATAAGCATTACCAGTTCACCTCTTCGGCATCTTTTGGAGTACCGTTCGTCTCAACCGACTGTACCGTACCGTTTTTGACTCTTATCACACGATCCGCTATATCTGCGAAAAAGCTGTTGTGTGTGACCATCACCACTGTATGCCCTTCTTCACGGCTTTCCTTCTGCAAGAGCTTCAGCACCTCTTTACCTGTACCGGTATCCAGTGCTCCGGTAGGCTCATCGCAGAGCAGCAGGCGCGGATTCTTGGCCAGTGCCCTTGCTATAGAGGTCCTCTGCTGCTCACCTCCCGACATCTGTGACGGAAACTGGTGCATATGCTCCGAAAGACCTACAGAAGCCAGCATCTGAGCCGGATCGAGTACCTCTGCTCCGCCGGATTCCTGCTCCCATATGCTCCCCTTCTTTACATTGTTTCTGACATCACGCATCAATGCCACATTTTCATATGCTGTAAGTGTAGGGATCAGATTGTAAAACTGAAACACCACCCCGACATTCCATGCCCTGTAGGTGGTGAGCTCATCGTCCTTAAAGCCGGCGATATCGTGACCGTTGAACAGGATCTCCCCGCCGGTGGGAGAGTCCATACCTCCCAGCAGATTGAGCAGGGTGGATTTGCCTGCTCCGGACGGTCCGAGTATCACCACCATCTCGCCCTCATATATCTCGAGGTTCACGTCCTTTAACGCATAAAATGCGTTCTCCCCGAGCATGTATTTTCTTTCGACATCCTTAAACTCAATGAACGGCATAGGATGCTTTATCTCCTATCTGCTCATCGGTGACGGCATCGGTAATGATCACATCGCCCTCCTTAAGCCCGTCTTTTACCTCTACATACTCAGAGGTCTTGATCCCGGCTGTAAAGTATTTCTTGGCTATCACGCCTTCCTCGATCACATAACAGTAATCACCCTCATCATCGGAATAAAAACCGCCGTACGGTATAAGCATCACTCCGTCTCTTTCATCTGTGTATATCGTGACATCTGCCTCGAGTCCCAGGATAAGCTCATCGTCCGCATCCTCTATCCCTACATCGACTGCGACCTTGTTCTTGTCCGAATCCTCGGATGTCGCCACATGATTTATCCTTGATACTGTACCTGTATATTTTTTGCCTGAAATATCGATCTCGGCTCTCTGTCCGGTCTTTATGCTCCCTATATCATACTTTGATATCATTACCGTCACCTTCAGATCATCGCTTCCGATCAGCTTGACCAGGGGAGTGCCTTTGGTAACTATGCTCCCTTCCTTTACATTGCATTCAGTAACGACCCCCGAGACATCGGCTCTGACTCCGGCAGATGCCTTGTCAAGCTCTACCCTTGCCGCATCCTCCCTGCTTTTTGCCAGCTCCGTCTGCTTCTCAAGTGCCTCCTTCTGATCGCTGTTCAGTATCCCTTCTTCATACGCTCTTTTCTCTGTTTTAGCCTGAGTCCAGTTTCTGTTTATATCCTCAAGCAGATTGGAGGTGTCGTTGAATCTGGCATATTCCTCCGGTGTCATCTCCGCAGGAGGTAGTCCCGCGATTCCTCTGTTAAGCCCTGCGATATCCTCATTAAGCCCGGCTATCTTTTCATCTATGCTTTTGCCCTTATCTCCGGCCTTATCAGCGGCACTCAGCTTTGCATATTCCTCTTCCTTTTCGGCTATCTTTTCCTTTTTTTCGGCTATCTGCCTTTGCAGGCTGTCGTTCTCACACTGTATATTCCAGCTCTCACTGTATTGAGATTCATCCTGACTGTCCGACGACTCTCTCTGCCATGCGTACAGCACCGCATAAGCGTTATCATCCGATGCCGCTTTATTGTACTTTGCGGAATACTCATTACTCTTGCTTATCTTCCCCTTTACGTCCTCCTCGCTCTGCTCTCTTGTGATGGTTGCTTCACTCACGCTGCGCTCATAGTCGGAGGTGTCATAAGACAGCAGCAGTGATCCGGCTCTGACTGTATCTCCCACCTTGATATTCAGAGTTTCGACCGGAGCACTCACTCTGGCGAAATACACATACTCCTCATCACCGTCTATGTTTCCGCTCTCTTTTACACTTCCGGCTATACTACCCTTTGTCACAAAGGATACCTCATGCTGCCTGCCTCCGCCCGCCGCAAATGCCGTAAGCAGACCCGTACCTGCGATCACGGCAGCAACGGCAGCTGATGTAAATATCACTTTGCTTTTTTTCATACTATTTTTCTCCCGTTTTATTAGTTTAGACTAACTTAACATTACAAATTAACATAACTATAGAAAAAAAACAAGGACTAACTATAGCTTTCCCTGATGTAATCCATTGCCTCGAGATAACCGTTAAGACCGTGTCCGACTATCTGCTTATCGCAGGCCGGAGCCGTTACCGACTTTTTCCGAAACTCATCTCTTGAATTGATATCCGATATATGCACCTCTACCATGGGAATGGTATCGTATGATCCGAGAGCGTCATAAAGCGCATATGAGTAATGTGTGAGTGCTCCGGGATTTATCACTATACCATCCGTGCCGTCACTGTAGGCCGCCTGTATGCGGTCGATCAGATCACCCTCATGATTGCTCTGAAAGCACTCCGCCTCTATACCATCTGCCCCGGCCTTATCCATTATCATTGCCACCAGATGCTCATAGCTATCCGTACCGTATATAGCCCTGTCTCTTATTCCCAGAAAGTTAAGGTTAGGTCCGTTTAACACCAAAATTTTCATTTTAAGCCCTCATAAGCCTTCATGACTTTTTCACATACACTGCCGACATCCTCATCACGTATCTCAACTACGGCATCCGCTATATCAAGATATCTGCCCTCCCTTGATCTTAGAAGCTCTGTGACTCTCTGCTCAAGATCATATCCTGAAAGCATCGGCCTTCCGTCTGTACCGCTTTTCAATCTCTCATTCAGTACATCAGCCGGTGCTTTTAAGTATATCGTCCTGCCGAGCCTCTTAATGACCGGGAGATTGGCAGCTCTCATAGGTGTGCCTCCGCCGAGCGAGATCACTGCATCCGTATCGTCAAGCATCAGACCGTAGAGCTCCGCTGTCTCCATCTGCCTGAAGGCCTCCTCTCCCGCAGTATCGAATATATGCCGGATGCTCTGCCCCTGCTTCCTTTCGATCTCAGTATCCGTATCTATAAAACCTGTGCCCAGTCGCAGAGCCAGCTCTCTGCCCACCGCAGACTTGCCGCATCCCATGAAGCCCTCAAGTATCAAGCTCACGGTAAAGCTCCTCCACGATCTCCTCCGGAACCTCTCTTCCGGTAAAGAACTCATAAGATGAAACAGCCTGATACATCAGCATCCTGAGCCCGTTGTATGCCCTGCCGCCGTGTCCTTTTACCCGTTTCATAAAGGCTGTCTCCCTGGGCTTATAGATCAGATCCACGGCTTCATCGATAAGATCGAAGAACCCGTCATCGCTTATCACGCACTCCTCCTCGTTCGGGGCAAGTCCTACCGAAGTACACTGTATACCTATATACTTTCCTTTCGGGATCTCCTTCCATGAAGAGAAGCCGAGTACCTTCACGTTTTTCAGACTTCCGAAGTTTACTTCTGCTTTTTCGACATTTCTGTTCAGGATATAGATATCCCTTGCTCCGAGTTTATTCAGAGCATACATCACGGCCTTTGCAGCTCCGCCTGCCCCCAGCACGATTATATCTCTGCCGTTTACCTGTATATCCACGCTGTCCAGTTCACGCATGAAGCCCGAGAAATCCGTATTGTAGCCTTTGAAGCCTCCGCGCACACGTACCAGGGTATTTACCGCTCCTATGTCAAGAGCCGCATCATCCAGCTCCGTCACATGCTGCATCACCTCTACCTTGTGCGGTACCGTGACATTAAGCCCCAGTATATTAAGAGCGTATGCTCCCGACACAGCCTCCTCCAGATGCTTTGACTTTACATGAAAAGGCACATAAATGATATCATCCCCCATGCGTTCGGCTATAAAATTATGTATTGCGGGACTCCCCGTATGCTCTACCGGATCCCCCAAAAGTCCGAGTATCCTGGTAGTACCGTATATTTCTCTCATAAAAGCTCCTTTACTCCAGTCTTACCGTGTGTAAGCCTGTATAAACCTACAATGACCGTTTCCGGTATCCGTTTCAGATGTATCTGTATTTCTTCATGAAATGCTATCCTTTTCACCATTATACTACGTATTCCGGCGTTATTAGCACCCCATATGTCGGTAAAAAGCTGATCGCCGACGGCAATGGTATCGCGGCAGTCCGTTCCCATGCTCTTCATCGCAGTATCATATCCCTTTTTCAGGGGCTTACCTGCTTTGAAGACGTAGGTACATCCCACCTCCTCGGCAAATCTGCGGACTCTTGGCTCCCTGTTGTTTGAGACTACACACACCTTAAACCCCATAGTACGAAGCCTGTCCGTAAGCTCTGCGGCCCTTCCGTCTGCAGGTGCATTATGCTCCACCAGCGTGTTGTCTATGTCATATATTATACCGCGATAGCCCCTTTCATACAGATATGAATAGTCTATATCATATGTACTTCCGCTCATCGCATCAGGAAATATACGCATATTATCCCCGTATCCCTCTATGCAAGATGCCCTGCATTTCGCAGGGCATCTTTTTATCAATTCTTATCAAGTACCTTTTTGAGCTCATCCATGAAGGTGTTCACATCCTTAAACTCTCTGTATACCGATGCGAACCTGACATATGCCACAGGATCAAGATCCTTGAGCTTGTTCATGATAAGCTCTCCTATGACCGAGCTCATGATCTCCCTCTCTTCGAGCTCATATATCTCCTTCTCTACGTCATCGACCACTTCATTTATTGCCTCGGCAGAGATCGGTCTCTTATGACATGCACGCAGTATACCGCGCTCGATCTTCTCTCTGTCATAAGTCTCTCTGTTGTTGTCTTTCTTTATGACTATGAGTGGTATGGTCTCCACCTTCTCATATGTCGTAAATCTCTTTCCGCATTCATCGCAGACTCTTCTGCGCCTTATGGAATTGTTTTCTTCTGCCGGCCTGGAGTCGATGACTCTGATATTCTCATGGCCGCAAAAAGGACATCTCATAATATCTTTCCTTTCTTAGTTAAAAATATCAGTGTCTTTTCAGGAAATCCGGTATGTTTATGCTCTTAGGCTCTACTCTGCCCAGCGTCACGGGCTCACCCTGAATGGGAATATTCACTCTGGGAGTCGGTGTACCTCCGGCAGGCGTGCCTGTCGATGTACCGGAAGCTCCGAGGCTTGCCGTACCGCCGGTCCCGAGGACCTGCACATTATCCGTCTGTGGCGCAACAGGCCGTATATTGCCTCCGAAATTCAGACCCGGAGTCACCATATTTGTAGCAAACAGATTGGGTGCCTTAGGCTTTTCCTGAGGCTGCTGTGCTGCCGCATCGAGCAGTCCGGTAGCGATGACCGTGACAGATATCGTATCGTCTCCGGGATCTCCGCTGTTATCGGTACCGAATATGACCTCCGCCTCATCATCTATAAGATTGTTGAGATAATCGGATATGGAGTATACATCCTCGTTTGTGACCGTACCCGTGATATTGTATATAAGATTCTTTGCTCCGTCGATCTTTGTGTCGAGCAGGGGGTTCTCCACAGCCTTCTTGACCGCATCCATGGCACGGCTCTCACCCTTGCCGCTGCCCATACCGATATGAGCCACACCCTTATCGTGCATCGTGGTACGTACATCCGCGAAGTCTACGTTCATGAGAGCCTCGCCGGTGATCAGATCCGTGATGCCCTGCACTGACTGCTGCAGTACCTCGTCTGCTTTTTTGAAAGACTCCTCAAACGGGAGCTTGGGGTCGAGTGCCCTCAGCTTATCGTTCGGAATGACCGTATATGTATCTACACTTGCCGCAAGTCTCTCTATACCTGCCTCAGCCTTTTTCATCCTTCCTCTTGACTCAAAGGAGAAGGGCTTTGTAACTATAGCGGTAGTCAGGATGCCCATTTCCTTTGCTGCTCTTGCAATAACGGGAGCCGCTCCGGTACCTGTGCCTCCGCCCATACCGCATGTAATGAACACCATATCATAGCCCTCGATACGGCTCTTTATCTCATCTATACTCTCCTCGGCTGCTTTCTCCCCTCTTTCGGGGTCAGCTCCGGCTCCGAGCCCCTTTGTAAGCTTCTGTCCTATCTGTACGTAGTTAGGCGCCTTACAGCTTCGCAGATCCTTAAGATCCGTATTGACCGCCATAAGCTCAACTCCTCTTATACCTACATCGACCATTCTGTTAAGGGCATTATTACCGGCACCCCCTACTCCTATGACCATGATCTTGCAGGCATACTCCGCTGCGTCTGACTTCATCTCAAACACGACTGATCCTCCTCAAAAACAAATAAAAAGTATTCTCCCCTTTTAAGGCTACCTATCATAATAACTTCTTATGTCAATTTACGCAAGGAAAAATTTTAATCCTTTTCAAAAGTGATATATCCCTCGTCCTTATCCGCGGAATAGTTCTCCAGATGCAGTTCTCCCGACAATGTCCTGACAGAAGGTATGATGCTTGTCAGCTTCATCATCTTTTCATCTATGTTGTCCATAGTGCCGATTATCGCTCTCGCATTGCCGAAGTAAAGTGTGATGTCTCCGGCATCATCAAAATAAATCCGGTCAGCCGAGAGGCTGTATTTCTCAAACAGCTGTGTGATCGCAAGTATTGTGGAAAAAACCGATGTGTCCTCCACGGGAAGCGGTTCATAAAGTACGCATTCATCGAATGAAAGCCCTGTCACAAGCGGTATGCCCGCTATCGCCTCGGGAGATGCCTCTACTATGATGCCCTCCCTGTCGAAGTACATATATCTGCCCAGATACTTCACATATCCCGCTATAGCCTTCTCATATACATTGATGACCACTGAGGTCGGAGATTCAATGGTCACATCCATTCGTTCTATAAAAGGAACATCCTTCACGGATCTGCTGTGGTATTTGAGGTACAAAAAAAGTGAATTGTGCCCCAGCGGTCCGGTCATTACCATATTCTCTATCTGTTCGGAAGAGTATCTGGTGTTTCCGGTCACCGTGACCTCTTCGACACCAAAGTATTCCCATACTATCACAAATGCGATGAGCAGTACCGCTATGATGACCACTGCCGCGATCGCCTTCCTGCTTCTCATATCAGCTTACCTTCAGACTTCTGGACACGGAAAGAGCCATTCCTATCTCAGCCAGCAGGAACACTGACGATGATCCTCCGTAGGAAATAAAAGGTAATGTGATGCCTGTGTTCGGCAGTGCATTGGTGACAACGGCAATATTCAGAAGCACCTGCAACGCAAAGTGTGTCATAACGCCGGTCACGAGCAGTGAGCCGAAAAGATCCGGTGCATTCGTCGCAATCAGCAGCAGATGATATATGAGCATGATAAATAGCAATATCACGGCAAGCGCGCCAAACATTCCGAGTTCTTCACATATGATGGAAAAGATCATATCATTTTGCGCCTCGGGCACAAAGCCGAGCTTTTGCGTACTCTGTCCCAGCCCCTTGCCCAGCACTCCTCCTGAACCGATGGAATACAGTGCCTGCAGCGTCTGAAACCCCTTGCCGGATGCATAGGCTTCAGGATTGAGCCATGCCTCTATGCGCCCCAGCCTGTACGATAGCTCAGCCGGCACTATATTACTCGCCACCACATATACAATAAGTGCCGCGATTCCGAAAAGAACACCGGCAAATATGATATACGGCGCACTGTTGGGGCTTGCAACAAACAGCATTATGTATATGATCGCAAATATGATTATGGCGGAGCTCAGATTGTCAGTGATCACATATACCATCAGAGCGGGGATCGCCGCGAAGCCTATGGTCTTCACTATGCCCTTCAAATGCTGTACACGCCTCAGATTGCCGCATACATAGGCTGCAAAAAAAATGATCATTCCAAGCTTGGCGACCTCCGCCGGCTGCAGGGACAGTCCCACATTGAGCCATCTCCTCGCGCCGTTGACCGTCATCCCCAAAGGAGTGAGTACCAGAGCTACAAGTATCAGCGAAGCAAAATATGCTATCCACGCGAACTTCATGAGGATATGATAATCAAGCCGTGAAAAAAACACCATTACACCCAGTCCTATAAGGGTGGCTCTCAGCTGGCTCATCAGATAGTAGTTGGACTTGTGACCGCTCCTCACTGCGGAATACGCACTTGCGGAATATATCATTATGAGTCCGAACACAATAAGAAATAGGACTATGAAGATAAGACTTCTGTCCGCTATACCGTATCTCCGCTCTTTTTTTAACCTGACTGCAGTTCTGGAATGACTCAAGCCGATCCTCCGAATATCAGATAGCCGTAAGTGCCAGTGCACACAGCATAACGGTCACGATCGAAAAGACCGTAACCACCTTTACCTCACTCCATCCGGAGAGCTCGAAATGATGATGGATCGGAGCCATCCTGAAAAATCTTTTACCACCTGTAGATTTAAAATACAGTACCTGTATTATTACCGAAAGCACCTCCGCAAAATAAATAAATGCAGCAATGATAAGATAAAGCGGCATATTCATCATGATAAAGCCCGCTGCTACAAATCCCCCCAGCGACAGAGATCCGGTATCTCCCATAAATACCTTTGCCGGATGATGATTATAAACCAGAAAGCCAAGCAGTCCGCCCAGAAATGACATGGCCGCCGGTGCTATACCCGCACTGGTGACAGATGACGCGATTGCCATAAACAGTGCTATAACCGCCGTCACAGATGCGGCAAGTCCGTCCAGACCATCAGTAAAGTTTGATCCGTTCACGGTACCGCACATGATCACTATCTGCGCCGGTATCGCAAATACTCCGAGCGATATCATAAGTGCAGCCCCTCCCACTGTAAAGAAGGAACCGTAAGGTATCCTTATATCAAAAGAAGCATTGGTGAAAAGACTTATATAGGTCAGCACGGCTGCAGATACCAACACCTGAAGCAGAAGCTTCTGCCATGCTCTGAGACCAAGATTTCTTTTCTTTACGACCTTTAAATAGTCATCTGCAAAGCCGACCGCCGCAAAGCCGACTCCTGCTATAAGGATCGGCACAACATTTCTGTGTGTCGGGATATAAAAAGCAGTAACTATTATCCATGGTATCAGAAATATAAAGCCTCCCATGGTAGGAGTGCCGTTCTTTACCTTGTGTGAAGCCGGTCCGTCTTCTCTCTCGGTCTGTCCGGCCTTAAGCTTTATCAAAAGCGGGAGTATCAGTCTTCCGCAGATAACGCTGAGAATAAACGTTATTATCAAGGGTAAAATATATTCGGTCATATCAGTACTCCAGATCTGATCTTACATTTTCATCTATAGGCTGCAAGGTGACAGGATCTAATATCTCCCCTGTGTTGGGATCTAAGGGATATCCTGTACCGGGGTCATATTGTATCACATTAGGCGTATACTCTGCACCCCCGTTTCCATCCGTACTCTGCTCCGCACCTGTATCCTGTGAAGCCGCATTATCCGATACCGAGTCTCCGGATACACTTACCATGGCCACATTCTGTGATACGGCATTCGAGCCTATATAGAATGAAGCCTGTGCATCAGTGAGCTCTTCCTTCTCTTTCTCCGTAAGCTGCAGAGTCGGAAAGATATTCAGATAAGGAAGTACCTCAGTCATTATGTCCCTGCACAGAAATGTGGCAAGTCTTGTGGAATTGCCCTGATCCGCATGATTGGGATGGTCTATTACCACATAGCACAGTACCTGGGGATCGTCCGCGGGCACATATCCAACAAAGGATATTATGTAGTTCCGTGCGGATCTCGGCAGCTTCTCGGCAGTTCCTGTCTTTCCGCCCATTGTATATCCGGCAGGTCTCGCTGTCCAACCGGTACACTCTTCGGGTTCACTCATCACGACTGCATTGCAGAATCCCCTGACCATATCGGAGACCTCATCAGAGATTATCTGCTTGACGACCTTCGGCTCATACTCCTTTACTATAGCACCCTCATTATTTACAACTCTCGTCACCACATGCGGAGCATAGTAGTCTCCTCCGTTAATAAGAGCCGAAAAGCCTGCTGCCATCTGCATCATCGATACATTAAAGCCCTGTCCGAAAGACGCCACCGCCAGATCAGTCTGTCCCATTTTCTCGTTAAAAGTATTTGCCGCGCCGCTTGCTTCTCCCGCCAGATCAATGCCTGTAATGCTTCCGAAGCCAAAATTCCTGTTATATCTGAGCCATTCATTTTTTCCCATCGCGAAAGCCACATCCATCAGGACTACGTTACAGGATTTGGCTATCCCCTGCTCTACCGTGAGCGGTCCGTCACCGAATCTGTTGTGGCAGTGGATCGTATGCTCTCCGATGTCCAGGGCACCGTTGCATACATATGTCTCGCCTCCCGTGATAGACGCATCATCTATGGCACCCGCCACTGTAAACGGCTTCATCGTAGATCCCGGCTCGAAAGTATCCGATATACAGAAATTCTTCCATACCGCATTTTTTATTATTCCGTTATTGGACAGAGATTCGTTTGTGACAAGCTCCAGAAGCTCTGCTTTATCCGCTGATACGGAAAGGACGGGTATATTATTCTCAGACACACTGTCGTCGGATACAGTATCAAGCTTTGGCAGTCCCAGGGCATCCACCAGATCGTCCTTTGACAGCAGATTCGCATACTGCACCAGATCTATACCCTCCATGTTCTGCGGGTCGTTCAGATTAAATACCGGATAACCTGCCATGGCATATATCTCCCCACTGTTCGGGTTCATGATAATCACTCCGACATTGTCCGCTGCCGGACCGGTCCTGTATGCATTCCTGTTTTCTTCGGCAAATTCCCTGATATGCTTTTCGGCAATAGCCTGTATATTCGTATCCAGCGAAGTGATCAGGGTATACCCGTCCTCAGCCTCCTTGACTGTACGCGTAAGAGTACCGTCTGCATTGAGATATCCGTACGATCTCCCGTTTGTCCCGTTTAATGTATCATTGTAATATTCCTCCAGTCCGTACTGACCCTCGTTTCCGGTCTGAACGAAGCCTATCACATCGCAGGCCAGAGTATTGTACGGGTATGTCCTGCGATACTCTTCCTCGAACCATACACCGTTCCTCGCGGGATCTGCTATGGCATTAGCCTCTTCTGTCTTGCCCTCCTTCTTAAGCTCATCCCTTTTGATGCTGTTTTCAGAGATGATCTGATCTATCATGGCATTGTAGTTCTCTACCCTGTTACTCTCGAGCAGCTTCAGATACTTTTTGTACGATGAAGAAGGGTTGGAGGTGACAAAGCTTCTGACCTCGGATATATCAAGCTCTGCAAACGCCTTTTGCATCACTTCAAGAGTCGGCTCGATATGCACACCGTCATCCACGCTCATCAGCTTTGCATCCACTATAAGGTTGTAGACCTTTTCCGAATAAGCCAGCACAGTGCCGTTCTTGTCTTCTATCGATCCTCTCTTAAAGGGAAGCGTGGTCGAATCATATGACTGCTGTGCAAGCACCTGTTTCTTGTACGCTTCACCCTTATCCCTGTTTATTCCCGCGATCCTTATAATAAGATATGCAAAAGCCAGCAGTACCACAAAAAAGAGTACCACCAGCTTTTTTTGCATAGAGGAGGTAAATTGTTTCGGTTTGTTTTCCTTGCTCATCTATTTCTTCGGTATTTCTTTGTATTGTCGTACATAGTCGGTCTCATCATCGCCGAGCATGGTCGAGACCTGTCCCGAATCAGGATACTTCATGTGAAGCTCATTCATTGCTATCTTCTTTATCTCTTCCATATCCACGCTTCCCACGATCCTGTCGTATTCCTCGTCGTTCGCAAGCTTCAGGGCAGCGACCTCACTCTGAAGCTTCTCAACGGACTTCTGTCTTTCGATGATCTCATTTCTCAGATTGATATAAAGTGTGCAGCCCACAAAAAGCACTCCTGCCATGAAAAGAAGGAACGCTACATATGTGGGATTCATGTGCGCGGCTCTTTCGTGATTTTTACGCTCACTCTCGGAAGCCACCCTGTTAAAAGGCTGACGGTATTCTCTTTCATAGGTCCTTACGGTATTTCCTTCTACTGCGTATTCTCTCATATCTTCGTGTCTTCCTTTATCACTTCAAAAGTCCTTAGCTTTGCGCTGTGTGCTCTCGGATTTTCCCTGAGTTCCTTTTCTCCTGCTGTAACCGGCTTCCTGTTTACACATCTCCCCTTCGGTATCCTGCCGCATACGCATACCGGAAACTCCGGCGGACAGATACACGGTTTCTCATATCTTCTGAAAGCCTCCTTTACTATCCTGTCCTCTAACGAATGAAAGGTTATCACGGAAAGCCTTCCCCTGTCCTTCAGCATTTCAACCATCATATCGAGGCTCTCGCCAAGCACCTCCAGCTCACGGTTGGTCTCTATCCTGAGTGCCTGAAACGTCCTCATCGCGGGATTGCCTCCCGTATACTTTGCCTTGCCCGGCACCGCTCCCCTTATTATCTCTGCCAGTCGTCCGGTCGTTTCTATCCTTTCCCGATCCCGTTCCCTTACTATGGCATCGGCTATGCGTACCGCAAACCTCTCTTCACCGTACTCTTTTATTATCCGTATCAGCTCTTCCCTGGTATATCCGTTTACTATGCCGGCAGCAGTCGAGGGATTTCTTTTATCCATCCTCATATCCAGAGGGCCGTCAAGCATATAAGAAAAACCTCTTTCCGCCTCATCTATCTGATGCGACGATACCCCTATATCAAGCAGTATCCCGTTCACTGACGGGATACCCATATCATCCATGATCTGCTTTACGTTTCTGTAATTACTTCTGACTACAGTGACTCTGTCAGGATAATCACTTAGTCTTTCTTTAGCCGCCTCTATGGCCTCTCCGTCCTGGTCTATGGCTATCAGCCTTCCCTTTTCCGAAAGCCTTTCCGCGATCAGCAGTGAATGCCCTCCGCCGCCCGCAGTACCGTCTATATATACACCATCCGGCACTATCGCAAGCGAGTCTATCGTCTCTTCCGGCAGTACCGGTATGTGTCCGAACTCCGTCATAACGACAGTCCGAGCTCTTCCAGCTTCAGTGCCACATCATCGGCATCAAAGCCCTCCTCGGAGGCATCGTATCTTTCCTTGCTCCATATCTCTATCCTGTTGCCGACACCTACAAGCACAACATCCTTTTCCAGTCCCGCATGCTCCCTGAGCGGTGCTGCCAGCAGTATTCTTCCCTGTTTATCAAATTCACTCTCCTGTGCCGACCCAAGGAAGAATCTCGATATATCCCGGCTTGCTTTATTGGAGAGGGGGAGAGACATCACTTTCTCCTGCAGGGCACTGAAATCCTTTTCATCGTAGGCAAACAGACAGCCATCGAGCCCTTTTGTGACAAAGAAATGCTCTCCCAGTTCATCACGATATTTTGCGGGGACGATAAGGCGTCCCTTCGCGTCAATTGAATGGTTATACTCACCTATGAACATCGATATCGAAAATCACCACTTAAAACCACTTTTGTGGAAAAATCTACCACTTTTCTCCACAAGAATGATAATATAGCATTTTTTTCGCCCGTGCAAGTGTAATTTTAAAAAAGTGCACAAAAAAACATGCCTCGGTTGGCATGTCTGTTGTGCAAATTGGCAGATATGGTATTGTGTTCCTTTCTACGGCACTATATCTTGTGCACGATCGTCTTTTTGCCTTTTTTCGGAATTTTTATGCCTGATATATATGTCAAGACCCACGCCCGCAAGCGTCATACATGCCGCAAGCACCATAGACACCGGCACTGTTGTCCCGGTGATATAGAGCTGGTCAGTCCGTATGGACTCTATCCAAAACCTCCCTATGCCATAGCCTGCGATGTAAAGAAAGAAGATCTCTCCCGAAAATGCCTTGTGCCTTCTGTATATAAACAGTATCAAAAGCAACGCAAGATTCCACGTCGATTCATAAAGAAAGGTGGGGTGCACCTGAATGAAATCCTGTCCGGCCTCTATCGTCGCCTGAAGTCCATCTGATATATCCCTTGCCCTGACGGCATCTATGGGAAGCCTCATAGCAAAAATATTGTCGGTATAGCCTCCGAACACCTCTCTGTTAAAGAAATTGCCCCATCTCCCGAGAGCCTGTCCTATCAGAAAGCCCAGTGCCACAGAGTCCCAGAGCTCCAGCATGTCCTGCTTCTTCACCCTGCTGTATATGAGTATCGCAATAAAGGCTCCTATCACACCACCGTATATGGCAAGCCCTCCCTGCCTTAGATTGAATATCTGGACAGGATCATCCTTATAGAACTGCCACGCAAAAATGACATAGTATATTCTGGCTCCGACTATGCCGCTGGGTATGCCTACCAATGCAAGATCCCATATGGGCTCATCAGAAAGACCACGACTCCTTCTGTCATATACCGCTAAAGCGACACCCAGCATCATGCCTATGGCTATGATGACTCCGTACAGTGCTATCCAAAATCCGAAGACAGAAAAGCCCTTCGGTACATCGTGGAGGTAGATATTCAGATTCGGAAAAGAAATATCATTTACGTTCATAGTTTATTGTTTATATATAACCAGCGCACACCAAACCGACTTCCTCATTGCACTGTTTTTCAGCCGGGCATTCTACACGTTGAATTTGAATAATACCACGTCGCCGTCCTGCACGACGTATTCCTTGCCTTCCTGTCCCACGAGGCCCTTCTCCTTTGCGGCATTCAT
>JAGBNR010000012.1 GCA_017634315.1 Lachnospiraceae bacterium
GCAGCCATTTGTGATATCAAAACAAAGAAGCTGCCTTTAATACTCCTTACGATATGGATATCAGCAGGAGCTCTGCTCTATCTGCTTCTGCGTCCTGCCAGTATGACAGACGAATTTATGGGAGTCCTTATCGGTATAGTTTTCATCGCCGTAGCGGTAGTGTCGGACGGAAAGCTCGGTCTGGGTGACGGAGCAGCGATTCTCGCAGTCGGCATATACCTGGGCGGCAGATCGGCAGGCTTTACGTGTCTGTACGCACTTATCCTCTCCGCCGCCTTTTCGGTGGCAGTCCTTATGACGGGAAAATACACAAGGAATAAGGAAATACCGTTCATACCTTTTCTTCTGGCAGGATTTTTGCTTCACGGGGCGGTGACATATATATGAAGAGGGGATTAAAGGGCTCATATACTGTAGAAGCGGCACTGATCTTCCCGTTCATCATGACAGTCGTTGTATTTCTTATCTATATATCCTTTTTCCTGCATGACCGCGCGGTGATGTCGTCATGCGCTTATCAGGCAGCCCTGAAAGCCAGTCTGGTACGAACCTCCCCGGATGACATGGAAAAAGCCGCCATAAAAGCTGCAGCTTACAGTATAGAGGGGCTTCTGCTGGCGACCGATGAAGTAAAAACAGATGTAAAGGTATCCGGAAAAAAAGTAACAGTATCTTACAGCGGCACATTGCAGATCCCTCAAAGCATCCTCTTTTTTCCGATAGACGGCTCGGAGGGAATATCTGTAGAGGGCACTGCCACAGCCGCACAAAAAGACGCCATAGAGTTTATCAGGAGCTGCCGGGCGGCGGAAAATATAATCAGATAAAAAGCAGTATCGGAGGAAAACCATGAATATCACATTTAAGAGGAGCGGCATGAAAAACTATCTGGTGATAGAAAAGGCCGAGACAGGAAACGCGGATTTCAGAGAGAAAATGATCATAAGGAACCGTATCCCTTATCTCGCAAGGATGACGCCGCAGAGCGTAGACGGAGAGATATCCTATTATTATGACATACAGGGAAATGTGAGACTGGATGCCCTGTTTGAATGCAGGGCTATGACATACCGTGAGATAGCGGGGTTTTTAAGAGCACTGGCTGCTTTCTTTCCTGAGCTCGAGCGCTATATGCTGTCTCCGGAAGAGGTTCTTTTTGCCCCTTCATGCATATGGGTCACTCCCGATACGCTGGAGCCCGAATTCATATATGTGCCGGGTGCAATACCTGACAGTACATTTTCCATAAATGAGCTGGCTGTCTTTCTTACGGAGCATGTGGACGGAGGCGACCGGGAGGCAGCTGCGCTGGCATACGGTTATCTGGAATATGTCGAAAACGGGTATCTGATACCCAATACGGATATGACGGAAAAGCCTGAAAAGACAGAGGTGGACCGGATGATCCGCAGTGATATACCAACGGGAAATGATATCCCGGATATAGACCTGAAAAGGATGGAGGAAAGTACAGTAGAAGAGATGCGAGCTGTATTTGAGCCCCGGCATCCAAAGCTGAAAAGAGTTTATGCTGCATTGGGCACTGTAGCGGCCCTTTCCGTGACATATGTGCTGCTGGTCCTGTATCCCGAGTGGTTCCCCTTCGTGCTGAATGATGACGAATATATGATACTCGGTGTGGCGATCGCGATAGTCTTTGCCATTATGCTGATAGCCGTCATGTGCTTTTATAATAAAACACGATCCGAAGCAGCTCTTCCCGCAACGGATACCGTTGCCCCGGAGCCCGGGTTTGATCCGGACAGCTACCGGTTTTCAACCGTAAGTAAAGCATATGATGCTCCTGCGGACAGACCGTCTGCTTTATCTGAACCTTATGATACAAAAGAGAAAATCAGTCTTCCGGATGACGGACGGACAGTTCTGCTGAGAGGACCGAGGTTTTCATTTGCGGATAAACCCGCCTGTCCGGTACTGGAGCAGGAAGGCGGCAGCCGTATAATGCTGGATCATTTTCCGTTTGTTGTAGGTAAAATGAAGAACAGGGTCGATGAGGTGATAAACGATGAAGGGATCAGCCGGATACATGCCATGCTGAAGGAGCAGGACGGAAGATATTTTATCTCTGATCTGAACTCCCTGAACGGTACCGGGCTAAACGGCAGGCTTTTAGAGGTAAATGAAACAGCGGAGATCACAAACGGAGATACTGTTTCCTTTGCAAATACCTCTTATGTGTTCCGCTGTGCGTAGCAAGGTGCATAGCAGAGGCTGTCAGTCCGCCTCCCAGAGAGCATTAAACTCCTCCATATTTATCTTCTCCTTCTGCAAAAGCAGATCCGCTGTGCGGTCAAGGATATCCCTGTGCTCATTTATGATCGTTCGAGCCTTTTCGTGACACTCATCTATGATGCGCTTTACTTCCAGATCTATCTCTCTGAGTGTTTCCTCGGACATACTCCTGCCATGGGCAAGGTCGCGACCGATGAAGACCTCGTCATCATCCTCATTGTAGCTCATCACACCGATCTTATCGCTCATTCCGTAGGTCGTGACCATCCTTCTGGCGAGCTTGGTAGCCTGCTTGAAGTCCTGAGAAGCACCCGTGGTCACATCATCGCTGCCGAATATCATTTCCTCAGCCACCCTTCCGCCGAGATCAACCACGATCTGATTAAGCATTTTTGATCTGGTGCGGAACATTTCATCCTTTTCGGGAAGCGGCATGGTATAGCCTGCTGCTCCCATGCCGGTAGGTATGATGGATATACTGTATACGGGTCCTACACCCGGAAGTACATGGAAGAGTATCGCGTGTCCGGCTTCATGATAAGCCGTGATCTTTTTCTCTTCGTCTGAAATGATCTTACTTCTTTTTTCGCTGCCGATACCGACCTTTACAAAGGATGCCTTGATATCCTCCTGAGTGATATACGCCTTGTCGTTCTTGGCCGTTCTGATGGCGGCTTCATTCAGGAGATTCTCAAGATCGGCTCCGGTAAACCCGGCTGTGGTCTGTGCTATCTGGGTAAGATCCACATCATCACCCAGCGGCTTGTTTTTGGCATGAACCTTTAATATATCCTCTCTGCCTCTGACATCAGGGGAGCCTACACCCACCTTGCGATCGAAACGTCCGGGTCTCATAATGGCCGGATCAAGGATATCCACCCTGTTAGTCGCCGCCATTACTATGATGCCCTCATTTACCCCAAAGCCATCCATTTCCACCAGCAGCTGATTGAGCGTCTGTTCTCTCTCATCGTGTCCTCCGCCGAGACCTGTACCTCTGCGCCTCGCCACGGCATCAATCTCATCGATGAACACTATACAGGGGGAGTTTTTCTTTGCTTCCGCAAAAAGATCTCTCACTCTTGAAGCACCGACACCCACAAACATCTCTACGAAGTCAGAACCTGATATTGAAAAGAAAGGCACGCCGGCCTCACCCGCCACTGCCTTGGCAAGCAGGGTTTTTCCGGTTCCGGGAGGGCCCACCAGTATCACACCCTTCGGTATCCTTGCTCCTACAGCAGTGTATTTGGAAGGATTTTTAAGGAAATCGACGATCTCCTCCAGATCCTCCTTTTCTTCCACAAGACCGGCCACATCCTTAAAGGTGATCTGTGTCTGACCGGGAGCAACCATCTTTGCACGGCTTTTACCGAAATTCATCATCCTGCCCCCGCCGGATGCCGCGGCGTTCTGTGAATTTGTCATGGCAAAGATGATCATGATAACCACGACGGATATGAGTATGGGTATACCGTATACTATAAGAAAGCTTTCTCTTGCGACTTCATTCTCTGAAAAACCCGGGAAGGACTGCTTCATTTCCTTTTCGGCCTCTGTGATATCCGCCACGAACAGCCTGTGGATCTCGCCGTTTTTCAAGGTAACGGTGATCTCTCCGGTAGGTGTCTCCGTATATGGCGTAAGACGTACATCACTGACGTTGTCTTCTGTCAGATCCTTCTGAAAAGCACTGTATGTGTAGCTGTCCTTTTCCGTCATAGTCCCTGACATGAAAGAGATGAGCAGCAGGATCGCTGCGACTATAATAAAATATATGCCTATGCTTTTGTTAGAATATCTCAATTTATCATTCCTCCGGCTCTACTACACCGATATATGGCAGATTCCTGTATTTCTGAGCATAATCCAAACCGTACCCGACCACAAATTCGTCAGGGATCACAAATCCGGTATAATCTATATCCACATCCACGACTCTCCTGTCAGGCTTGTCGAGGAGAGCACACAGCTTTATGGTGGCAGGTCCTCTCTGCTTTAAGATCTCCAGAAGATAATTCATGGTCCTGCCCGTGTCTATGATATCCTCCACCACAAGGACATGCTTATCCCTTATAGGCTGCTCCAGATCCAGCGAGATCTTTACGACTCCCGAGCTCTCGGTCTCGTTACCGTAGCTGGAGCACCGCATGAACTCCAGCTGTACCGGCAGATCTATCCTCTTTGCCAGCTCACATGCAAAAGGTGCCGCTCCCTTAAGTATACATATGAGTAACAGCTCCTTTCCGGCATATTCTTTTGTTATCTCTGCTCCAAGCTCGGCGATCCTTTTGTTTACCTCTTCTTCCCTGAATAAGGTAGATAGTTTATCAGCCATATTTTATCTCCATTCTTAAAATATTATTTGTTTCATCCGTGACCTTGTATCGTTCACCCAGTCTGCCGAGATCCGGTATCCACACGATATCGGAATCAAGCGCGATAATAAATATGCTGTCTCTTTTTTCTATGGGAAGCTGCTCCTCTATCAGCAGATCCTTGAGCTTTTTGCTGCCGCCACGTATGGATATCCTGTCTCCCGGCTGTCTGTGCCGGACTGCCAGATTTGCAGTATCTTTGATTTTAGCATAATCTATGTATTTCGTGTAGCCGTTACAGTTAAGAATGTCTTCATCGGATACTCTCTCACGTTCCAGGATATCAAAGCTGAGCCGGGGCATATCTCCGACCGCCGTATCCGACCGTTCGTACCGCCCGGAACCCGCTATCAATAGTCTGCGGAATTCTTTTCTGACCTTTATACCGTAAATAAGTGCGGCTTGCCTGCCGGATTGTCCCCGTGCCACCGAAAGAGCGGCATTTATATGCTTCCTGCCGATATCCTTCGCTCTGCCGGACACGCATACCAGTGCCTTTTTTATGACACGGGAAGCCAGAGCCGGGTGGAGCCTCTCCAGCTTGTCAATATCTATCACTGCCATATCTCTGTCATAGTCTGTACAGTCTTCAGCAGCCTCATCGGTCAGTGCTTCGAGAAGAGTCTCTGCCTCTGACAGCTCGGCCGCACTGTCACATATATGCTCTATCGCACTGTCATTTATTGCCTCAAGCTCGGGGATCACGTTATGCCTGATCCGGTTTCGTGACAGACCGGTATCGTCATTTGTGGCATCGTGACGGTAGCATATCCCGTTTGTGCGGCAGAAGATCTCGATCTCCTGCCTGTCCAGACAGAGCAGCGGTCTTATGTATCTGTCTCTTACAGGCATTATTCCGCGGAGACCTCTTATGCCCGTACCGCGGATAAGATTAAACAGCACTGTCTCCGCCTGATCGTTCATGTGATGAGCCAGTGCTATCTTGTCGGCCTTTATCGCATCAAATATACGATACCGCTCGTTTCTTGCGGCTTCTTCAAGGGTAGTGCCTGTCCCGGCGGCTATCGATACGGCATCTGTCCGGTATATATCCAGGGGGATATCGAGTATATCACACTGTTCCTTTACATATTCCATGTCCGAAAGCGATGCCTCGCCACGGATGCCATGCTCCACATGCACAGCTGAAACGGTGAAGCCGGTCTCCCCCGACAGCTCCTTCATCAAAAAAAGAAGGCACATACTGTCTGCGCCTCCCGAAACAGCTACACAGACATGCTCTCCTTCGCATATCATGTGATCGAGCCGTAAATACTCTTTAACCTTTTGCTTTGTTTCATTTACCATCTGAGGATTTGAAGATTATCTCATTATCGTGTACCAGACCGAGCTTTTTCTTTGCCATTTCTTCAGCGTATTTCTTGGTCTTGGTATATTTCTCGAATTCGGCAAGCTCCTCTGTGCGATCCTGCTCGTATTTGAGCTGTGCAGTGAGCTCCTCCTGCCGCTGCTCCAATGCGCGGTTCTTTTCCATGAGGGATTTGCTGTCAAAGCCTATCACGGCCATGAGCAGACCTACGATGACGGATATGGCAAATACAGCCGGTCTGTTGTGCCGGATAGTCCTGTACATTGCAGCTTTTCTTTTGCCTGCTTTCAAAAACCAATCCCCCAATTTAAAAATTATGTAAACAGGGTATCACAACAGTATATGTTTGTCAAAGAAATATATCGGTCTCTCAGATATATTCGTACATCCCCTGGGCTTCTTCTTTTCTTACGGTCTCGGCGACAGAGAGTACTCTGACCCTTACGGTCTTGTCACCGAAGGCGATGGCTATCTCATCTCCGGGCTTTATATCCGCTCCTGCCTTTGCCGTCCTGCCGTTTACCGTGACCCGTCCTGCGTCGCAGGCCTCGTTTGCCACAGTACGTCTCTTTATCAGTCTGGATACTTTTAAGTATTTGTCGAGTCTCATATCTTTTCTTACTAAACAAGCGTCTGTCCAAGGACAGACGCTTGACTGAATCCAAAAAACCAAGTACAAGAATTACTTCTTGTTTACAAGATCCTTAAGAGCCTTACCGGGCTTGAACTTAGGTGCCTTTGAAGCAGCAATCTTCATTGTTGCGCCAGTCTGGGGATTCCTGCCCTCACGAGCTGCTCTCTTAGCTACCTCAAATGTACCGAAGCCTACAAGCTGGATCTTGTCGCCCTTCTTGAGCTGTGCTCCAACTGTATCTGTGAAAGCCTTAAGTGCGTTCTCTGCATCCTTCTTTGAGATGTTTGCCTTCTTAGCAATTGCAGCAACTAATTCTGTCTTGTTCATTTGATGAACTCCTCCTCTAAATGTAAAAAGATTAAAACTTATGGCACATGATTGTTACCACAACATCATTTATACCCACATAAGCCCTGTTTGTCAAGGAAAATGCTACATAATTGTTAATTATTTTACAATAATTCTCTGTAAATATCCCTTTTTGTGACCCCCCTGTCCTCTGCAACCGCTTTCATGGCTTCTTTTTTGTCCATTCCGGTGCTGATATATCTCTCAAAATGCTCTCTTACGGATATTTCATCATAGACTCTCCGCTTCTCCCGGATCAGCTCATCCGCTGATCTGCCTTCTATCACCAGAACGTATTCCCCCTTTGGATCTTTGTCGGCATAATGAGCCTCCGCTTCTTTTATGGTAAAGCGCAGTATTTCCTCATGGATCTTTGTGAGCTCTCTGCAGAGTGCTATCCTGCGGTCTGCACCTAATGCTCCCTCCAGCGTCGCGAGCGTCTCCTTTAGGCGGTGTGGAGCCTCATAGAGAATGATTGTGCGTGTTTCCTCCCGCAGATCGTCCAGTATCCGCTGTTTTTCCTTCTTGTCTTTAGGCAGGAAGCCCTCAAAGACAAATCTGCCTGTGGGCAGCCCCGATACTGTCAGAGCCGTGACAAAGGCCGTCGCTCCGGGCAGGGAAACCACCTCTATTCCCGATGCGATGCATTCCGCGACAAGGACTTCTCCGGGATCGGATATGCCCGGTGTACCGGCATCGGTCACACAGGCTACATTCTTTCCCTCCAAAAGCTGTTTTATCAGCTCCGCTGCCTTATCGTATCTGTTGTACTCATGATAGCTTGTCAGGTGGCTCTTTATCGCGAAATGGTTTAACAGACGCAGGGTATTTCTGGTATCCTCAGCCGCTATTATATCTGCCGACCTGAGGGTATTCAGCGTCCTTTCCGTAATGTCCCCCAGATTGCCTATCGGTGTAGGGCAGATATACAGTTTTCCCCTGCTGTTTTCCTCAGTATCCATAGATCGTGTACATTTCCTCGGTGTATTTACCGTCTTCTCCGTATATTATCAGCGGTTTTTCCATGCGTATCTCCGCATTTCCGCCCTTTCTGCCTTCTATAAGAATCATTGACGGTTCCGATGAAATACGTGGGTATACGGGTTTTAATACCTTAGGCTCCAGCCGTGCCCTTCGCATCCCGCAGATTATATCCGTCAGTCTCTGAGGCTTATGTACCATGTAGAAGGAGCCCCCCTCCTTAAGTGCGTAGGCGGCAGTCTCCAGTATATCCTCCAGAGTACAGCTTATCTCATGCCTGGCTACGGTCTTTGCATCTTTCGGATTGGTGATCCCATGCCCCTTTTTGAAATAAGGCGGATTGACCGTTACTGCATCAAAAGAGGCGGCCGATACTGCATCCGCCGCCATTTTTATATCACATGTAAGAATATCTATTCTGGCTCCCAGAGCATTCATTTCCACGCTGCGTTCTGCCCTCTCGGCCACTTCGTGCTGTATTTCCATACCCACGATATGCGATACATCTGTCTTGGCAGAAAGTAACAGGGCTATTATGCCGTTTCCGGTACACAGATCCAACAGCCTGTCCCTGCCGGAGCCCATTCTTTCTGCTGCAAATCCGGATAATAAAACCGCGTCCATTCCGAAGCAGAATCCCTTGGGATCCTGTATTATAAACAGACCGTTTCTTTGCAGATCGTCCAGACGCTCCCCTGCTCTCAGGTAGGAATCCTTATTCATCAAGCTTTGAACCGGAGCCTTCCTTTGCCTCCAGAGTTTCCAATGCCTCGAGCTCCTTTTCCTCTGATGACTCCTCGCGGCTCTTTTTCCTGCCGTCCTTGCCCTGACCGCTGTGTCTGCGGGGTTTGAAAGAAAGCTCTTCTACTGGATATTCTTTTATTTCCTTCTCATCGCCCTCATCCACAATCACCTTTACCTTCTGTCTGAGGACGTTTACCGACTCCACCACACCCTTTGTGCCGTCAATGCAGGTCACAAAATCCCCTATACCCGGCAGCTTGCGGTTCAGGTATTCGTATGTCTCCTCCTCGTTTCTGAGACAGCACATCAGTCTGCCGCATACTCCTGATATCTTTGCGGGATTGAGAGACAGGTTCTGCTCCTTGGCCATCCTGATGGAGACAGGTGCAAAGTCGGAAAGATACGCATGACAGCACAGCTCTCTGCCGCATATGCCCATGCCGCCTATGATCTTGGTCTCATCTCTCACTCCTATCTGCCGGAGCTCTATCCGGGTTTTGAACTGGCTGGCCAGATCCTTTACGAGCTCTCTGAAATCCACTCTGCCGTCTGCCGTAAAGTAGAAGAGCAGCTTACTGCCGTCAAAGGTATATTCGGCATCTATCAGCTTCATCTCCAGTCCGTGCGCTGATATTTTATCCTTGCAGATATTGAAAGCATCCTTTTCACGTATCCGGTTCACCGTCTCCTGATCGGCATCTTCCTCTGTTGCTATACGTATGACCGGCTTAAGAGGGCTTTTCAGCTTTTCCTCATCCACCTGTCTGATATCCGATACCACGCGACCGTATTCCTTGCCCCTCGCGGTCTCGACTATCACGTTCATGCCCCTTTTTATCTCCAGATCGCCCGGGGTGAAATAATATATCTTTCCCGCCGTTCTGAATCTAACACATATCACATCTGTCATAGCTTACCTCAAACTGTATCCTTTATCTGCAGTAATAACGAAAACAACACTGTCTCTGCGGTAACATTTGTCCGTATGTCCTGTCTGGCCCTGATCACGGACTGTAATATCTTTTCCAGTCCTTCATAGGTCATTTCCGACATTTTTCCAATATATCCCGTTGCGGCTTTCCCTGTCAAATCCGCTCCGGATTTCATAAACAGCGCATCATGGCAGGACATCTCTATATATGCCAGTATATCCATCAGACGCTCCGGTGTCTCTTTGCCCAGCTCCTTTGCAAGTTCAGATATCCGGCCGGTATCCTCTGACTCTTCCCGCATCAGGATGCCGTCGAGCTGTCTGTATACTGCCTCTGTTTCTTCATCCTCCGGCTCATATACCGGCTCTTCTCTAAAGGAAAGCGTCACACATCTGGAGCGTATCGTAGGCAGCAGCAACTCCTGATCCGTTGTAAGGATAAAATATACGGCATACGACGGTGGCTCCTCTATGGTCTTAAGAAGGGCATTTTGCGCCTGTACGTTCATATATTGTGCATCCGGTATGATATATATCTTCCGACCGCCGTAATACGGTCTGATATCCGTATTTCCGACGATCTGCTCCCTTATCTCCTTTACGGAAACGACTTTCGGTTTTTCATGCACCAGCGTGATACAGTCGGGATGATTGCCGCTTTCCATCATCCTGCAGGCATGACACCTGCCACACGGAGAGCAGCCCTTTCTGTCCGTGCATAAAAGGATCGCCGCCACCGCAAGTGCCAGTCCTGCCTTGTCCGTGCCCCTTACACCCTCCAGAATGTATGACTGCCCTAAGGAGCCGTTATTTATCGCTGTCTCGAAGAATCCGGTCAACAGGCTCTCTTTTTTGAAATCCTCAAAGCTTTTCATTACATAAGCAGGTCTATCAGCAGACCTCTGATCTCTCCGATCTTTGCCAGTATCGACAGATTGTCGCTTTCATCCTTTAGGAGCTCGGCCGCAAGATCATCCAGATTCCGATCCACCAGTTTGATGATCCCATATACTCTGTGCCTGCCTTTCTTATCTAGAAAGTTCTGTCTCGAAAATTTATGGGACCGGTTCAGTATCTCATTCATGAAGTCCTTTACCAGAGCCCTGTAGCGTCGCATGTCCTTTATATTCTTGCGCTTGGATATGATCTCGCCCTCAGCCGTGATCTCACTCATGAGATTTGTAAGCCTCTCCTGCAGCTCGGTCTCTTCTATATTGGACATGAGTGCAAACCTGAAGGCATCGCTTCCCGTATCCTGTGGTGCCTTTATCGCCTCCGGTTGTAGGGTCTGTTCTATATTATTTACCTTGATATCCACTGATCGTACTCCTGATACTGTCTATGCATTTGGCAAGATCTGCATTTTCATACCGGTTTTTACTGTTTATCCCGGCCGCTTTCAGTTTTTCCTCGGAAAAATCCTCGGCATCCGCAAGAAACCGTCTGCACATCTCCTTGTAATCGGGTCTGCCGGTGGCACGCTCTCTTCCAATGGCACGGATAAGCCTTTCTCCGTCCTCTACTTCAATATATATCGGTATTACCCTGTCATCTCCGAAATATCCGCGTATCTTTGTATACGACTCCAGAGTACCTATTCCGAGATAATAATCCCCGTTTTCATCTACGGATGTACTTAAGGTAAAATATCTCCATGGACCGTGTACGGTATTGTACGTCCTGCACTCTATCACTTCGCCTGTCTGTTCGGCTCCGCAGTAGAAGTCCTCGTCGACAAAGTGGTATTCTCTCCCTTCCGTCTCACCCTGCCTTTTGGGTCTGGTCGTACACAGGAGTACAGGCTGCAGCATGAGAGAGCTGTCTTCCAGCAATTCCTTGTATATGCTGTCTTTTCCGGATGCACTTTTTCCCGTAAGATAAAAAATGTATTTCAATTCTTTACCACTTTCAATTTGTTTTCAAATAAACCGATCACCCTGCCGCCTTTTAGCTGTACGCTTTTTATTTTCCTTATATGATCCTGCCCTATCGGTTCTCCCGCTATGAGGATCGGTATATCCGGCGGATATGCCGTCACAGATCCCGCGGCCACTCTTCCTGCGGCCTTGTCCGGATCTGCGTATTCAAAAGGAGCTGTCATGGCTTCGTATATCGTCATATTTCCCGATCCGCCGCCTCGATCGCGTCCATCAGCAGCTCGAAGCTCTCATGTGTATCCATGATACTCGTCATAAGGAGACAATCGGCTCCCATTGCCATCTCCGGCTGTATTCCGTTTTTTTTGCGCAGTATATCATATAATATCTGTCCGTCTGCTTTGCCGGATCTGTCAACAAGGTTTATCTTGCTTCTGTCATATCCGTATATACCGTCTTTTCCGACATATTCGGGTCCGATGATATCGATTTTTCTTAATCTGCTCTTTAGCGCGTATATCCGGTCCAGCTCTTTATCAAGCGACTCTTTCGCCGATCCGAACCCTTCCTTAAGGTGCTCCAGACATTTATCGGCTGATGCCATCAGGATATACGACGGGCTGCTGGTCTGAAAAATATTGATAAACCTCTTTATCTCTGTATCATCCACACGGTCACCGTTTACCAGCAGGACAGAAAGCTGTGTCAGTGCGGGCAGAGTCTTGTGCAGGCTTACTACCGTGATATCCGCCCTTTTGGAAACGTTCAGATGCGCTCCGTGAGCTCCGTCGACTATCAGCGGTATATCATGATCATGTACCATATCCGCTATCTTTTCCGTATCCGCAATAAAGCCCTCATAAGTAGGGGAGGTTAGAAAGACTGCCTTCGGCAGATCCTTTTTTTCTTCTGCGGCTTTCAGCATCCGGCCGACTTCCTCCGGTGAAACACATGCGGATATCTCATATCCGTTGAGAGTGGCTCTGTTGATATAAGCCGTCCTGAGCTCTCCCAGAAAAGCCGCATTAAATGCACTCTGATGGGCTCCCCTGTCCATAAGGAGCAGCTCCCTGTGCGGTACGACGGCCGATATCGCCGATAATATGCCACAGGTGCTCCCGTTTACCAGGAGGTGTGCCTTGTCGGCACCGTAATACTCCGCAAACCCCTTTTCAATATCCGATATCAGACCCTTGGGGTCCTGCAGATTATCAAAGCCGTCTATCTCGGTGATATCGTATCTGTATATTTCCTCTATCCATGATCCGTCAGACTGTCTCTTATGTCCCGGCATATGAAAGGGAAGCACCTCTGATCCGGCCAGTGCCGTAAGCTCCTGTATCATTGTCCTGCGTTTTGCGCGGCTTCGGCCAATGCTGCCTGCTGTTGTGCCAATGCCTCCATCTGCTGCTGGAGCAGCTGCTGTGCCTGAGCCTGCGCGGCAGCTGTCGCGGGGTCAAGACCCTGCTGTTCATATATCTTTGCCTGCAGCTCAGGTGTCATGGCAATATATCCCTTTTGAGCTGCCTGTATCTTCTCGTCAAGTGAAAGAGTCGCAGCTGCCTGCTCCTTTGTTATCCCACCGTAGACTACTACCGGCTCGCCCTTTTCCACCTGGTCAAATATCTCTTTGGCCTTTTCTGACGGGAGATTGATACACCCGTGAGACCCGTTCATATAATAAATATGACCGCCAAAGGCACTCCTCCAGGAAGCATCGTGCATGCCGATATTACCGTTAAACGGCATCCAGTACTTGACCGAGGACTCATAGCCCTGTCCTACCAGCGTGGCATCTCTTTCTTTGTAGGTTATGGCATAAGTGCCGTCAGGAGTATTATTTCCCTTAAAGAGCCCTCCGGACACAAAATCGCTTTCATTTATTACCGAGCCATCCTGATACACCCATAAATGCTGGTCTTCGAGATTGATCTCTACATATGTGGTACCTATGTCGTCACTTCCGTATTTCGATGCGGTACCGTAATATACCGGGGTCAGCTCGGCACTCTGCCCGGTCATTATCTGATCGATCAGCTCCTGTCTGGTGCTCACTCTGTCCATCCAGTAACCGTAGTCTCCGCCTGACACATTGATGGTTTCTCCCGCATGTGTCGTAAAGCTGCGGGTCTGACCGAAGGTATCGTACTTTTTTGCAAGTGACGCTACATATTCCTTTGCAGGTGCTTCATTTACGGATATCGATCCATCCGGCAGATCTGTAAGCCACCCTGCTATTTCTTCACCGTTCAGTACCTCCTCGGCTTCGTCAAACCGAAAGGTTATCCTCATGCCGGCGATATCGGTCTTTAGCTGTTCTTTCGGATCGAGAGAGGCAGCACTCATCTGCCCGGCCTCTGTCTCTACATCAGAGGTCTCCTTGTCATCCCGGATCGCATCCGACTGAGCTCCTTCATCTGCAGACTGCTCCTCTGCGCTTTCTTCCGCTGAAGTATCGCTTCCGCAACCGGCAGCCATGACCATCATAATCATAATAATCGGCACGATCCATTTTATTTTTTTCATACTTACTCCTCAGGTCTGACTGTCTCCGGATGCCTGCTTACATAGTTCTCCACAAGATAGTCGTACTTCCCCGTATTCAGATCCATGACTGCCTTGAGTCTCTCCGTGGAGAAAAGATCCCCTCGTGTTATAAGCAGGATCTTATCATAGTATTCACGCAGATCAGGGTCGCTTATCAGGTTCTTATCCTCTTCGACCGAGTACCTGTATTCCTCGGGACAGACTCTTTTCAAATGCCCGACTCTCCAGGAGGGATTGTAAACTGCCGGCAGTTTTGAGAGCAGCGGATCTCCCAGACAGTAGGTATCATTTAAATAAATATCCGAATTTGTATATACAAGTATGCCGGGTGCGTTATCCACTATGCTGCCCTTAAACTCTTCCCGCCTTATATAATCAAGACCGCTGTCATCCCAGGTATCCTCCCAGCATGTCCTTCCGGTTCTTATCAAACTTCTTATGTTATTAAAAAAGCCCGTGGTCTGACTGTAGAATTCTCTTTCATCCGATATGTTGCTTGCGAAAATATGACCATACAGATACTGTGTCCCGATTGTATTACAAAAGGTAACCGACCATATCAGGCATATGATGACCAGGGTAGAAAAAAACGCTCTCATTTTTCTTATCGTATCAAAATAGTCCTTTTCCCTATTCATCATCTTTACCGCGGCAAGCACTGAAATATACAGCATACCGGTGAAATGTCGACCCATCATAAAGTCCCCGCCTATGCTCAAAAGATATAGTCCGTACAATACTATACCGGCGGATACAAGAAGATACTTCGCCTTATGCAGTATGAGTGTCAGGATAATAAATACAAACGGTATCACAAGTACTATGACATCGTTCAGAAGAGTATACCAGTAATACAATATGCCATGCTTTATATAGTCTGTCAGGGCGATCCCCGTTCCGATCTTCACATATGCCGTATTTGGTACAAATGATCCAAAGTAAATGAATGAAAATACCTCCCAGATAAAAAACGGAAGCAGACCCAGCAGACCGATGCCTACACATTTGATAAAAGAAGTATTCTCTCTTTTGAATAAATAAACATACACTATGGCGGGAATGAAAAACAGTACGTTATCCATCCTTGTCAGAGCGAGCCCGGAAAAGGTGAGAGCCAGCAGCAGCAGCTGTCTGCCGTCAAAATAATCTCTCTTCATATACTGCCAGACAAACAGACCCATAAACAGAAACAAAAGACTGTTTTCCAGTCCGGATGTCGTATATGTCATAAATGCTTTTGAGCCGGTAAATGCAAAAAACCCTGTCAGCACCTGTTCTCTGGTACTGCATATTTTATAGGCAAATATATAATAAGCCAACGTACTGTATATTACATCCAGAACGATGGTTGTAAAAAATATCTCTCCGGTAACAGCACAGGGCAGAACACAGGACAGCGTATACAGCGGACCTGTCGTAGCGCATACTCTTTCTCCTATGTTGTATACAAATCCGTTTCCTTCCAAAAGGTGCTTCACCATCACATACCCGTGGAAGGAATCGTCACTCTGCCATCCCAGCAGTAAAACGAGAGCAGAAAAAACACAAAGCGACAGGACTCTGGCCCTGTCAATATCGGTCGAAAAACTGAATGGCTTAAAAGATTTCCCTTTCATTTCAATATGTCTTTCTCGTCCAGAAATCTGTTATGAAAGGCTGTTTTGAAATATTTAAAATTAGCAAAAAAACTATTTTGGCTCACTCCTTCGGTGCGTGCCTTCCAGTGCGCCGGTATTTCAACGAATTTTGTCCCGAGTCTTAAAGGCTTTAGCGCAGTTTCCAGGAAAAACGGGTGCTTCAGCTCCTCCCATTTTATTGACTGCATCAGCCCGGTGGGAAAGATCCTGAAAGCATATGTCAGATCTGACAGCCCCACACCGTAAAGTATACCTATGCTGCGCTCAAAAATAAGATTGCAGATAAGCTTTACTTTATTATATTGTTCGAAGCCGCCGCCCTTTCTCCACCTTGATGCGGTTATTATCCTGTCAGGATATTTTTTAGCTCCCGCGATAAAGGTCTTTATCACATTCGGGTCTGTCTCGAGATCCGTGGACATCATGACTACGTGGCTGCCTTTAGCCAGCATGATACCTTCACGGATGGCACCGCCTACTCCGGGCAGCTCCTGTTCATGTATGTACATGGGAATAAAAGCACCGTATTCATCTATAAGCTTTTCGGCGGTTTCTCTTGACTCCTTCGTCGTCCTGTCGCATAAGAGGAAGACGAATTCGCAAAGATCCTTTCTTCTGCAGGTATGGAGTATGGTTTCCACCGTCTCCCTCATGCTGTATGTTTCATCCATGGCGGGAAGAAGTATGGTCACGCTGTCAAACGTCATATCCGGCTCTCCCAATCGGCAAATACATCCTCCAGAGTTTTCTTCATACTGTATTCCCTCTTATATCCCAAAGCTCTGATCTTGGTGTCATCACCCAAAAGCAGCGGTTCATCGGCCACCCTGAAGAGCTTCTTGTCGCTTATGACCTTCGCATTGGTTCCTGATATCTCCACCAGCATATCCAGTATCTCCTGTATCTGGTAGGCCTTTCCGTTGCATATATTATACGGCTCTCCGGGATTACCCTTCTCCATCAAAAGCCTCATAGCCTTCACGCCGTCCCTTACATCAATATAATCTCTGTACGTCGTGAGATTTCCTACATGTATCTCCGGCTTGAGTCTGCCCGCCTTAATAAGTGCCAGTTGTCTGGCAAAATTCTGTATAGCCGTAGCAGGCGGGTGCCCGGTCCCTACATGTATGAACATCCTTGGCAGAAATACCTTCATACCGTAATTGAGGGCATATTGTCTGCCGAGATTTTCCACGCCGGCCTTAGAAACACCGTAGGGTGTGTGCGGCATCAGTAATCTGTCCTCCTTTAACGGACAGTCTTCCTCCTTTATATTCCCATACTCCGCGCTGGAGCAGGCAAGCAGTACCTTGGCCTCCGGTACGGTCTCCCTGCAGCAATACAACACATTCAGTGTTCCGAGATAATTTGTATTATGCGTGACATATTCGAGATTCCATGAATCTCCGTTAAAAGCCTGTGCTGCCATATGTATGACGATATCCGGCTTAAAATCCCTGAATATTCTCATCAGGGCATCTCTTTCCAGTATATCGCAGCGTACTATCGTATCGTCCTGAATGGCTGCCATCCTGCTTGATGCAGAGTTCCTGGCTATACCGATCACTTCATTGCCTTCTTTTTTATAGCTGCTCATAAAATGGGAACCGACCATTCCGGTTCCGCCGGTTACTAAAACTCTCATTTCTTCCTTTCTGCCGTGTATCTGTTCCGAATAGTTACAGTCTATCAATATTCAGTGATTAAATCAAATAATAAAAGCCAGATCTAATCGATCTGGCTTTTGTGCCCTAAGCAGGAATCGAACCGGCGACACAGGGATTTTCAGTCCCTTGCTCTACCAACTGAGCTATCAGGGCATAGTGGCTACGACCACAGTAGCGGGGACAGGATTTGAACCTGTGACCTTCGGGTTATGAGCCCGACGAGCTTCCAGACTGCTCCACCCCGCGGCATTATGAGCATCCAGCTCTATGGGTGGTGGTGGATTCGAACCACCGAAGCAATTTGCAGCAGATTTACAGTCTGTCCCCTTTGTCCACTCGGGAAACCACCCAATTCAAAGATAAATTTTGAAAAAGCCGATGAGCGGACTCGAACCGTTAACCTGCTGATTACAAA
>JAGBNR010000108.1 GCA_017634315.1 Lachnospiraceae bacterium
TAAGGCAGGGGACTTTTGTTGTTATTTTACAGGGGATATGGTATCATTCATAAGTTATAGTAGTTAGATTATGCCTATAGGAGAGAACATACATGGGGATGACGATGTCACAGAAGATCCTCGCAGCTCATGCGGGGTTGTCCGAGGTAAAGGCAGGACAGCTCATAGAGGCTTCGCTGGATCTGGTGCTTGGAAATGACATTACTACACCTGTAGCGATCAATGTGATGCAGGGATTTAAGGACGACAGGGTATTTGACAAGGATAAGATCGCTCTGGTAATGGATCATTTCATACCGAACAAGGATATCAAATCTGCGGAGAACTGTAAGACCTGCAGGGAGTTTGCCGCATCTCATGATATAACCAATTATTTTGATGTCGGGAAAATGGGAATAGAGCATGCGCTTCTTCCGGAAGAGGGACTTACCGTTGCGGGTGATCTCATCATCGGAGCTGATTCGCACACATGCACATACGGTGCACTCGGAGCATTTTCGACCGGTGTAGGCTCTACGGATATGGCTGCAGGCATGGCGACGGGCAAGGCATGGTTTAAGGTGCCGGAAGCCATCAGGTTTAATATCACAGGTAAGAAATCAAAGCATGTATCCGGAAAGGATCTGATACTTCACATCATAGGTATGATCGGCGTAGACGGAGCCCTGTACAGATCCATGGAGTTTACAGGGGAGGGTGTCAGCGAGCTTAATATAGATGACAGACTTACCATAGCCAATATGGCAATAGAGGCCGGTGGAAAGAACGGTATATTCCCCGTAGATGATGTTGCTGCAGAATACATGAATACACACGGCAACAGACCCTATAAGGTATATGAGGCTGATACCGATGCCGTATATGCGGAGGAATACACGATAGATCTGTCAGAGCTGGAGCCTACCGTATCATATCCGCACTTACCATCCAATACAAGGACGATCGATGAAGCCGTGAGTGATCATATAAAGATAGACCAGGCGGTGATAGGAAGCTGTACGAATGGCAGGATATCGGATCTGAGAGCTGCGGCTGAGATCATAGGAGACAGAAAGATAGCGGACGGGGTCAGGTGCATAGTGATCCCCGGGACACAAAGGATATATCTGCAGGCTATGGAAGAGGGACTGATCAAGAGCTTTATAGAGGCCGGAGCTATAGTCTCCACTCCTACGTGCGGACCGTGTCTGGGGGGATATATGGGTATCCTGGCTGCCGGTGAGAGATGCATATCAACGACAAACAGGAACTTCGTGGGACGTATGGGACATGTGGATTCAGAGATATATCTGGCGAGTCCGGCAGTCGCTGCGGCATCCGCCGTTACAGGATATATCGCAGATCCGCGATCAATGCGGTAGAGGGGAGCACAGAGCATGGAAGCAAAGGGAAGAGTATTTAAATACGGTGATAACGTAGATACCGATGTAATAATACCTGCAAGGTATCTGGCGATACAGGATAAGAAGGAGCTGGCCTCACATTGTATGGAGGATATCGATAAAGACTTCGTAGGCAAAGTGAGGAACGGAGATATCATGGTTGCCGGCAAGAATTTCGGATGCGGGTCTTCAAGAGAGCATGCTCCCATGGTGATAAAGGAGGCGGGGGTATCCTGCGTCATCGCAGAGACATTTGCGAGGATCTTCTTCAGAAATGCCATAAATATCGGTCTGCCGATCATCGAATGCAAGGAGGCATCCGAGGGAATAAAGCCCGGAGATGAGGTAGAGATCGACTTTGACACGGGACTTATAAAGGATGTGACTGAGGGCAAGACTTATCAGGGGATGCCGTTTCCGGAATTTATGCAGAAGATCATAAATGCAGGCGGGCTTGTGAGCTATATAAATGAGGGACAGTAGGAGTATAGGAAGATGAATATTATTCAGGCGATCATATTGGGAATAGTACAGGGACTGACAGAGTTTCTTCCTGTATCATCATCAGGTCATCTGGCGATAATACAAAACCTTTTTCACATCAATACAGACGGCGGTCTGTTGTTTGATGTACTTTTGCACATAGGTACTCTCATAGCTATCTTTTTGGTATTCTGGAAGGATATAGTAAAGCTTGTCATTGAATTCTTCGGTATAATAGGAGACTTCTTCAGAAGGTTCAGCGATCCGGACCTTATAGTGCTCAGCTCGGCATACAGAAAGTTCGTTCTTCTTATTATAGTCAGTACTATACCTACAGGCATATTGGGATATGTGGGACGGCACTTTGTAGCATACGCATCAAGTACTCTCATCATACCGGGCATAGGACTTATCATAACAGCCATACTGCTGTTTATATGTGACAGGATAGGTGACGGGAGAAACGGGATAAAGAAAATATCATATCTGAATGCTTTTGAGATCGGTATGGCACAGGGTGTGGCCACCATACCGGGGATATCGAGGAGCGGAGCCACGATCTCCGTCGGTCTTATGCTTGGTATAAAGAAGGAGACAGCCGTAAAGTATTCATTCATAATGTCGATCCCGGCCGTTATCGGTGCAGCCGTACTTGAGATCAAGGATGCGGGAGGCACGACTGTGACTGTGAGTACAGTGGTAGCATATGTGGTCGGTATGATCGTCTCGGCTGTAGTCGGATATTTTGCGATACGCTTTATGATAGGAGTGGTAAGAAGGAAGAGATATATTTATTTTTCGATATACTGCATGGTCATGGGTCTGGTAGCGATCATCGGACATTTTCTGACCAAATAATTGTTTGAGAAGTGATCCTTAATGGCAACAGATACAAAAAAGAAAACAAACGCAAAAAGCGGAAGCGGCGCGTCTAAAAAGGGTGCCGTGGGCAGAAAGGCCGCCGGAAAAAAAACTTCCGGCAGAAAAGCCTCCGCTAAAAGCTCCGCAGGTAAAACCGCGTCAAAAAATACCGAATCAAAAAACACGGATATCAGTATTCCCGAAAGAAGACCGGGGAGAGCATCCTCGGATACATACAGCCCGGCTGCCGAGGCAGGTGTGCTTATTTTGCTTGCTGTCTGCGTGCTGCTGTTTTTGGCCAATTTCGGGATTATAGGTACAACCGGAAGTGCTGTAGCGTCCTTTCTTTTTGGCGTATTCGGTTCTGCCTCATATATTTTTCCCTTTGCACTTTTCTTTACGGTCACCCTGCTTGTAGCCAATCATTACAATACTGAAGCCATAGTCAAGGCTGCTATGATATGGGTGGTATATATAATTGCCGCGATGTTTTTCGCTATGGCATGGAGCAGAGACTTTGAGACAAGAAAGATGAGCTATGAAGGAGATCCCTTCTTCAGATACGGAGTCGAGTACAAAAGAGGCGGAGGTCTCATACCCGGACATATTTATTCTCTTATGTCCGAGGCACTCGGACAGTTCGGTACCGTGATAATAATGCTTACGCTGCTTATCATATGTATAGGAGTGCTCACGGGTCGTTCCATATTAAGATTTATCAGCGAGAGCTCAAAGGAAGCGGCAGACTCTCTTGTGGAGAATATCGAGATACATCAGGAGGAGGCAAGACGCGAACGCAGAAGAAAAAGAAGAAATGAGGGAGTATATCCGGGGAGACCGGAGCCTGTAGGCGATCAGATATCCAGACTTAAGTTGACACCGTATGAGGAGGAATCCGATGAGATGAAGGAGCTTACGGCAGATGAAGCTGACGGTCTGGATGAGAAGGAGCAGAGGCTTGAAGAAAGGATAATGGCATCACAGCCCGAGCCTGATCCGGTACCGGAGCCTGTATATGAGCCTGAGCCCATGTATGAGCCTGAGTCCGCGTATGAGCATGAGCCCATGTCTGCTCCCGAGCCTGAGTACGTTAATGAGCCTGCTGTCGCAAGACATGAGCCTGTGCCGGTGGAGGAGGTAAAGACTGTCACCAAACGTAAGGTAGCATCATCAAAGCTGCCGGACGGTATAGAGGTAAGGGACGAAGCGGTAGATGATTATATACTCCCGGACCCCAAGATGCTGAAGGCCGGAAAGCGTGGACAGGGTAATTCCAAGAGAGAGCAGGCCGAGATATCGAATAAGCTGCGTGATACATTAAAGAGCTTCGGGATAGGCGTTACAATGATGGATGTAAGTCAGGGACCTACGGTCACCAGATATGAGATGCTTCCCGAGGCGGGGGTCAAGGTATCAAAGATAGTCAGTCTTACGGATGATCTCAAGCTGGCACTCGCTGCAGAGAGTATCAGGATAGAGGCTCCCATACCCGGCAAGAGTGCGATAGGTATCGAGGTGCCAAATGCCGAGGTGGTGCCGGTGATGCTTCATGATCTGATAGTATCCGATGAGTTTGTCAGCTCCAAATCAAAGATATCCTTTGCTGTGGGAAAGGATATAGCAGGCAAGCCGGTTGTCTTTGATATTGCCAAAATGCCGCACGTACTCATAGCGGGAGCGACGGGAGCCGGTAAGTCCGTCTGTATAAATACGATCATAATGAGCATACTTTATAAGGCGAGACCTGACGAGGTCAAGTTTGTGATGATAGATCCTAAGGTCGTGGAGCTTTCCATATATAACGGCATCCCGCATCTCATGATACCTGTGGTCACTGATCCTCAAAAGGCGGCCGGTGCGCTCAACTGGAGTGTGATCGAGATGGACAGAAGATACAATGAATTTGCGACTCATGCCGTGAGAGACCTGAAGGGCTATAACGCCATAGCAGCCAAAGAAGGGCTGCCTGTTATGCCGCAGATAGTGGTTATTGTGGATGAGCTGGCAGATCTTATGATGGCTGCAAAAAGCGATGTGGAGACCGCTATAGTCAGGCTTGCGCAAAAGGCAAGAGCAGCGGGGATACATCTTATCATAGCCACGCAGAGACCCTCGGTGGATGTCATCACAGGTCTGATCAAGGCCAATATGCCAAGTCGTGTGGCATTTACCGTTACATCGGGAGTGGACTCCAGGACGATACTCGATATGGTCGGAGCAGAGAAGCTGCTCGGAAAGGGTGACATGCTCTTTTATCCTGTCGGATATCCCAAACCGGCCAGAGTGCAGGGTGCGTTTGTGTCAGATGAGGAGGTGGAAGAGGTAGCCTCGTTTATAAGAGCGCAAAAGAAGGATGACGACGGTCAGGCCAGGATACTTGAAGAAATGAATGCTGCCGTATCTGCGGGTGACAGCAAGGGGGCAAGCAGTGCCGCAGGAGTATCCTCACCGGGCGCAGACGAGGATGAGATATTCATACAGGCAGCGGAATTTGCGGTAAACCTTGATAAAGAGACTGTCTCTATCGGGCTCCTGCAAAGGAAATTCAGGCTGGGATTCAACAGGGCAGCCCGTATTATGGATCAGCTCTCCGAGGAGGGCATAGTAGGAGAGGAAATGGGGACCAAGGGACGCCGTATCATAATGACACCGGAGAAATTTGAGGAGTTTAAGGAGGAGCGGGCGATATGAGCATACCCAGTGATATCGAGATAGCACAAAGTGCAAAGATGCTTCCCATAAAGGAGATCGCGGGAAACATCGGTTTATCCGAGGAGGATATAGAGCCTTACGGAAGATACAAGGCCAAGCTCACGGATGAGTGTATGGCTCGTCTTGCAGGCAGGAAGGACGGAAAGCTGGTACTCGTGACAGCGATAAATCCCACGCCTGCAGGAGAGGGTAAGACTACACAGACTATAGGTCTGGGAGAGGCACTCGGAAAACTGGGAGTTAATGCAATAATTGCACTCAGGGAACCGTCGCTCGGACCATGCTTCGGTGTAAAGGGAGGAGCCGCGGGAGGAGGAATGGCGCAGGTCGTTCCCATGGAAGACCTCAATCTTCACTTTACAGGAGATTTTCACGCGATCACCTCTGCAAACAATCTGTGCGCTGCGATGCTGGACAATCATATCCATCAGGGAAATGAACTGCGTATTGATACCAGAAGGATCGTCATAAAGAGATGTGTTGATCTGAATGACAGGGCACTCAGAAACGTAGTGGTGGGTCTTGGCTCCAAGGCAGACGGATTCGTAAGAGAGGATCATTTTACCATAACGGTTGCCTCTGAGGTGATGGCAGTATTTTGTCTGGCAACTGATATGACTGATCTTAAGAAAAGACTGTCAATGATGACGGTGGCATACGATCTCGACGGCAATCCCGTGACGGCAGCAGATATTAAGGCTGTCGGTTCGATGGCTGCACTCTTAAAGGATGCCATAAAGCCCAATCTGATACAGACGCTTGAGCATACTCCGGCACTGGTACACGGAGGACCTTTTGCCAACATAGCACATGGCTGCAACTCAGTCATCGCCACAAAGACCGCATTAAAGCTTGCTGATCTTGTAGTTACGGAGGCCGGCTTTGGCGCGGATCTCGGGGCTGAAAAGTTTTTTGACATCAAATGCAGAAAGGCAGGGATATCTCCTTCGGCAGTGGTGCTTGTGGCCACGGTCAGAGCATTGAAGTACAACGGAGGGGTGGCAAAGGAGGAGCTGAACAAGCCTGATATCGAAGCTTTAAGACGCGGGATAGTCAATCTGGGCAAGCACATAGAGAATCTGCAAAAGTATAAGGTACCGGTCATAGTCACTCTTAATGCGTTTGTAAGTGACACCGAGGAAGAAAAGAGCTTTATCGAAAGATACGTCAGGGAAAAGGGCTGTGAGTATTCTTATTCGGAGGCATGGGAAAAGGGCGGGGAAGGAGCTCTTGATCTGGCACGTAAGGTCGTGGATACCTGCGAAAACGGCAGAGCGGATTTCAGGCTGTTGTATCCGGATGATATGCCCCTTATCGAAAAGATAGAGACTGTTTCAAAGGAAATATACGGTGCCGATGGCGTGGATTTTTCGAAAAAGGCTCTGAATGAATTAAGGAATATTGAAGCGATGGGGTACGGATCATTTCCGGTATGTATGGCAAAGACACAGTATTCTCTGTCGGATGATCCTTTACTGCTCGGCAGACCTGAGGGCTTTAATATAAATGTAAGAGATGTCTATGTCTCGAGCGGTGCGGGATTTGTGGTAGTGCTCACGGGGGAGATCATGACTATGCCCGGACTCTCATCTCATCCCGCGGCATATGATATAGATGTAGATGAAAACGGCAGGATAAGGGGGCTTTTCTGATGGCAGTGCTTATTGACGGGAAAAAGATATCTCAGGAGATAAAGGACGAGGTAAGGGATGAGATAAGTAAAAAGGGCATACAGGCTTCACTTGCCGTCATCATAGTGGGAGACGATCCGGCATCAAGGGTGTATGTAAGGAATAAGAAGGAGGCTTGTGAATACTGCGGTATCAGATCCCTTTCATACGAGCTTCCCGAAGAAACAGCCGAAGAGGAGCTGCTCGCGCTTATCAATAAGCTGAACGCGGATGACAGCGTGGACGGGATACTGGTACAGCTTCCGCTGCCGGATCATATAAATGAAGACAGTATAATTGAGGCCATTGATCCGATGAAGGATGTGGACGGCTTTTCAAGGCGTTCCGTAGGAGCCCTTAGTATCGGTACAAAGGGCTTTGTATCATGCACTCCGGCGGGGATCATAGAGCTCCTGAAGCGGAGCGGCATCGAGATCGCCGGTAAGGAGTGCGTGGTGATGGGCAGATCCAATATTGTGGGTAAGCCTATGGCGATGCTGATGCTGAGAGAGAATGCCACCGTCACCGTCGTGCATTCCAGGACACGGCATATAGAGGATATATGCAGGAGAGCTGACATTCTTATAGTTGCGATAGGCAAGCCGAGGCTTATAACCCATGATTATGTAAAAGACGGAGCAGTCGTCATAGATGTGGGTATACACAGGGTCGATCCCGATACAAACAACGGCAGGAAGCTCTGCGGAGACGTTGATTTTGATGAGGTCTCTCAGATCGCTTCTGCGATCACGCCTGTCCCGGGAGGGGTAGGTCCAATGACTATAGCAATGCTAATGAAAAATGTTTTATTATCAGCCGGAAATAAGATAAAATGAATTGTCCCGAATGCGGCACACCTATTCCTGAGGGTAAGCTATACTGTCCGGGGTGCGGATATGCTGTACAGATAGTACCGGACTACGATGCCGATCTGGAAGATAATCTGAGCAGCGTCGGATCTGATATAGCCGGTACGGTAAACAGGATAGATGTGGCTGACAGCAATAAAACAGAATACGACACTCAGGCCACCACCAAGCAGATCCCTATGGTAAGGAAGGCTGAGGCATCCTTTATCAGACACAGAATAGAGGACAGCAGGGAAAAAAGCGACAGGTTCTCTACGGTCGCAGTGGCAGGACTGCTCATGATAGCACTGGTTGCCGGTACGGTGATAGCTTCCAGGGTTATGGCAAAGGGATCATTTATTCCGGAAAAAGCCGTGAATGAAGCTTTATCGTCAAATCGCAGTGTCAGTGTGGATTATGGTGATGCGGCAGTGTATTCCATGCCGGAAAGTGCTTCTGAAAATGACATGATCGTAGCGGCGGAGGATAGTGTATCATCAGATAATCTGATCAGGCATACGCTTTTTATATCTCCCGAAGCGGGAGAATACTATGAACCTGAGCTCATCTCTGCCACGGTATCAGGCGATGAAGCAGGGGTTTCCTTTAACGGCATTATATATTATACGGATGACGGATCGGAGCCTGATGAAAGATCCAAGATATACCGTACTGAGCTGGAGATGCCGATAGGGGAAAGTCATTATGCGTTCAGATTCCTGGATGACAGGGGAAACCTCAGTGAGACAGTATATCTTGACTACAAGCTGACATACAGAGGGGCATGCTCTCCGGAGCATGCGGTAAATCTGTGTGTGGCAAAGCTGATGCAGGACGGAGCACTCATAGATCCTGCGGGACATGTACCCGGTTCACTCGGTACATTCGGATATAAATGTGAGACATTGGTAAGATACGGCAACAGAGTGTATTATATGATCCCGGAGTATTACAACGATCCGGGAGCCGCCGCCGTACCTACAGGTACCATATATGCTGTAGATGCCGACAACATGGGACTCTACAGGGTAAAGCGCGGAAACGGCGGGAAATACGTTTTCGAAATGTTTTATTAGGAGGATAAAATGAAGCTTCTCGAGGAAAAGATATTGCAGGATGGCAGAGCGATCAACGAAGATATATTAAGAGTTGATACCTTTATCAATCATCAGGTCGATCCCGTGCTCATGGGAAAATGCGCCAGGGAGTTTGCCTCATATTTCAAGGGTAAGGGAGTGACAAAGATAGTGACGGTAGAGAGCTCAGGCATCTCTCCGGCACTGCTCACCGCTCTGGAAATGGGTGTGCCGCTTGTGATACTGAAGAAACAGCCGTCCAAAGTACTGAACGATAACCTGTATCAGACCATGATCGCATCATTTACAAAGGGAACTAACTATGAGCTGACTCTTTCACGGGATGTGATATCCGAGAATGACCATGTGGTTATAATAGATGATTTTCTTGCAAACGGGGAGACTGTAACAGGTGCAGTGAGACTGCTCAGGATGGCGCATGCGACGGTAGCCGGTGTGGGGATACTGATAGAAAAGGCATTCCAGCCCGGAAGGGAAAAGCTTGAAGATGCGGGATTTGATGTATATTCACTTGCACGTATCGGATCAATGTCAAAGGATCAGATCACATTTATCAGATAAAGAGTTCGGAGGACATAATGAAAAAGGTAGTGAAATTCGGCGGAAGCTCACTGGCAAGTGCCGAACAGTTTGAGAAAGTAAAGCACATAATAAGTCTGGATGCTGACAGAAAATATGTAGTGCCTTCCGCACCGGGTAAGAGAAACAGCAAGGACAGCAAGGTGACCGATCTGCTCTATAAAGCATACGGGCTTGCAGAGGAGGGCAGGGACTTCGGCAAGGCTTTCGCAGAGATAAAGGAGCGTTATGCGGAGATATCGGACGGACTCGGTCTTAATATGGATATGAGCGGAGAATTTGCCGAGATCGAAAAAAGATTCAAGGCAAAGCAGGGCGAGGACTATGCAGCCAGCAGAGGGGAATACTTAAACGGTATACTGCTCGCCGAATACCTCGGCTATACCTTTGTGGATGCGGCGACCGTGATCTTTTTTAATGAGGACGGTACCTTTGCCTCGGAAAAGACATATTCTACGCTTAATGAAAAACTGTCCGGTATCGACAGAGCGGTAATCCCGGGGTTTTACGGCTCGATGCCTGACGGCAGCGTAAAGACCTTTTCGAGAGGCGGCTCCGATATAACCGGATCTATCGTGGCCAGAGCCGTAAGGGCCGATGTATATGAGAACTGGACCGATGTATCGGGCTTTTCGGTAGCAGATCCCAGGATCATTACTGATCCCGAGACCATAGAGATGATCACCTACACCGAGCTCAGAGAGCTCGCCTACATGGGGGCATCCGTGCTTCATGAGGATGCGATCTTTCCTGTAAGACGCGAGGGTATACCTATAAATATCAGGAATACAAACAAGCCTGAGGATAAGGGATCATGGATAGTTCAGAGCACCGGTCAGAAATCAAGATTTGTCATTACCGGCATAGCGGGCAAGAAGGGATTTTGCTCGGTAAATATCGAGAAAGACAAGATGAATTCTGAGGTCGGGTTCGGCAGGAAGGTACTGCAGGCCTTTGAAGATAACGATATCTCGTTCGAGCATATGCCTTCGGGTATAGATACCATGACTATCATCGTGCATCAGGATGAGTTCATAGAAAAAGAACAGAGCGTGGTGGCTGAGATAAACAGGCTCACGCATCCGGACAGTATCGATATCGAGTCGGATCTGGCACTTATTGCAGTAGTCGGCAGAGGAATGAAATCCTCCAAGGGTACATCAGGCAGGATATTTTCGGCTCTTGCACATGCAAATGTGAATGTAAAGATGATAGACCAGGGTTCCTCGGAGCTGAATATCATTATCGGTGTCAAGAACGAGGATTTTGAAAACGCGATACGGGCTATATATAATATATTCGTAGTGGCACAGCTGTAGAGTCATATGATTTTTGTCATGGAATCGAATATATAAACACAGGGATTATATATAAGTAAGCACTACAAGAGAGGAGACAGAGATATAAATGTACAAGATTTTAGAAGCCGAGGTGCTGGCAGAGAGAACCTATAAGATGATCGTCGAAGCACCTAATGTGGCCCATGCCTGTGAGCCCGGGCAGTTCCTGATCGTGAGGGCGGAGGAGGAGAGCGAGAGGATAGCTCTCACCATCTGTGATTTCGACAGGGTTAAGAATACGGTTACGATAGTATTTCAGACCATAGGCGAGTCCAGCTACAAGATAGCCGAAAAAAAGGCAGGGGACAGCTTTGCCGATGTAGTGGGACCACTCGGCAATCCTGCGGAATATGTAAATGAACCGATAGAAGAGGTAAGAAAGAGACATTATCTGCTTGTAGGCGGGGGTCTGGGGACTGCACCGGTATATCCGCAGGCCAAATGGCTGAAGGAGCACGGTGTGGATGTGGATGTGATAATAGGCACCAAGTCAAAAGATACCCTCATAATGGAGCAGGAAATGATAGATGCCGTGGGCGAGGATCATGTATTTGTCACGACCGATGACGGATCGTATAAGAGACACGGCATGGTCACGACAGTCATAGAGGAGCTTGTAAAAGAACAGGGGAAACACTATGATATGTGCGTATCCATCGGACCCATGATAATGATGAAGTTCTGCGTAAAGCTGACCAAAGAACTCGGCATACCTACTACGGTATCCATGAACCCAATCATGGTGGACGGTACCGGAATGTGCGGTGCATGCAGACTTGTAGTCGGAGATGAAGTAAAGTTTGCCTGTGTGGACGGTCCGGAGTTTGACGGATTCAAGGTTGATTTTGATCAGGCCATGAAGCGTATGAAGCTGTACAAGACCGAAGAGGGTCGCAGACTGCTCGAGTATCAGGAAAAGGGCGGCGGGGGCTGTCATAGCAGATAAAAGGGGAAATAATACTACATTGAAACAGGTATAGGAGAAACAGAAATGGCGATTGAAGTGGATATGATGAAAAAGGTCCCCGTGGCTGAGCAGGACGCTAAGGAGAGGGCCAAAAACTTTGATGAGGTGTGCCTCGGATATACCGAAGAAGAAGCGAGGGCGGAGGCAACAAGGTGCCTGAACTGCAAGAATCCGAAATGTGTGGAGGGTTGTCCGGTCAGGATAGATATCCCGGGGTTTATCGGCAGGCTGAAGGACGGAGACAATGCCGGAGCATACGAGGTGATCGGAGAGGCAAGCTCGCTGCCTGCGATATGCGGAAGAGTCTGTCCCCAGGAGACGCAGTGTGAAGGGAACTGTATAAGAGGGATAAAGGGAGAAGCTGTATCGATAGGCAAGCTCGAGAGGTTTGCTGCGGACTGGGCGAGAAAGAACGGCATCAGACCGGTGAAGAAAACCGGAAACAACGGAAAAAAGGTAGCGATAGTGGGTGCAGGTCCCTCAGGTCTTACCTGTGCCGGAGATCTCGCAAAGCTCGGCTATGAGGTGACGATATTCGAGGCTCTTCACAAGGCCGGCGGAGTACTCGTGTACGGTATTCCGGAATTCAGACTTCCCAAGGATGAGGTGGTCGCGGCCGAGATAGAGAATGTAAAGGCACTCGGGGTGGAGATAAAGACCGACTATATCATAGGACGTTCCGAGACGGTAGAGGAGCTTATGGAAAAGGAAGGCTTTGATGCGGTATACATCGCATCAGGTGCGGGTCTGCCTATGTTTATGCATATACCGGGAGAGCAGGCTCTCGGTGTATACTCGGCAAACGAGTATCTGACCAGAGCAAACCTGATGAAAGCATACAGAGATGATTACGATACTCCCATAAATATCGGCAAGAAAACGGTAGTCGTAGGAGGAGGCAATGTTGCCATGGATGCGGCTCGTACCGCGTTAAGACTCGGCTCCGATGTTACCGTGGTATACAGGAGATCCGAGCAGGAGCTGCCGGCCAGAGCAGAGGAGGTGCATCATGCAAAGGAAGAAGGCATCGGCTTTGCACTCCTTACCAATCCGGTAGAGATACTTGAGGACGAAGAGGGAGTGGTAAAGGGTATACGTGTCATTAAAATGGAGCTCGGAGAGCCTGATGCTTCAGGAAGAAGGAGACCTGTCGAAATACAGGGCTCCGAGTATGAGATAGAATGCGATACGGTGATCATGGCACTGGGTACTACACCGAATCCGCTCATATCAGGTACTACGAAGGGACTTGAGACAAATAAAAAGAAATGCATAGTGGCTGATGAGGAAACAGGAGCAACCTCCAAAAAGGGTGTATTTGCCGGTGGTGACTGCGCTACCGGAGCAGCTACCGTCATACTCGCCATGGGAGCGGGACGCAAGGCTGCAAAGGGTATCCATGAGTATTTAAGCTGATATGACAGGAGAGGGATATGACTCTTTCAGAAAAGGCAAATGATCTGAAAACATCAGGATATACGCTTACACTGGTCGGAGGTATAGGAACCGTCGCAATGATCCTTCTGGATACGGGAGTGATCCGGATGGAGTTTAACGGTGTGTTCGGAGTGATAACAAGGGTTGTCATGACTCTCCTGTTTCTGATGTTTCTTATCATAGGGATCAGAGCTCTGATCAGATCAGGAAAAGTCGCAAAGGATGCGGAAAGAGAAACAGAAAAAAAGTCAGACATAGAACGATGGTTCATGGAGACCTATAATGCCGGACATATCGATGAGGGAGTGGATCCGGAGGCGGAGGATAATGATCTCTACTATGAAAGAACTGACAATATCAGGCAGAAGATCTCCGAAAGATTTATGGATATAGATGACTCCCTTATGTCTGCGCTTGTCGATGATATTTATGCGGAGCTCTTCGAATAATGCTCCGTGTTACGCTTATTGTATGCGGAAAGCTTAAAGAAAAGTACCTTAAGGAAGCCACGGCGGAATATGAGAAGCGACTGTCTTCCTATGTATCGCTTAAGACAGTCGAGCTGGATGACGGACCGGATATGGCAGCCGAAGCTGCACGCATACTAAAGAGCATAAGCGATGATATGTATGTGATCACTCTTGAGATAGAAGGTACAGAGATGGGGTCCGTTGATCTTGCCGACAGGATACAGGAGCTCATGACTGACGGGAAGAGCAGTATATGCTTTATCATAGGGGGCTCCGACGGACTTGATAAAAGTGTCACGGATATATCGGATATGCATTTAAGCTTTTCAAGGCTGACTTTTCCGCATCAGCTGATGCGTATAATATTTCTGGAGCAGCTATACAGGGCATTCAGGATAATAAGAGGAGAGCCGTACCACAAGTGAAGCATTATAATGCAAAAATACACTTATATGGCTTTGAAAGGTAGAGAGCATGACATTTATCGATATCATCGAGAAGAAGAGAGACAA
>JAGBNR010000109.1 GCA_017634315.1 Lachnospiraceae bacterium
AGCTCAGGATCGACACAAGTATATGATGGGCGGTTGTGTACTGAAATACTTCCCCGAGCGACTTAACGCATTTGATTTTAACGAGCAGGAAATGAACAGGATTATAGCGTGTGCATTCAACCTTACAGGTATCCATGATGGATTTGATTGAAGCTTCGATTTCATCAATTTCTTCCGTCATCACCTTGATCAGATGGATGGTGTGCTTCAACTCCATAATTATTTATTTAGGAATTAAATGCATTAAGAAACTATCTTAATTCAGTTCCGGATAATTATTTTGATACAAAAATAGAAGTTTTGGTCAAAACATCAGATAAGAGTATTTTGGACGCAGAACAGTTTTCATACCTTGCTGAATATGTTGATGCACGATAGGAGCGTTTTTGTGAATTAAATGTATTGAGATTTAGGTGTATCACACTGGATAGAGGGTGACTGTAATTTTTTGTCTGTAGGGGGCAGTTTATAAGTAAGATGATGGATGCTAATTTAGCATTATTCATTCTAAATTTTCAATTTAAAAGTGATAAAGACTTCGTATAAAGCATTTCAACAGTTCGATTGCCCGTCAGGTTTTATATTGTGTTACTGTGGAATCTTTCCCTTGTTTTTTCCCTTATCAGTACTCATAAAGCACTATGGGACGGTATAACACAAGAGAAATCATAAGGGGAAGTAAAACATCTGCAAATATGCAACAACATCGAAACCGAATAAAGTTCAATTGTCGTTAAGATTAATAACCTCAACATAACCGTCCTTGACCTTGTATGCATATCCTGCAACGATCATATCTGCATCGTCAGCAATCTGCTGTATGCTCATGCGATCCTTACCTCCTTAATCCCTCTAAACACGTCTTTCGGAAGATGGAGCCGATTAGCAATAAACGCCAAATCAATTGAGTCTTCTATAGGATCATCGGATGTAGAAAACTTCCCCGTATATTCTATATATCCCTCATCATTCCATGATTCGATCTTGCAATAATGTTCCAAGTAAGGAGATGTGTAAAATTTTATAGACAAATCTCCCACCTGAAAAACACTGTAGTTATTACCATTATTTTTTAATATTGCAATGGTTTCATTCATGCCTTAACCCTCATTTCATCTGATTAAATTATAGTTTCTACTATCGGCTTTTTCAATACTACCATCATTACCACTGGCATTTTTTTGGTTTATTTACTATAATAAAGGAATTATGGATACAACAGAGATATTAAGGCAGCTTGCCGTCATAGTGGTGGCCGCAAAGTTCTTCGGACTTGTGGCGAGAAAAATACATGCCCCTCAGGTAGCGGGAGAGATAGTGGCAGGGCTTATGATCGGACCGAGCCTTTTGGGGATAGTACAGCCATCGGACTTTCTGTCCGGCATGGCAGAGATAGGTGTGATCATGCTGATGTTTACAGCGGGACTCGGCACTGATATAAAGCAGCTTAAGGAGACAGGCATAAAAGCAACTGTGATCGCATGTGCGGGAGTTTTTGTTCCGCTTGTATGCGGCACGATACTCTATATGTGCTTCTATGGATTTCCGGCTGTAGGCTCGGAAGCTTTTTACAAGGCAGTGTTTATCGGTACCATTCTCACAGCCACATCGGTATCGATCACGGTGGAGGCATTAAAGGAACTCGGGCATCTCTCAGGTGTGATAGGTACCACCATAATGAGTGCCGCTATCATAGACGATGTCATAGGTATCATAGTCCTTACGATAGTGATAGGCTTTAAGGATCCGAGTGCGGACATCGTGTCGGTCATACTGCATACACTGCTTTTCTTCGTGTTCGCTATCGGAGTGGGGATCATCATCTACCATATATTCAAATGGATAGACAGGAGATATCCGCATACGAGACGTATACCCATTATGGGAATGGCTCTTGCTTTTATACTGGCCTATATCGCTGACAGCTATTTCTCTGTCGCGGATATCACGGGGGCATATATAGCAGGGGTGATACTTTCATCTCTTGATGACTCGGACTACATATCAAGAAGGGTGGATATCAATTCATATATGCTGTTCGGACCGGTATTCTTTTGTTCGATAGGACTGCAGACGGATGTAAGGACGTTAGACAGCACCATACTCCTGTTTTCGATAGGGTTTGTGGCAGTCGGTCTTTTGTCCAAGATACTCGGGTGCGGAGGTATATCAAAGCTTATGGGATATACATGGGCTGATTCTTTTAAGATCGGTGTGGGCATGATGACGAGAGGTGAGGTCGCGCTTATCGTGGCACAGAGAGGACTGGCGGCAGGTATGATGAATCAGGCATATTTCACCGCAGTGATACTTCTTATCATCGTAAGCTCCATCACTACGCCCATAGTGCTGAAGATACTTTATGAGAAGTATCCCGAAGCGGCATAGCATAGCAGCATTAAAGAGGACTGTGATCCCGGGAGAGTCTGAGACGTGTCCGTTTTGTTTTGCAATTTCACCGGCGTATATATAAATGAAGGCATTGCCGGAGAAGGCACTCTGCTCGATCTGAGCGATATATCCGGTACGGAAATGTATATAGACGGCCCGGCCGAAGAAGAGATACGGCGGAGAATAGAGATGACTGGGATGGGAGAGCAGGATAGAGATGCTCACGATCCGGTCAGGAACTGCCCGAAGCTAACAGACTATAGACTGCGCTTTCTGGACAACGGTAATTATCACTATATGTCGAGGATATTCGCCTCCTATGTGAAGGTGCCGTTTGATCTTATCACCTTTGACAATCATACGGATGATCAGCCCCCTGCCTTTGAAGGGCTTAAGTCGTGCGGCTCATGGAGACGCGACATAGCCGAAGAGAACAGCTGTCTCAAAAGCTCTGTGCTGATACGGAAATACGATGATTTCGGGATCGGCTACATCCCGTCTGAGCTCCCGCTTTATATTTCGATAGATAAGGATGTATTGTCCGATAAAATACTCAATACTAACTGGGATCAGGGAGAGATGACGGACGGGCAGCTGTTTGAGCTGATCGAAAGGCTCATGAAGGAAAGGGAGATCATCGCCGTTGATGTGTGTGGCGAAGACCTCCCTCAAAACTCATACGAAAAAAACAAGGAATTTAATAAGGCAATAATATCAGCTTTTGGCAAGTTTGAAGCTATGCTTCAAACTTGAAGCTCATGCTCATTATGATGCATTATTATCAGCTTTTGGCAAGTTTGAAGCTATGCTTCAAACTTGAAGCCCGCACTCATTATGAGGCATAATCCTATCCATTTGGCAAGTTTGAAGCTATGCTTCAAACTTGAAGCTCATGCTCTCTATGATGCAATATCCTTAACTGCATGAGCCGCTGCCGAAGCCAGCATCAGCTTTATCCTGTTTAGCTGGTTCACCTCCGAAGCTCCCGGATCGTAGTCTATGGCGACTATATTTGCCTCGGGATGGATCTCACGCACCTTCTTTATCACACCCTTGCCGACCACATGATTTGGCAGACAGGCAAAGGGCTGTACGCATACTACATTTTCCACACCGGAATGTATGAGCTCAAGGATCTCACCCGTAAGGAACCAGCCCTCCCCGGTCTGGTTGCCTATATCGACCACGGGCTCCGCGAGACGTGCAATATCCGTTATACGGGTATGCGGAGTAAAATGCACGGAAGCAGCAAGAAGCTTTGAAGGATAGCTGCGGAGCCTGTTTATCACCCATATCAGGAATTTGTTGATCCTCTCGGCCTTCCTTGACTGACCAAGATAGTCTCCCTTGTATACCTGATTGTAAAAGCTGTAGCCAAAGAAATCTATAAAGTCAGGTACGACCGCCTCAGCTCCCTCTGCTTCGAGCAGCTCGACCAGATGATTGTTTGCCGCCGGCATATATTTGACGAGTATCTCGCCGACTATGCCCACTCTCGGCTTTTTAAGCTGTTCCTTTATGGGGAGAGCATCGAATGCCTCTATTATCCTGCGACAGAGTCTTTTATACTTCGTATAGGACAGGCTTCCCGATGAGATGAAATCCTGAGCCTCCTTTAAGAGCTTTTTGTGAAGAGCATCCGCAGAGCCTTTCTCCAGCTCATAGGGGCGCATCCGGTAGAGACATTTCATGAAGAGGTCACCGATCTCCGCACCGTACACCATGCGGACCACAAATGCCGGATTGAGCTTGAAACCGGGATTGGGCTCTAATCCTACGGCATTCAGTGAGATAACGGGTATCTGCTCCATTCCGGCTTTTTTGAGAGCGCGTCTTATGAAGGCTACATAGTTAGTGGCACGGCATCCGCCTCCCGTCTGGCTCATTATGACAGCGGTACGGTCGAGGTCATATTCTCCGGAGAGCAGGGCAGACATTATCTGCCCAACTACCATCATCGAAGGGTAGCAGGCATCGTTATTCACGTATTTAAGTCCCACGTTTACTGCCTCATGACCGTCATTATCGAGGAAGACAAAGTTGTACCCCTCGGCACGCATGGCAGGCTCGAGTACATCAAAGTGTATCGGAGACATCTGAGGAGCGATGATGGTATACTTCTGGTCACGCATTTCCTCGGTAAAGAGTACACGTCGCTGGTCAAGAGGCTTAATGACCCTTTCGGTCTCATTCATATCTCTCACCCTTAAGGCTGCCAGAAGAGAGCGCACCCGTATGCGGGCAGCTCCGAGATTATTGACCTCGTCTATCTTGAGGCAGGTATATATCTTATCGCCCGACTCGAGTATCTCGGATACCTGATCGGTAGTCACCGCATCCAGACCGCAGCCAAAGGAATTGAGCTGAATAAGGTCTATATCATCACGGTGCTTTACAAAGGAGGCTGCAGCGTAGAGTCTTGAATGGTACATCCACTGGTCTATGACCCTCAAGGGACGCTCCACCTTGCCGAGATGAGATACCGAATCCTCCGTGAGTACAGCCACTCTGTGCGATGTGATGAGCTCGGGGATGCCGTGATTGATCTCCGGATCTATATGGTAAGGACGTCCGGCGAGCACTATGCCGCGCCCTTTGTTTTCCTCTATCCATCTGATGGTCTCTTCACCCTTCGCGGCGACCTCCGCTCTAAAGGCAGCCTGCTCGTCCCAGGCATCAAATACGGCACGGACTATCTCCTCCGGATCTACCTCGGGCAGAGCCTCGATCAGTCTCGGATAGATATCCTCCGGGCTGTCGAAGGCTATGAAGGGATTTCTGAAATCTATGCTGTTTGCCTTAAGATCCTCGACATTGTTTTTTATATTCTCGGAATAGGAAGTAACTATGGGACAGTTGAAATGATTGCCTGCCTCCTTAAACTCATTTCTTTCATAAAACAGTGACGGATAAAAGATGAATTTTATCCCGTTGTTGATAAGCCACTGTATATGTCCGTGAGCAAGCTTCGCCGGATAGCATTCGGACTCCGAAGGTATTGATTCTATGCCAAGCTCATAAATATTGTGACTCGCGGGAGGAGAGAGGATGACCCGGTAGCCTAGCCTCGTAAAGAAGGTGAACCAGAACGGATAGTCCTCATACATATTTAACGCACGCGGGATACCCACAGTGCCTCTCGGAGCGTCGTAGCCCTCCAGGGGCTCATATCCGAAGATACGCTTCATCTTCCAGTCAAAGAGGTTAGGGACATCCTCGTTGGTCTTTGCTCGTCCGAGCCCCTTTTCACAGCGGTTTCCGGATATAAAGGTGCGGCCGCCCGTAAAGCGGTTGATGGTGAGTCTGCAGTGATTCGTACATCCCTGACATTTAGTCATCGAGGTGGTAAACTGCAGGCTTCTTATCTCATTTATGGAGAGCATGGTGGAAGCCGTACCCTCTGCATGTCTTTCCTTAGCGATGAGTGCAGCTCCGAAGGCTCCCATTATGCCGGCTATATCCGGGCGCACGACCTCGACACCGGCTATGCGCTCAAGTGAGCGGAGCACTGCATTATTGTAGAAGGTACCGCCCTGGACTACGATCACTCTGCCGAGCTCGTCGGCATCGGATACCTTTATTACTTTGAAAAGAGCATTCTTTATCACGGAGTATGCAAGACCGGCGGAGATATCATCGACTCCAGCACCTTCCTTTTGAGCCTGCTTGACCTTGGAGTTCATAAAAACGGTACATCTTGTGCCGAGATCTATGGGATGCGCAGCAAAGAGCGCGGCACTTGCGAAATCCTCGACCGACATATTGAGTGACTTCGCGAAGGTCTCAAGGAAAGATCCGCAGCCCGAGGAGCAGGCCTCATTCAGCATAACGGAGTCCACCGTATGGTTTTTGATACGGATACACTTCATGTCCTGACCGCCGATATCCAATATACAGTCCACATCCGGACGGAAATGGGCGGCAGCGTAGTAATGCGCGACAGTCTCTACCTCACCCTCATCCAGCTTGAGCGCGGACTGTATGAGTGCCTCACCGTAGCCTGTGGAGCATGCTCCGGCTATATGCACACTGTCCGGCTTCTTATCGTAGATATCCTTTATGGACTCTATGGCTGTGAGCAGCGGAGAGCCGTTGTTGTTTGAATAAAAGGAATAGAGCAGATCTCCGTCCTCCGATATGAGGGCACACTTTGTGGTGGTGGAGCCGGCATCTATACCGAGATAGGCATTGCCGCTGTAGCTTTCAAGCGGAGCCTTTTTTACCGTGGCGAGGGCATGTCTTTCTTCAAATGTCCTGTATTCATCCTCATTTGCGAAGAGAGGCTCCATGCGTGCCACCTCAAATTCAAGATGTATGGGAGATCTGAGCACCTCGACCAGATCCGAGAGGGGACGGCTGTGCTTATCGTCATGGCTCATCGCGGAGCCTATGGCCGCAAAAAGGTGCGAGTCCTCCGGCATGATCGCATGCTCATCATCCAGCTTTAGGGTACGGATGAAGGAAGCGCGCAGCTCTGAAAGGAAATGGAGCGGTCCGCCGAGGAAGGCTACGTGTCCTCTGATCGGCTTGCCGCAGGCCAGTCCTGAGATGGTCTGATTTACCACTGCCTGAAATATCGAGGCTGCAAGATCTTCCTTTCTGGCACCCTCATTTATAAGGGGCTGTATATCTGACTTCGCGAACACGCCGCATCTCGCAGCTATGGTATAGAGAGAGCCGAAATCCTTTGCAAGCTCATTCAGACCGGTGGCATCGGTCTGAATGAGAGAGGCCATCTGATCTATAAATGAGCCTGTACCGCCGGCACAGATACCGTTCATACGCTGCTCTATGTTGCCATGCTCGAAATATATGATCTTGGCATCCTCGCCTCCGAGCTCTATCGCAACATCGGTCTGCGGAGCATAGTGCTTTAAGGCAGTGGATACCGCTACGACCTCCTGATTGAAGGGGACACCGATAGCATCCGCCAGAGTGAGTCCTCCGGAGCCCGTGATCGCGGGAGCCACGGTCACATCACCTGTCACCGTGAAAGCGTCTTCTATAAGATCGGCAAGGGTTTCCTTTATGTTGGCGAAGTGCCTGCGGTAGTCCGAAAAAAGGATATTCATATCCTTATCCATCAGTGCCACCTTTACCGTGGTGGAGCCTATATCTATGCCGAGTGAATGCAAGTCTTCCATAATCGATCAACCTCTTAAGTGCATCTGTAAGACATACTGTACTGCACCAAATTATTCATTGTGATATCAGCTCTTCATAATATCACATATCGGTAAAGAGTAAAAATCGGACATAAAGGGGGATGTGTCTTATTTCCGGTATGCATGCAGGGCATACTGTCTCATAAGCTGTTTCGAAAGCTGCTTTCTTTCACGGAGGTCTACATCAGTGCTTTTCGGTGCAGCCTCCAGCTCTTTCAGGAGGAGATCGATCTGAGATCTCATTACCAGCATGGAGTTTGCCATATTTTTCATGATATCCATTATGATCAGGTGGTTCTCTGCCACAAAGCTGCCCATGTTGCTCTCTGAGATCCTTAGGGCAACTACCTTTGAATATGCGATCACCGTGTATATGGAGGGCTTCTTCAGGAGCAGACCGAACTCACCGAAGCAGCTCTGCTCACCTATTATGCCTATCAGACTCTCATGAGCCGTTCCGTAGCCTACATATATTTCCGCATGACCCTTGATTATCTTGAACATATCAAGGCTTTCCTGACCTTCGCGGAGGATCACAGTCCCCTCGGGGAAGACTGTGAGTCTTCCCGATCTGCTTTCCTTCTCCTGACTGATATCTGACATAGAGACCTCCTTATACTGCCTACGGGAAATCATCCCTGTGAGTGGCCTTTGATATTTCGCTGACCCTTTGTGATCCTATGGTATATCTGACCACCCCATATGAATGAGGCTGTGAATAGTAACATTTGTGCAATATATAGTACCATATTGGAGCAACAAAGTGTTTTGGAATATAGAAAATTATGTTATTATTTAACATATACAGTAAACCTGCTTTAAGAAAGATATGAGGTGTTTCATGAAAAAGACGAAAGGGGTAAGCATCAAATGGAGGATGCTCGGGGTCATCTTTCCGGTAGTGGTGATCGCACTTGTTGTAGTGACAGTAGTAAATGCGGTCCAGTCAAAGCAGGCCATTATTGAGGAATCGGATCTGTATCTGCAGTCCGAGCTCAAGGCAAATATCAGCGATATAGACGGCAAGCTGGAAACGATAAGGACAACGGCCGAGGATCTGTCCATCTTCGTCAGTGAGACCTATACCGGCATGAACATGAGCGGGTATAAGAGGATATTTGCCGCTACGGTACAGTCAAATGATCTGATCCTTGGTAGCGGAGTATGGTTTGAGCCCCAGGTGTATAAGGGGGACGCGAGATATACCAATCAGGATTATGTGGGACCCTACTGGTACAGGGACGGCAGTGAGATCGTGGAGGACTGGGAGTACTCAAATGCCGAGTATGACTATTTCTCGCAGGAGTATTACACAAATGCCAAGGCAATGTCGGAGCTGCATGCGGTGATCACCGATCCTTACTATGATCCTGCAAGTGACAGCGTGATGGCATCCTGCTCGGCACCCATATTTGCCGGAGACGGCTCCTTTATAGGCTGTATCACGGTGGATATAAGCCTTGATACCATCACCGAGCTGGTAGGCAGCATACGTGTGGGAGAGAGCGGAAGAGCAGTGATGCTTGCTTCTGACGGCACATACATATATACACAGGATGAGGCGAAGGTGCAGCAGGGAGCAAATATCTCCTCGGAGACCGGAGGGATAGGAGCCATAGGGAGCACTGTGCTTTCCTCGGAGACAGGAGAGGCAGAGTTTACAGACGGTGGTGAGACCTATGACGCGTTCTACGGAGCTGTACCCGAGGTGGCATGGAGACTCCTCATTGTCATGCCGCAGGCAGAGATATATGCACCTGTGATGCGTATGACCATGGTATCTGCGGTAATCTGCGTGGTGGCTATCATCATCTGTATCATAATGATATTTGCACTGGCTTCATCGGTGGCAAGGGCTATCATGGGGGTGAATAACTTTGCAAAGCAGCTCGCACAGGGCAACTTTACCGTAAATGAGCTCGGCAGCTCAAGGAAAGACGAGATAGGTGAGATGAGCCGTGCTTTAGATGAGATGTATCGCAGCAACAGCGGCATAATAGGGAATATATCATCAGAGTCAGGTAATGTGAATGATGCCTCCAGTACCCTCAGCGCAATGAGCGAACAGCTTTCGGCAGAGTTTACAAAGATCAAGGACAACATGGATGTAGTCAATGATGCGATGATGTCTACCGGGGCCGCGACTGAGGAGGTGTCGGCATCAGTCCAGGAGGTCAATGACTCGGTACAGGGACTCGCGGCCGAGACTGCGGAGACCGAGAGACAGGTGAAGGAGATCACTGCAAGGGCACTGGAGATCCAAAGGAAGAATCAGGAGGCTCATGACAGTGCGATAGAGATCACGGATCTGAGAAGGACAGAGCTTCGTGAGGCGAATGAGAAGGCGAAGGTAGTAAGCGAGATATCAATGCTTGCGGATGCCATAGCAGCCATAGCAAGCCAGATTGATCTGCTCTCGCTCAATGCGTCCATAGAGGCGGCAAGAGCGGGAGATGCCGGAAGAGGCTTTGCGGTAGTCGCATCCGAGATCAATAACCTTGCCGATGAGACAAATAAGGCCGTCGAGCAGATCAAGGCCACTATAGAGAGTGTGCAGGCTGCATTCAGGGATCTGTCGGACGGAAGCAATAAGCTTTTGGACTTTGTGACGGAAACCGTCACACCGGACTACGAGAACTTCGTGGCGGTAGGAAAGCAGTACGGAGATGATGCCGCGCTCTTCGGTCAGCTCGCCACGCGGATACAGGATATGACTGATAATATCAGACATTCAATGCAGGAAGTGAATGATGCCATACAGAGCATAGCCGAGAGTACGCAGGAGACCGCAAGTCATAGCGCGGATGTGACAGGCTCCGTGGACAGTGTAGCCGATGCGGTGGACTCTGTGGCTACACTTGCCACAGACCAGCAGCATACGGCCAGCAATCTGTCAGATATAGTGAGCCATTTTAAGCTGAAATAATTTTATAAAGCTGCATCCTCATCAAGATCATAGGAAATCTCATCGAGCTCTGCATGGTAGTATTCAGACCAGCTGTACTGGCTCATGTATTCTCCCGTGTACCTGTACTTTGATTCATTTCCGTAATCAAGCCAGTCATACAGGTCGCATTCTATCCTGTCCATGGCAACGGCCATGCTGCCGCGCTGCTTGATGAGGATGCCGTCAAGCTTAAGTCTGTTAAAGGTATTCAGAAGATCCTGCCTCAGATTACGCAGATATGAGAGCTTCTTTTTGGGATCTCCGTCATCCTCCCAGAGAGAAGCTATGATATCGCCGTTTGTAGTCTGGGCACCCCTGTTATTTACAAGGATCGCCATAACCTCCTTTGTCCTTGTGTACTTGAATACCACGGGCTGCCCGTCCACGAAGAGCTCGAAGCTCCCGAAGGTCCGGGCGAATACCCTCTTTAGCTTCCTGTGCATTTCAGGGTATCTGAGAGATGCAAGCTCACACTTTATTTCTTTGGGATCCAACGGCTTTTTTATATATCCGCTTGCACGAAGCTTCATTGCTTCATAGGCATAGTCTGTATCCTCTGCCATATATATAAGGTTGATAAAGGGATTTAACTCACTTAAATACCTCCCCAGATCCAGGCCTGAAAGCTCGGGCATTTCCGGCTCAAGAAAGGCCACATCCATTTCCTCCTCACGTCCCTTGGCCAGGGCAGAGGGTGAGTCCTCAAAGAAATAGCAGACAGCATCGGGAAGTGCTTCCTTCAGGATAGTCTTAAGCTTATTTAAGGAGGTGCTGTCATTGTCTGCTGCAAGTATTCTCACGCTAATCCTCCCGTGCTTAGGGTCACCGGTCTGACCTTCTGCGTCTTCCTTTGCTCAGCCGACATATGCAGAGGATCAGGCTCTCCGATCACCAGAGTCTCACCATGTATAAGCGCAGCCTCATGGAGCGGGCCGGAATTCATATCGGCTATCACCAGTGCTGCGAATCTGTCATAATTATCATCGTCAATAACGGGGAAATGATACTTCATACGGTACCAATGCTGCGGATCAAAGCCAGCCCCTCCGATATATAAACGATCCGCGGTATCGGCGACCTCATCCACTCCGGCTTTCTCACCCGCAGCAAGTCCTGTCTCTTCGCAAAAGAGCATCCCGTATACCCTCAGTATACTGTCCCTTACGGTTTCCTCATCCCCACCCCTGCCGGGTCTGTTTACGGGAGCATCCATTGTCTGATAATAAAAGTCCTGCGCCTCCTCATTATCTTCAAAATGAACAATAGCATCGTAAAATCGTCTGAAGTCAATATTTTCCGAAAATGATGACAACGGATCCACCTTCCTTTCATGCCATGGAAAATCATTTGATCTGATGTTATAATACAGGCATTATACCATTACCTTGGCGGAATATCATCAA
>JAGBNR010000002.1 GCA_017634315.1 Lachnospiraceae bacterium
AAGTGCCGTTGCCTCAAAATACTCCATCAAAGAGGAGGTGCTGAGAAGAGCAGTCGCGCTGTCTCAGGAGAGGAGCGTAAGAGAGTCTCTCCCGGAAAGAAGGAAGCCTTCTTTTGCAAGGCAGTCCGATGTGAAGGATGAAAGCGCGGGGACTGAAAAGGCGGAAAGATATCTGCTCACATGGATGTCGGAAGACAGAAGGGTATATGATGCGGTGCGGCCTTATCTTGAGGTAGAGGACTATTCGGAGGGAGTGGTCAGGGATATGGCAGCCGGGATATACAGCGGATACGAAAGAGGAGATCCTAAGATAGCGGACATACTGACGAGGTTTGCCGAAAATGACAATGCGGCGGAGGCGGCAGGTATCATAAGCGAGAGGATCGACGCGATAGAGTCCGATGCCGACAGACAGAGAGCACTGACGGATCTTGTAATAAAGATCAAGAAGACAGCACTGGAGCGCAGGAAAAACGAAGAAGACGGGATGGATCCGCTGAAAAAAGCGGTGGAAGAAAAGAAAGCCTTCGAAAAGCTTAAGAATATAAGGATATCATTTTAAATAAAAAAGGAGCGGATATGGAAGAAAACGAAGAGAAGTTTGAGGAGAAGCTGAAGAGCCTTATCGAAATAGGGCGTAAAAAGGAAAACGTCCTTGATAATCAGGAGATAATCGAGCACTTCAAGGGGATAGATCTCGGAGAGGATGATTACGATAAGATCTGGGAGACTCTCGAACACAACGGTATAGATGTCCTGAAGATGTCAGACATGACTGATGACGGGGCGATAGACGGAGAGGACGATGTGCCGCCCGAAGAAATAGACGAAGAGGAAGAGGTGGATATAGCAAATGTCGACCTCTCGGTTCCCGACAGTGTTTCGATCGAGGATCCGGTCAGAATGTACCTCAAGGAAATAGGAAAGGTACCGCTCCTTTCTGCCGATGAGGAGGTCGAGCTTGCCAAGAGGATGGAGCTCGGAGACCAGGAGGCAAAGAACAAGCTTGCAGAGGCCAATCTCAGACTTGTGGTTTCCATAGCAAAAAGATATGTGGGAAGAGGTATGCTTTTCCTTGATCTGATACAGGAGGGTAATCTCGGACTGATAAAGGCTGTAGAGAAGTTTGACTACAGGAAGGGCTATAAGTTTTCCACTTATGCCACATGGTGGATAAGACAGGCTATCACGAGAGCGATAGCAGATCAGGCACGCACGATCAGGATACCCGTACATATGGTTGAGACCATAAACAAGCTGATAAGGGTATCCAGACAGCTGCTTCAGGAGCTCGGCAGAGAGCCAACCCCCGAAGAGATAGCTGAAGAGATGAAGATGCCTGTAGACAAGGTAAGGGAGATACTGAAGATATCACAGGAGCCGGTGTCGCTCGAGACTCCCATAGGTGAAGAGGAGGACTCGCATCTCGGAGATTTCATTCAGGATGAGCAGGTGCCGGTGCCGGCTGAGGCTGCGGCATTTGAGCTCTTGAAGGAACAGCTTAACGAGGTGCTGGATACACTTACGGAGAGAGAACAAAAGGTACTGAGACTAAGGTTTGGTCTCGATGACGGCAAGGCAAGGACACTTGAGGAAGTGGGAAGACAGTTTAATGTCACGAGAGAGCGTATCAGACAGATAGAGGCAAAGGCACTCAGGAAGCTGAGACATCCTTCGAGGTCGAGAAAGCTCAAGGATTATCTGGACTGAATGAAGCTTTCGAAACGGCTGTCAGCTATAGCCGGTATGGTAGACCCGTGTGACAGCGTCACCGATATAGGCTGCGATCACGGATATCTCTCGGTATGGCTGCTTGAAAAGGGTATCTGCAGACATGCCGTTGCTGCGGATATAAAAAAGGGACCGTTGGAGAGGGCGCGGGCAAACCGTGATGAGCACGGGATAAGCGGTAACGATATGGAGCTCATCCTGTCTGACGGGCTAAAGGGGCTCGCTCCTCCCGATGAGAGCCTTAAGAATACGCTTGTAATAGCCGGTATGGGAGGAGAGACCATAGCCGGTATACTCTCCGGTGAGGCAGTAAAGGCCGCAATGTATGACAGCTATGTATTTTCGCCGCATACCAGGCAGGAGGAGCTCAGGAGGTATCTCGGGAGCAGCGGATACCGTATCACGGATGAGAGATATCCGTCGGAGGACGGCATACTATATACAGTCATTAAGGCAGTAAAGGGTACAGACAGCTGTGAGAGTGATGCGGATTACATATTGGGACCCTTCATCGGGACATATATTAAGGAGCCGGATGTATACGCAGGCATCAGAGACAGATATCTGAAAATGAAGCAGCTCATAAATGACGCGGACATACCGGAGGACAGGGTGAGGGAGATAAAAAAAGAAATGAAGATCTATGAAGGAGTGCTGAGGGATTGAAGCTTAAAGAATTTGCCGGGATAATGAATGAGCTTGCACCGATCAGGTTTTCGGAGGGCTGGGACAATCCCGGTCTGCTGGCAGGCGATGAGAATAAAGATGTGGGCAGGGTATATATCACACTTGATGTCACAAGCGAAGCCATAGAAGCGGCTCATGAGGCAGGAGCGGATCTTATACTTGCGCATCATCCGCTGATATTTAAGCCTGTCAGCCGTATATCCAGTGATCACTATGTCGGCAGGAGGATAATGAAGATCATAGCCTATGATATGGCTCTTTTTGCGATGCACACTGATTTTGATGTGACCTGTATGGGAGCGGAAGCAGCGGAGAGACTGGGTCTCATAGAGACAAAGGTGCTGGAGCCTACGGTGAGTGAGGAATACGGACTGGGGATGTTCGGCTATCTTAAGGATGACCTAAAGCTTACCGAGCTCGCCGATAAGGTTAAAAAGGATTTTGAGATCGATTATGTCAGAGTATACGGTGATCCTGACGATACCATAGTAAAGGCCGCCGTGCTCCCGGGCTCGGGATCGTCCGCGATAGATGCTGCCTGTGCAGAGGGGTGCGACGTACTTATCACCGGTGATGTCAGTCACCACAGCGGCATAGATGCTCTTGAAAAAGGAATAAGCGTAATAGATGCCGGTCATTATGGCGTGGAAAAGCTGTTCATAGGATATATGAAGGAATATATAAACAGTAATACACCGTCTATAGAGGTGATAGAAGACAGGACAGGAGACAGATCATGGCTGAGATGATTAAAGTGAAGTACAAAGGGAAGGTTTACGAGTATCCGGTGCACACCGTGCTTTCCGATGCGGCAAAGGACTTTCAGAAGGATTACGATTCGCCCATAGTCCTTGCACTTGTGGATAACAAGCTGAGAGAGCTGCATCATACTCTGGATGCTGACTGCACCCTTGATTTTGAGGATCTTGGCGGGCATTCGGGACATAAGGCATATAAGCGCTCCGCCTCACTGCTGCTCATCAAAGCCTTTTATGATGTGGTAGGCAGGGAAGCCATAGAGAAGCTTAAGATAGAGTTTTCCATCGGAGCCGCGTATTACTGCTCATACAGAGGCAAGGCAGTGCTTACGCAGGAGATAGTGAGTGATGTAAAGAAAAGGATGCATGAGCTTGTCGACGCGGATGTGCCCATTACAAAAAGCTCTTATGCTCTGGAGGATGTGATAAGGCTCTTTCATGACAATGGCATGTTTGATAAGGAAAAGCTTTTCAGGTACAGGAGATCAAGCAGGGTAAATCTCTATACACTTGACGGATTTACGGATTATTTCTACGGATACATGCTCCCGAGCTGCGGCTATATTAAGTATTTTGACCTGTTTCTGTATGACGGGGGTATGATGCTGCAGCTGCCTGAAAGGAAGGCTCCCGAAAGGGTGCCGGAGTTTAAGGACAGTCCCAAGCTGTATGCTACCATGAGGGAGGCTGCGGACTGGGGAGAGATGATGGAGATAGATACCGTCGGAGCTCTCAATGACGCGATAGCCGAGGGACAGATGAATGAGGTCATACTCGTGCAGGAAGCCCTTATGGAGAGCAGGATAGCAAAGATCGCGGAGGATATCGCTTCTCGCGGCAATATCCGTTTCGTTATGATAGCAGGGCCTTCATCATCGGGCAAGACTACCTTCTCCCACAGACTTTCCATAGAGCTGAGAGCGCATGGGATGAAGCCGCATCCGATCGAGATAGACAACTACTTTAAGAACAGAGAGGATACGCCGAAGGACGAAAACGGCAATTATGACTTCGAGTGTCTTGATGCGATAGATGTCGAGGGATTTAACCGGGATATGACAGCCCTTCTTAACGGTGAGACGATCGAGCTCCCGAGGTTTAACTTTAAGGTCGGACAGAGGGAGTATAAGGGTGACTATATGACGCTGGGCGGAGCTGACGTGCTTGTATGCGAGGGGATACACGGTCTTAACGATGAACTGTCGTACTCGCTTCCTAAGGAGTCAAAGTACAAGATCTATATAAGTGCACTGACCACTCTCAATGTGGATGAGCACAACAGAGTACCTACCACGGACGGCAGGCTGATGAGACGCATGGTGAGGGATTTCTATACGCGCGGATCATCTGTGTCAAGGACTCTCGGGATGTGGTCATCGGTCAGACGCGGTGAGGAAAAGTACATCTTCCCGTTTCAGGAGAGTGCGGATGCAATGTTTAACTCCGCGCATATCTATGAGATAGCGGCACTCAAGCCCTTTGTCGAGCCACTGCTTTTCGGGGTGAGAGAGGATGACCCGGGATATCAGGAGGCAAAGAGACTCCTGAAGTTCCTGCAATACTTCCTTGCGATAGATACCGCAGGGATACCGCACAATTCCATAATAAGGGAATTCATAGGCGGCTCTATATTCTAAAATGCGGAGAAAGGAAACTGATATGATAAATGTAGCCATAGACGGACCTGCGGGTGCCGGCAAGTCAACGATAGCGAGAAAAGCGGCGCATGATCTCGGATATATATATGTGGATACCGGAGCCATGTTCAGGGCGATGGCTCTGTATATGGTAAGAAACGGTATCGATCCGGAGGATAGTGAAGCGGTCGCGAAAAGAGCGGACAGGGCGGAGATAGATATCACATATATTGACGGAGTGCAGTGTGTCATGCTTGACGGCGAGAATGTGAACGGACTCATCAGGACGGATGAGATATCCGATGCGGCATCCAGGGTTGCGGTAGTGCCTGAGGTGAGAAAGAAGATGCTGTCACTGCAAAGAGAGATAGCGCGAAAGCATGATGTGATAATGGACGGCAGAGATATAGGCTCCGCCGTGCTTCCGGATGCGGATCTCAAGATATATCTTACCGCGTCTGTGGATGTCCGTGCGGACAGGAGATACAGGGAGAATATCGAAAAGGGCATGCAGGCGGATCTTGAGGATATAAAGCGTGAGATAAGGGAAAGAGACGAACGCGACATGACAAGAGCCGAGGCTCCTCTTGTCAAGGTGGAGGATGCCGTGGAGGTAGACTCATCTGATATGACCGTGGCTGAGGTCGTGGATAAGATAGAGAGCCTGATAAAGAGTATCTGACTATGGAAGTGATCACCGCCGAAACCGCAGGCTTTTGCTTTGGAGTAGAGAGAGCCGTCAATACGGTATATGGTGCGCTGTCCGGAAACGGGGATATTTACACCTACGGACCGATCATACACAACGAGACGGTAGTGAATGAGCTCACAGGAAAGGGTGTCAGAATAATAAATACCCCGGAGGAGCTGGCAGAGATTAAGAGCGGCACAGTGATAATACGGTCGCACGGCGTGACCAGACAGATATATGAGATCATAGAAAGAAACGGTCTGAAATGCATAGATGCCACCTGTCCTTTTGTGCTGAAGATACACCGGCTGGTAGAGGAGGCGGCAAAGGACGGATGCCATATAATCATAGCGGGAGACAGCTCGCATCCGGAGGTGCAGGGGATACTAAGCTTTGCCGGTGACAATGTGACGGTGATACATGATGAAGCGGATGCAGAGAGCTTCACGCCGCCCGAGGGCAGGAAGCTCTTTATGGTTTCACAGACGACCTTCAACAGTAATATTTTTAATAATTTTGTTGAAATATTTAATAAAAAATATTACAATACACATATTGTGAATACTATATGCAATGCTACCGCTCTGCGTCAAAAAGAAACTGCGGAGCTTGCCGAAAGGGTTGATGCTATGATCGTGATAGGCGGAGCGCATAGTTCAAATACCCGAAAGCTGTATGACATTGCAAGTAGCAGGTGCAATAACACGATTTTTGTACAGACACTTGACGACTTGATTTTAAGGAAGGATGCTATTCCAGTACGAGCTTCTTGTGTAGGTATCACCGCCGGGGCGTCCACCCCCAAAAAAATTATTGAGGAGGTTCAAAATTATGTCAGAAGATTTTGGCCAAATGCTGGATGAATCATTCAAAACCATACACACAGGAGAGATCGTTGAGGGTACTGTTATTGATGTCAAGCCCGATGAGATTATCTTAAACATCGGTTACAAATCAGAAGGTATCATTTCCAAAAACGAATATTCCAATGACGCATCCATAGATCTTACCGAGGTGGTAAAGGTCGATGACAAGATGGAAGCGAAGGTTTTGAAGCTTAATGACGGAGACGGTCAGGTAGTGCTCACATACAAGAGACTGGCGCAGGATCGCGGCAATAAGCGTCTCGAGGAGGCCTTCAACAATGAGGAGGTCTTAAAGGGTAAGGTAGTAAGAGTGCTTGACGGAGGTCTTTCCGTAGTTGTTGAGGATGCAAGAGTATTCATACCTGCAAGTCTTGTTTCCGACAGCTTCGAAAAGGATCTGACAAAGTACATGGATCAGGAGATCGAGTTTGTGATCACCGAGTTTAATCCCAGAAGAAGAAGGATAATCGGCGACAGAAAGGTACTTGTCAAAGCAGAGAACGAAGAAAAGAGAAAAGAGCTTTTCGAGCGCATCAGTGTGGGAGATATTGTAGAGGGTACCGTAAAGAATATCACCGATTTCGGATGCTTTATCGATCTGGGTGGTGTAGACGGACTGCTTCATATCTCTGAGATGTCATGGGGGCATGTGGATTCTCCCAAGAGCGTATTCAAGATAGGTGAGACCGTAAGGGTCATCATCAAGGAGATAAACGGCAGCAAGATAGCTCTCTCACGTAAGTTTGACGATGAGAATCCATGGAAGGGTGCAGTTGAGAAGTATGCTATAGGCAATACCGTGACAGGTAAGGTGGCAAGGATGACCGATTTCGGTGCATTTATAGAGCTCGAGCCCGGCATTGACGCACTCCTGCATGTGTCACAGATATCCAAGGAGCATATCAACAAGCCTTCGGATGTACTTAAAAAGGGCGATGAGATCACTGCCAAGATCGTGGATTTCGATGAGGGCAATAAGAAGATCAGCCTGTCGGTCAAGGCTCTGCTTCCCGATGATGAGGGAGACGGGGACGGAGAGGCTTCCGGTGATGACGCTCAGTCGGAGGAGGCTGCAGGCGACGGTGACGCAGCTGAGTAATATATAAGGTGTATATCAGCCGGAGCTTCACGGTGTTGCATCACTTGAAGCTCCGGTAATTTATATATTTAGGAGGAAAAATGAGCAATGCAGGATAATTATACTGATTTTAAAGCAGAGATCCTGAAGATGACCAAAATCGATCTCAATTCTTACAAAGAGGCGTAGATGAAGCGGCGCATTGATTCGCTCATCGCCAAGAACGGGATCAAGGGCTATCCGAACTATATCAATGCGTTAAAGACAAATTCGGATATTTTTGATGAGTTTATAAACTACATTACAATAAATGTTTCGGAGTTTTACAGAAACACCGATCAGTGGGAGCTCATGGACAAGCAGTTCATACCGGATCTTATAAAGAGATTCGGGCAGAACCTTAAGATATGGAGTGCGGCATGCTCTACAGGTGATGAGCCCTATTCGCTTGTCATGGCTTTCTCAAGGCATCTTCCGCTCAATAAGATAAAGATCTATGCCACTGACCTTGACAAGACCGTCATGGGCAAGGCAAAGGTGGGTCTTTACAATGCGAAGAGCATATCGGGAGTTCCCGCGGACTTTAAGAAAAAGTATTTTACTCAGGTGGGTCCCTCCTTCCAGATATCCGATGAGATAAAGAACAGAGTGGAGTTTCATGAGCACAATCTCTTAAAGGATACCTATCAGAAGAATTATGACTTTATTGTCTGCCGTAATGTACTCATATACTTTACGGAAGAAGCAAAGAATGAGGTGTTCAAGAAGTTTTCAGACAGCTTAAAGCCCGGAGGACTGCTCTTCATAGGCTCTACGGAGCAGATCATGAACTATAAGGATATAGGACTCAAGAGGGAGAACTCCTTCTACTACAGAAAGGAAAGCTGATATCAAAGCTCCTTTAATATGGTATTCATCAAATGACCCGCGTAGCGTCCAAAGACCTCCGGGTCATTTTTGATCTCATCGGAAAGCTCGAAATACATAGTCTTTTCTCTGTATTCATTTCTGAAAGACGGAGAGACTACCGGCTCCCATTCGGGCAGGAACTGTCCACGTACCTTTACATAGCAGGTCTCAGGTCTGGCCGGCTCCCTGTGGCCTTTATCCACATATCTTGCGGCAGATTTATGTATGGCACGGTCTTCATCGGGGAGATAGTAATAGTTTTTGTGATCAGGATAAAAAAACTTCATTGTGCCTTCAAATATGGCTACCCTCAGCTTTCCCTTATTACCGCCGAGCATCAGATAGCAGTCGGCAAAGCCGCCGGATACCGGTACGGGAACGGGTGTTTCAAAGGTAAACTCTATTATCAGCTCGGTACGGATATTGCCCTCATAGTCATTGTAATTGTTCTTTACGGCTCTTTCTGCCTTTATCGGACCATTTACTGCCAGAGGGTATGCCAGCAGAGGAAGCAGCTGTGTGAGGCCCAGTACATCGTCGTGGTTGTGGAGGAGCAGGAGCTTTAGCTGCTCTGGATCATGCTCCTTTGTATATCTGCCATATATGTCGATCAGCTCCTTTCCGCTCATTTCGTCCGCTCTGCTTTTGCCGAGAAACACCTCCAGAGTTTTCTGCTTCATGTCGGTAAGAGAGAGGAGTGTACGGAAAGGACGGAGTCTTTTATATATATCTATACCGGTCTTATTTGAAAAATCCGTATCTATCCCGTATATCGATGCTCTGCCTTCGAGAAAGGGTATGTCAAATCTGTTGCCGTTAAAGGTTATGATGGTATCATAGCCTGCGGCAAACGAGACATAGGACTCTATAACGGATCTTTCTTCAGAGGGATCATCGGCGAACATCTGCTTTATATGCAGGTCGTTTCGGTGTATGACACCGATGCCTATCATATATATATAGGCATCCCTTGGAGACAGTCCGGTGGTCTCGATATCAAGGAATATGGTGTGCGCCGGATCTGCTATCCTTGACAGCGGAAATCCTGTTGATATGTTTTTTTCAATATATTCTGCTGTTTTCATATAAACACTCCGTTCATAGCCAGCTGTGAAAATAATTTTTCAGCCGCGGCTTGATCGGGCTATGATACTCCGGTTCGTTAAAGTAAAAATTATATTTCAACATCAGGCTGTTTTCACAGAAAAATACTCCATGTGCTATAATATATCAACATAAATATACAGTGTCAAAAGAACTGACATGAGAATTCCTGAAGGCTGTTTATAGTCGGATAATACATATATCCGACAAAAACAAAATATTCAGCGATTGCCATACAAAACGGAGACGGAAGATGGGAATGTTTGATGATGATTCGTATAATGAGGGCATTAATGTCGGACGAAGGATAGCGATAGGGTCTGTCGTGGCATCCGTAGCCGTGCTTGGCATACTTGGCATTACTGTCCTTATGAACAGCAATAACAGCAGTCATAACAATAAAAACTCCAATCCCTATGCAGCTGCATCCGAGGAGAGCACTGAGGAGACGGCAGAGTACGAAAAGGATAAGGAGACCCGTACCTCCGATGAGCTCTCCTTCTGGAATATGTATGATAAGGAAGAGCCCGAGCCTGCGCTTGTGGTCTCCGAGAATAAGGAAAAGAAGGAAAAGAAGATATCCGCACCGAGCAAGAATGCCGTATCTAAAAACAAGGCAGGCATATCCTCAAACGATGCATCCGTATCCGCAAATAAATTCAATATAAAGCCTCTCGGTGAAAAGCCGGAGTATGTATCGGTAAATGCAATAATCCCCAAATCGGAGCTGATCGATGAGAGCTTCAAAATGGAAAAGGGAAGACTTTTGTATTCGCAGGGCGGAAGAAGTGTCTCCCATTTCGGGATAGATGTGTCTAAATACAACGGTACTGTGAGCTGGAATAAAGTAAAGCAGGACGGAGTAGAGTTTGCTCTGCTCAGAGTCGGAGCGAGAGGCTATTCCACCGGAAATATAGTGCTTGATGAGAATTTCTCCGACAACCTGAAGAGTTGTTCGCAAAACGGAATAGATGTAGGTGTTTATTTCTTTTCACAGGCAATAAATACATATGAGGCGATAGAAGAGGCGAATTACTGTGTGGCTGCACTCGGAGGCAAAAAGATACGCTATCCGGTGATCTTTGACAGTGAAAAGATAATGAATGACAGCTACAGGACGGAAAACCTGACGAGTACCGAGCTGACCAATATATTCAAGGCATTTGCCGATACCGTAAAGGCATACGGATACACTCCGATGGTCGCCGGCACCAAGGAACAGCTTGCTCTGCATTTTGATCTGGAAAGTCTGTCGGGATATGACGTGTGGCTTTTGGATATCGGGGAAAAGACCGAATATCCGTACAGATATACCATCAGACAGTATGCCGATGACGGAAAGATAAACGGTATAAACGGAAATGTAAATTACAATATCTGTCTAATATCGTATGCAGACAAATAGTAATGAGAGACAGCCGTTTATATTTTCTCTGGGTCACGGTTCTTCAGATAGTTTTCATATTTCGCCGGCATCTCTATCGATGAGTAGATCCTGGCGTAAAGGACGGGAGACAGTCCCTCCGGCATGTCGAGAGGCTCCGTGCGCTTTTTGAGTCCGGCCTTTTTTGCGAGATCTATCGCCTTGTTGTAGGCGATGACAGCCATTTCATGCGTCGGATAATTACCTATATGCCAGTCACCGTTGATGTGTATCTTGACCTCGTATACCTCGGAGTTGCCGTCACTCTTCCTTCTTATGTTCTTGACGGGATTGATCACCTCTATGTTTGAGTACCTGAGATCCGTCCTGTCACCGTTCAGGAAGATATAGTCCTTGCCGCATACGGCAAATCCCGGGATATCGTATCTTGCGAGCACCCTTTCCTGCAGTCCGAAATCGGCTACAAATAAGTGGTTGCCCCTTTTCTGTATGGTATGTGAGGAATAGTAAAAAAGATCCTCGAGATCAAATTTCAGCTCGGTGTCACGGTCAAGGAAATAGGAAAAATAAGTACGGTGCAGGTATATCGGAGTCTTCACATATATATTGTTGTCCCTGAAATTGAGCAGGCATATATATTTGTGAAAGGAGAGCGGACTGAAGCTGTCGTTGTAGTCATCGGGCTCCAGATCTTTGCTTTTCAGTACCAGACGGGCTTTTTCATAAAGCCCGGAGGCTACATCCTTATCCTCGGAGCTTCCGAGTGATATATGCTTGGATCTGTAGGTGACTGATGCTCTGTAGTAAACCGAGCCGTCATTTTTTCTTGCTTCATATATGCCTTTCATGCAAATGATTTTACCACAACAAAATTTGGTAAGGCAATCGCCCTAAAAATTTACATCATGACTTTACTATAAGTGCTGATTTAAG
>JAGBNR010000110.1 GCA_017634315.1 Lachnospiraceae bacterium
CAAGGACGGACAGACCGTATATACGACTGATGTCGTGGTAGAGGAGATCGAGTTCGGTGAGAGCAGAAATGCGGCCGGAGTGAATACAGGTGATTTTGATATGCCCGCAGGCGGTAATGGCGGAAACGCCGGGCAGGCAGCACAGCCTATGGATGACGGCTTCATGAACGTACCCGATGAGATCGATGACGAGCTACCCTTTAACTAATCAAGCAAATCATACAAACAGGAGATAAGAAAATGCCATATACAAAGAATAACGATCACGCAGACAGACCCAGAAGAGGCGGTATTCGCAGAAGGAAAAAGGTATGTATCTTTTGCGGCAAGGACGGTGAGATAGATTACAAGGATGTAGTCAGACTTAAAAAGTTCATTTCCGAGAGAGGAAAGATACTTCCCAGACGAGTGACAGGCACCTGTGCCAAGCATCAGAGAGCACTTACGGTGGCTATCAAAAGAGCACGCCATCTGGCACTTCTTCCTTATGTCGTAGAGTAAGGTTACAAACAGTGAGCTGTCCGTACAGGACAGCTCACTTTCTATTTCAGACCTTCGAAAAATTCTCTGTATTTTTTCTTTATCCCGGTCTTATCATATGTGTCATTTCTCAGACGCTCGTACTCCTTCAGTATGCTTCGGTTCCGTTCCGCGCTTTTCGCACCGGAGAGCATATCGTCGGATATGTCATCGTAGCCTTTGAAGCCGACACCGGGTATCGCGTTGCCCCTGAGTATCATCTCATGAGTGAGCACGACAGTATCGGCAAATACCGCCTCCTGCATCACCCCCGAGGTCTGTGCGGAGTAGTTCTCATGCAGGTAAGGAAGCACGGCATATCTCGCACGGCAGAGCAGTTTCATGTATTCCTCATCGGAAAGATAGGTATCTCTTATCTCGATATTTGATCCTGCCGCATCTCGCAGCCTTGCATAGCGCGATTTATCATAAAACCTCCCTGCGACCAGGAGCGGATAGCTGATCCTGGAGAAAGCCGGTATCAGCTCTTCCAGCTGCTTCTCATCTCCCATAGTGCCGAGGCATACCGCATAGTCCTCTTTATTTTCTGACAGTGATCTGTCATAGGTATCGGGATCGTATATATAGTCCGGAATAAAGACCGAGGGCATATTTTTGAAGGAGAAAAGGGGACCTGCCGATATGCAGCCTGTGACCCTTTTCTGCCCTGCTTCAAAGACCCTTTGCTTTATGCCTGACAGAGCTCCGTGATGATAGCCGTCTCTGAAGAGTGTGACGGCGATGCGTTTTCCGTCAGACCCGAATAGAGCAAGATACAGGAAAAAATAAAACTCCACATTGAAAAACCATATGATATCCGCATCGCTGCTTTTCAGGGCAAAGCGTATATTTGAAAACATGTTGAGCTTATTGCGTATACGTTCGGACAGGGTATTGCCGCCCTTCATCACTATGCCGTGAGGCAGTGCGGAGATCGAGGAAGCGAGACCATCAGGCAGCTCGGCGAGTATAGTATCCGGTGCATATATATCTATATCAAAGCTGTCCTTATTAAGCTCCAGATACTCCCGGAGTACCTTTGGCGCGTGTCCTACAGCCTTGCCGTGTATGTCGCACCGTCCCTGATATTCAACCATGGAGATCCTTACCGGTCTGCTCATTCCTTCGGAATGCTCCTTTTATATTCCGCGTTCAGCATACGGTGTATGGCACCTATGCTTATATAGCTGCCGAGTGCGGCCAGACGGTTCTTTCTTCTTGCCTCCCTGTCAAATGCGACACTGCGTCTGACAGATCGTATGCTGTCGTATATCTCCTTTACAAACTCTGTTTTCCTTTGATCATAGGGAATCTCCGATAGTATCTGAAAGCATGCCGAGAGATGGCGGCTTGAAGCCGCGTTTGTACAGTCAGGTGCGGTTTCCCTGATATATTCCAGCATATCCCTGCTGTGCATGAAGTAATCGGGGTTGCGCTCCGAGGAAGTGGAAAATACAGTGTTATCGGTGCTCTGCATATATCCGTACAGTACTCTGTCGGTGTAGGTCACGGTGTCAGCCTTAAGGAAGAGACGGTATATCGTACCCATATCCTCGGCTGCCGTGCCTTCGGGGAAGGAGACGGTGTCCCAGAGGCTTTTCCTGGATATCATCCCCCAGGGCGCGCTCAGCATGCCGCGCTGGTAGAGCAGAGCCTTCACTCCCTCATGACCTTTGTATACGATCTGATGCGCACCTGCAGACGTATCGTCTGAAGAGAAAAAATCCCCGATGGAGTCCACGTTGCTGATATCCGAAGGCTTGCATCTGGCATGAGCGCATACGGCTATATCGGCACCGGTGTCCACGGCCATGCCGACCAGCTCATCGAGCATAGCGGCGGAGAAAATGTCGTCACTGTCTATGAAGCAGATCCAGTCACCCGATGCATGGGCTATACCGGTGTTTCTTGCACGGGCGGCACCGCCGTTTTCTTCGTGTATTACCCTGATACGGTCAAAGCACGAGGCAAGCCAGTCACAGAGCTTTTCGGAGCCGTCATCGGAGCCGTCATCGACCAGTATGAGCTCGATATCCTCATAGGCCTGTGTCATCACACATCCTACGCATCTTTCCAATGTCTGTTTTGCCTGATACACAGGTATTATCACGCTGACCATGGCATTATCATACCATAAGTTGAAGTTTTTCGCTGAATAGATTATGATAAATCAATATGTACAGAATAATAGTCAATGCCGATGATCTCGGGATATCGGAGGATGTGAACGAAGCCATAGCCGAGTGCTTTCGCATACGGTTCATCACCAGTACGACACTCATGGTCAATATGGACTATGCCGATGAGGGAGTGGAGCTGGCACGGAAGTACGGCTGGCATGAAAGAGTCGGGCTGCACTTAAACCTTACCAGCGGGAGTCCTCTTACGGAGGATATAAAGAAGTACAGGTGCTTTTGCGGATCAGACGGAAGGTTCAATGCCGCGTTTGCGAAGAAGACCTTTTCCAGACTGCATCTTTCCCGGGAGGAGATCGCTGCGGCAAGGAAGGAAGCCGATGCCCAGATAAGGAAATATCTGGAGTACGGGCTGCCTGACAGACATATTGACTCGCATCATCATGTACACACTGACTCTTCGATATGGAAGGCCATTGAGCCTCTTATAGGAGCATACGGGATGCGGTCCGTCAGGATATCAAGAAATCTTTACGGCAGGATGAATGCGTTAAAGAGGCTGTACAAGAGAAGCTACAATCGCAGGCTCAGGGCACTGCCCGTGATGACAGCGGATTATTTCGGGTCCTTCAGGGATTTTACGGCATACGGAGACAGGATACACGACAAGGCTCTGGTGGAGATAATGATCCATCCGATGCATGATGCCGACGGTGTGCTGGTCGATACGGAGAGATCGATGCATACCAGGATAGAGAGTGAAAAAGAATATCTCGACGGTATGAGGTATATTCAGGAGTTTTACTGAGAAAGACTCAGTCAGGGGAACATGAGAAAAAGACTGAAAAATAAGAGTTACAAAGGCACGCTGAGGCTGTATATCAGCTGGCCGGTCATATTGTCGCTTCTTTTGGCGGCAGGGACGATCCTGATCTTCTACATAGATCACACAGCAGGTGTCACGGCGGCTGTTGTCACCGCAGTCTATATTGTCATCGCGCTGTCCGTAAGATTTTTCAACCGCAACAAGATAGTGGGGGATATGGTAAACTTTGCCACGAGCTTCGGGCAGGTCCAAAAGGGACTGCTCAAGGGACTGGCTCTGCCTTATGCTCTTCTTGATGACAACGGACGCTTCGTCTGGTGCAATGCGGAGTTTCAGACACTGATAGGAAGGGATGTGCCGTTCGGCAGATCCATCACCTCCATAGTTCCGGAGCTTACAAAGGACAGGCTTCCTGCAGAGGGCGAGAGTATAGAGATGGAGTTTTCCGTATCGGGACGGGACTTCAAGGCAGACATAAGATGCACCTCTCTGGATGAGATGGGCAGAGATTCCCTTATAATAGACGATGCCGGGTTTACCGGATCACTCATTACCATGTTTCTCTTTGATGAAACGGAGGTCAATGACCTGAAGCGGATCAATCATGAGCAGAAGATAGTGTCGGGATATATCTACATAGATAATTATGATGAGGTAATGGAGGATGTCGAGGAGGTAAGGAGATCGCTCCTGTCGGCACTTATAGACAGAAGGATCAAGAAATATTTTGCATCCTATGATGCGGTAGTGAAGAGTACGGAAAAAGACAGGTATTTCGTGACCATGAAAAGAGTCTGCTTCGACAGGCTGCTTGAAAACCGTTTTGATATTTTGGATGAGGTTAAGACGGTAAAGATCGGAAACGAGATGTCCGTCACTCTTTCAATGGGATTCGGACTTGAAGGGGATTCGCTTACAGAGGACTCCGAGAATGCCAGAAGTGCCATAGACCTTGCGCTCGGCAGAGGCGGTGACCAGGTAGTAGTCAAGTCTGCCGAAAGGATCACCTACTACGGCGGCAAAAGCATGCAGGTGGAGAAGAATACCCGCGTAAAGGCACGCGTAAAGGCGCATGCCTTGAGAGAGATCATCGAGCAGAAGGAAAGGGTGTTCTGTATGGGACATCAGATCACCGATATAGACACCTTTGGTGCTGCAGTGGGTATATACAGAGCAACGAGGCAGCTGGATAAGAAATGCCATATAGTGATAAATACCGTCACACAGTCCATAAAGCCTTTTGTCGATGCGTTTTCAAATGATGACGATTATGATGCCGATATGTTTGTGACAAGCAGCGAGGCTATACAGCTGGCAGATGCCGAGAGCTCTGTACTTGTGGTCGTGGATACCAACAAGCCGTCCATAACAGAGTGTCCGGATCTTTTAAAGAGAGTCCGTACTATAGTGGTACTGGATCATCACAGAGTAGGTACCGAGACGATAGAGAATGCCACATTGTCTTACATAGAGCCCTTTGCATCAAGTGCCTGTGAGATGGTGGCGGAGATACTGCAGTACATTTCTGATAACATCAAGGTCACAAGCGTGGAGGCGGACAGCCTTTACGCAGGTATAATGATAGATACCAACAACTTCATGGCAAAGGCCGGAGTCCGCACCTTTGAGGCGGCAGCCTTCCTGAGACGGGCAGGAGCGGATATCACCAGAGTCAGGAAGCTTTTCAGGAACGATATGGACTCATACAAGGCAAGAGCGGAGATAGTACGCAGGGCGGAGCTGGTGCTCGGAAGATATGCGATCTCCACCTACGACGGCAACGCACTTGCGAGTCCGACAGTGGTGGGATCGCAGGCGGCCAACGAGCTGCTTAACATCAATTCGGTCAAGGCTTCATTCGTACTCACGGATTTCCAGAGCAGGATATATATATCCGCGAGATCCATAGATGAGGTCAACGTGCAGCTGATAATGGAAAGGCTCGGAGGCGGAGGGCATATGAACATAGCCGGGGCACAGCTTTCCGACATCTCATTGGAAAACGCAAGAAAGAAACTCATTTACGTGATAGAGGATATGGAAAGGGAAGGAGCGATAACATAATGAAGGTCATACTGCTTGAAAACGTAAAGTCACTCGGGAAGAAGGACGATATAGTAGAGGTGAAGGAGGGCTATGCCCGCAATTTCCTCTTTACAAAGGGACTGGCTGTACCTGCGGACAATAAAAACCTTAATGATGTAAAGGACAGAAAGGCGCATGAGGCAAAGGTAGCGGCTGACAGGCTCTCCGATGCCAAAGCAATGGCGGAGAAGATAGAAAAGGCAGGTATCACCTGCAGGATAAAGGCCGGAAAGGACGGCAGAGTCTTTGGCTCCGTATCCTCAAAGGAGATAGTGGCAGAGCTTAAAAAGCAGCATGGGATCGATGTGGATAAAAAGAAGCTCGTGCTTACGGATACGCTTAAGAATCTGGGTACCTATAAGGTAAACGTGAAGCTTCATCCCGATGTGACGGCGGTCCTCACCGTAGACGTGATGCCTGAGGAATAAGAGCTGGAGTATATGGCAGGCGAGGAGAATATAGTCAAAAGGATACCGCCTCATTCGACTGAGGCGGAGCGTTCGGTCATAGGCTCCATGATACTTGATGATACCAGGGAAGCCGTGCTTGTGGCGACAGAGCTCCTTGAGCGCAGCGATTTCTACGAAGAAAGATACGGACTGCTCTTCGAGTGCATAGTGGAGCTCTTTAATGAACAGAAGCCGGCAGATTCGGTGATGATCCAGGAGAAGCTCAGAGAAAAGGGGGCACCGGCGGAGATCACCAATCCGCAGTTTCTTGCCGAGATAGTCGATGCAGTGCCTACCTCCGCGAATGTGAGGCATTACGCCGAGATCGTCAGGGATAAGGCTGTCATGCGTGCAGTGATAAGGGTCAATGCCGATATAGAGAATGAGTGCTATGTGGGCGAGAGCGATGCTGAGGTCATACTGCAGGATACGGAGAAGAAGATATTCGATCTGGTGCAGAATAAGGGGAGATCCCAGACCAAGACCATCAAAGAGATAGTCATAGATACTCTGCAGCACATTCAGGATGTGGCAAAGGCCGACTCCAAGATCACGGGCATACCGTCCGGCTTCGAGGATCTCGACGAGAAGACGGCCGGATTTCAAAATACCGATCTGATTCTGGTCGCGGCGAGACCCTCCATGGGCAAGACGGCATTTGTGCTCAATATTGCACAATATGCGTGCTTTAAGAAGGACTGCCACTGCCTGTTCTTCTCGCTGGAGATGTCAAAGGAGCAGCTGGTGAACAGACTTCTCGCGATGGAGTCGAGAGTTGACTCACAGCATATCAGGGTAGGCGATCTGAATGATGATGAATGGCGCGGGATCATAGAGAGTGCCGGAGTCATAGGCATGTCCAATCTTGCGATAGATGATACTGCCATCACGATCTCGGAGATGAGGTCGAGATGCAGGAGACACAAGCTGGAGCACGGGCTGGATCTTGTGATCATAGACTACCTGCAGCTTATGAGCGGCTCGAGAAACGGTAGAGGCGGAGAGGTATCGAGACAGCAGGAGATATCCGATATATCAAGGAGCCTCAAGGCTCTCGCCAGAGAGCTGCAGTGTCCGGTCATAGCACTGTCCCAGCTGTCCAGAGCGGTGGAGCAGAGACCCGATCACAGACCGATGCTTTCCGATCTTCGTGAATCAGGTGCTATCGAACAGGACGCGGATGTGGTATTATTTATATACAGAGATGATTATTACAATGAAGATTCGGAGAAGAAGGGCGTGGCGGATATCATCATCGCTAAGCAGAGAAACGGATCAATAGGCACGGTATCTCTCGCATGGATCGCTTCGCTCACTAAGTTCGAAAGCCTGGTGCATGAGCAGTGAGGTTTGAGTACGGCGAAAGCCGTGTATCCCGCGAAGCTATGCTTCGTGGTATAGCGCGTGGGAAGTGCATATATATTCAGGGGAAAACATGAAAATAGAAAAAGTAAATGAAAAACAGATAAGATGTACGCTTACCAAAAACGATCTTACTTCCAGAAATTTAAAGATAAGTGAGCTTGCTTACGGTACAGACAAGGCAAAGAGCCTTTTCAGGGATATGATGCGTGAAGCGGCAAGCAAATTCGGCTTTGAGGTGGAGGATATCCCCCTCATGATAGAGGCTATACCGCTTTCAAATGAAGCCATAGTGCTCATTATCACAAAGGTCGAAGATCCGGAGGAGCTTGATACGAGGTTTTCCAAGTTTGCACCGATGGTGGGAGAGTCCGAGGGACAGGAGACATCCAAAAAGCGCGATCCCGGCAGTGCCGATGATATACTCGACCTCTTCAGGAAGCTCAAAGAGCAGGTGCAGGAGGCAGAGGCAAATCTTACCGCCAATGCGTCCGGTGACAGTATCACTGCGGAGGCACCGCTTAAGAACGGAGACGGGAGTGAGCCTAAGGAGGTAAAGATCACCATACAGGTGGATCTTACCAAGCTTTATTCGTTTGAGGATCTTGACAATGTCATACGTGCATCCAAGGTCTTAAAGGGAATTTATCACGGTGAGAATGCGCTGTATAAAGGGTCTGAGGATCAGAAATACTATCTTCTTATAAGGAAGTCCGATCATACACCGGAAGCCTTCAATAAGGTCTGCAACATCATCACCGAGTACGGTCATATGGAAGAGTGCACATCTGCTGTCGAAGGACGCATAAGGGAATATTTCGAGCCGATAGTCGCAGAGCATGCGCTCGAGAAGCTGTCGATCATCTGATTATCTTTGTCACAATTACGACCCAAAGTCTTTGGTCTGAACTGTGAGTTTTCGCTCATGGCGAGTTACCGGACGTGGTATTTGATGTCTCGTCGGATTCTTTATTCGAGTTTTCTTCGGATGCTGCCTTGCTGGCTGCTTCCTTAGACGCTGCTTCTTCGGAGGCTTTCTTTGATGCTTCCTCAGATGCTTTTCTTGATGCTTCTTCAGAGGCTGCCTTACTGGCTGCCGCTTCAGACGCAGCTTTACTCGCTGCAGCTTCCGATGCTGCTTTACTGGCAGCCTCCTTAGATGCCGCCTCCTTGCTCGCAGCCTCTTTGGATGCTGCTTCCTTAGATGCTGCCTCCTTGCTGGCTGCTTCTGACGCTGCCGCTTCGGATGCTGCCTTGCTGGCTGCAGCCTCAGACGCAGCTTTGCTGGCTGCCGTGGCATCCTCGCCGGCAAGTGACTCTTCGACTGTACCGTAACCCGAAGCGACTCCGGTCCAGTAGAGATAGAATACATGGTGCCCTATTATCGTACCGTTTATGCCGGGCACTACTGTCCTGAAGAACAGGCATTTACCTATATTATTGGCTCCTGCGAGCACCTCGTCCGCTGCCTTGTAGCAGGTCTCGTTGGCACCCTCGGCCAGCCTTATAGCCAGTCTTCCCGAGCGTACCGGCTGAAACTGCATGGGCTGATAGACTACACCTGCGATAGTATTGGGGAAAGCCGCACTCCTTACTCTGTTCATTATGACAGCTCCCACTGCAATCTTGCCTGCATATGGCTCGCCTCCCGCTTCGCACTGTATGATCGCCGCAAGCAGATCCCTGTCGCCTGCCGCTACAGAGACCTCGGAGAGATCCCTGAATTCCATCTTTTCCGCCTGCTTCGCAAGTGCTTCTTCCTCGGCAAGCTTTGACTTGAGCTGTGATATGGTCTGCTGATTAGCGAGCAGCTTAGCCTCATATGCGAGTGCTTCCTTTTCCTTCTCCGATATGGCTCCCGCGTAGCTTACCAGGCTGTTCTCGGTACTGTCCACGAGATCCTGCAGGCTGCCGGCCTCTTCCTCCATCTCGTTGTACAGCCGGCGCAGCTCTTCATCCTCTTCCATGAGGATCTCCTTTTTCTCGGCCGCATCCTCCTGCAGAGCCTTCATCTTGGCCAGCATCTTGTCATCGTAGTCATTCATTTTGGCAATATAGACGGCTTTATTCAGGAAGTCAGCCATGCTTGATGAGTTGAACAGGAGGTCATATATACTGTCGGAGCCCGACTCATATATCTTTTTGATCCTCACCTTTATAAACTTGTACTGTTCGGCTGCCTGTGCTACGGCATCCTCGTATTCCTTTTCCACAGCCTCGATATTAGCCTGCTTTTCATCAATCTGTGCCTGGAGATCATCCATCTTGTCGGATGTCTCATCCAGCTGCTCATTAAGATTGTTCAGGCTGTTTTGTATGGCTTTTTTGGAATCCTTGAGCTGATTTAAGGTGCTCTGAGTCTGTCCGAGCTGCTGTTCGGCGTTCTTTTTTTCCTGCTCGGCCTGCTTTATCTTATCCGTGGTAGAGGTCGCATAAGCACTCATAAGCCCTCCGTAAAAGGGCTCCGTAAATAAAATAACGGCGAGAAGCGCACATATAAGCTTCCTTGCCTTATCACTCATAGATTGATCTCAACCTTTCTTCCGCTCGGGATATAACTCCTGTAGGAGACACCTGCAGAATCAAACATCTTTTTTGAAGCTATGGTAGACGGCAGGTCTCCGTATTTATCGGACTCATACACGACATGCCGTATCCCGGTCTGTATTATGGCTTTGGCGCATTCATTACAAGGAAACAGAGTCACATAGAGAGAAGCACCCTCCAGACCTGTCGTCCCGCCTCTGAAATTTAATATGGCATTCAGCTCGGCGTGTGTCACATAGGTATACTTCACATCCAGAGCATCACCCTCTCTTGCCCACGGGTACTCGTCATCCTCGCATCCTCTGGGAAAACCGTTATACCCCATAGACAGGATCTTGTGATCCGGACTGACTATACAGGCACCTACCTGTGAATTCGGATCCTTGGAGCGTTCAGCCGTAAGCTTGGCTACTCCCATAAAGTATTCATCCCAGGATATGTAGTCGTTTCTTTTATCAGACATCCTCTATACCGCTGATCCTTCTTACGTGTCTCTCTCCTCCGGAAAACTCTGTCTTGAGGAAGATATCCGTGATCTCCTCGGCAAGACCGTAGCCCACTATATTCGCACCGAGCGCAAGGATGTTGGCATCATTGTGCAGCCTTGTCATTTTTGCCATGAGACCGTTGGTGCATACTGCAGCCCTTATACCCTTGACCCGGTTGGCTGCGATCGAAATGCCTATGCCCGTGGTGCATATGACTATACCTCTGTCAGCTCTTCCCTCCACCACTTCATAAGCAACCTTCCTTCCATACTCGGGATAATCCACCGAATCAGCCGAGTCACAGCCAAGATCAGTGACCTCATATTTTTCCTTAAGGTGCTCTATAAGCTTTAATTTAAGCTCATATCCGCCGTGGTCACATCCGATCGCTATCTTCATCATCATTCCTCCGTTAAGTCTATTATCCGGCCTCCGGCCGCCTTTATCAGTCTGTTCATTATCGCGAGTCCGAGCGCAGGGGTATCAAAGCATTCCGAGAAGATATACTCCGTATCCCTGTCATCAAGCTCTCTGAGAACCGCAAAAAGCCGATGGGCTATTCCCTCCTCATCACCTATTCCGCCTATCCTGTATACATCCCTGCATGTATATGCCGCAGCATTTTCCTCCGAGGCTATCACCGCCACATTCCTGCTCTTTTTCTCAAGCTCCTCCGTCATGCGGTTTATCCTGTCCGTCACTGCATCAGGGCTGCCCTTTACGAGCGTAAGCTCGCCTCTCGGAGCATAATGCCGGTATTTCATACCGGGAGCCTTCGGCTTCAGATCCCTTGATGCGATCCCCTTTACCGTGGGATCTATATCAAGCTCTCCTATTATTTTTGCAAGCCCCTCCGGTCCTATATATCCCGGTCTTAATAAGCACGGTATCCTGCCTGTCAGATCCACTATCGTAGACTCGAGCCCTATGCCGACCTCTCCTCCGTCTATTATCATATCTATCCTGCCGGAGAGATCCTCTATGCAATGCATAGCCGTGGTACAGCTCGGTCTGCCGGATACATTTGCCGAAGGTGCCGCTATATATCCTCCGGATGCGAGAATAAACTCCTCCGCTATGGGGTCGGACGGAAATCTCACCGCGACTGTATCGAGTCCGCCGGTAGTCTCATATGGTACCCTGTCCGACTTTTTCATTATCATGGTCAGCGGTCCCGGCCAGAAGCTCTCCGCCAGCCTGTAAGCATTGTCAGGGATATCCTTTACAAGATATGCCATATCTTCAAGTCTTGCTATATGCACTATGAGCGGATTGTCCGAGGGTCTTCCCTTTGCCGCATATATCTTTGCGGAGGCCCTTGGATCCAGCGCATTGCCCGCCAGTCCGTATACTGTCTCGGTAGGGATGGCTACCAGCCCTCCACCTGTAATTATCTCTCCGGCTTCCCGCATGACCCTTTCATCACGTTCGGGATCACCATAGGCTCTTGCTACTCGGGTGACCATGGATTACTGAACCGCGGGATAGTAAGCTGTGATCGTATCCCAGATGTCCGGTGTCTCCTGAGTCAGCTTCCAGCAGGCTACTCCGCCCAGATCATGTGAAGCCATGACCGCAAGCTTGGAAGATATGCTCTCCGCATCTTCGAGCCATATGCTGTATACCACTCCGTTCTTTTCAAACGAAGCATAGTTCTGACAGGTCTCGGCATCCCATGTCGCCTGTACCCCGTTGTCAGCGAGAAATGCTCCCGCATCCGTCATGCCGAGGCTCTCACAGGAGAGCACCCCGCCTTCATAAGCCCATTTTCTGGTATAGAACGGGATCGCGTTTATAACCTGCGCAGCAGGTACTTCCTTAAGCGTATCCTCTATACCCTGTGTCACAAATCCCAGGGAAGCCACCGATCCGGCCTCATTCGATGCCATGGTATGCTCGTCATACCCCATTATCACGACGTAATCCGCGACTCTGCCCTGTATATCACGTCTGTAAAAATCCGTATAATCCTGCGGCACATAATTGTCTACCGAAAGCACGAGTCCGTTTGCTCTGGTCAGGATTGACAGCTCTCTTAAAAACTGTGCGAAATCATCTCCGGTCTCACCCTTGAGCTGTTCGAAGTCTATATTGAGCCCGTCCAGTCCATACCTTTGAGCCCTGTCTATCAGCTCCTGCGCAAGCACCGCTCGTGCCGATGTACGGGATAATACTTCATTACTGTCCATATCCGGACTGAAATTATCTACGACGGCCCAGACCTCATAGCCCTTCTCATGAGCCATGTCTACGTACTCAGCACTTCCTATATCATTTATATGTCCTTCGTTGTCCGACATGGAAAACCACGTCGGAGCGATGACATTCATACCCTTTACGTTCGCGGTAGCATCGGCAAAGTATGCGTTCGCATCCGCCACTGCAAGGTTATGAAAGCCCATCACTATCTTGTGCTGCCGGAGCACCCTGTGATAATCCGCATCCGCTTCATTCCCGCCGGAAAGTGACACCGCCATGCTTGTCCTGTTTCCGTCCAGTGCCGTACTCTCCACATAGCCGTCGACCGCCTGATAGCTTACCTTTGACCAGCTCTCGCCGCTTTCGACCAGCTTCACCGTATCGCCCTTTTTGAGATCGAACAGGATAGGACTTTTCTTATCGGCGGATACTCTCATCTTTGTATCCTCGACCACTCCGGCTCCCTCCGCGGCTACAGCCACAGTAGTTATATCGATCCGGTAGGGATCCTCATATATCTCATAGCTCATGGGACAGAACCTGTTCAGGAATGCCAGAGAGATGTATACGATCTCTCCCGGGATATAATCCGTTCCCCGCACACCCTCCGTGGTCCTTGTTGCACCCGTGACCAGCAGATGTCCCTCTATACTGTCATAATAAAAATTGTCATACAGACTGTTGGCAACCTTGATCGGAAGATAAACCGTACCGTTTTGTATCACGGCCTTTTCCTCCGATCGCTCGCCGTTTATGATCAATACACTGTCATCCGGCGATGTGAGGTTAAAATACGATGCGATATCCTGTCTCTCTCTTGAGCTGCCCAGCTCCTCCATCACGACGTTGCCCAAAAGTATTACCGCTATAGCGGCTATTAAAAGTGAGGCTATCACAAGAGGAAGCTTATTTGATCTTTTCCTTTTTCTGCGTTTCCTGCTCTGTCTGCGGTTATCCTCGGCTTCGAACCGCCTTGCCCGCTCACGCATCTGTCTCTGTGTCTCACGACTTTCCCGCATTTATCACCCTTTATCGCTGCTTTATGATATAGCGCATACAGTATAGCACACTTTATGTCACCTTACAAATCCCCGGATACCACGCTGTCTGCCGATACCTGAAATAGCTTTTGGGGCGCCGTCCTTCAGATGCCGAACCCAGCGCGGAACCGGGGGTTTCAGGAGATATCATCTTACATGATCATACCTTATCTGTACCACTCTGTTATTCTGGTCAGTCACATAGTCAGGCATATAAACCTCGTCCTCCTTGACCATCATTATGTTTACCACATCCTGTGGAGTACTCGGCTTGTCCTCAAAAAAGATCGGTATGCCGTTGCTCTGGTACCTTCCCAGCATCATCATGAGTTCAAACTGGGTATCATCATATTTTACTGTACCTACATCCATAAGATCACTCCTCCTTGATCCGACCATAGGGAGACATGGCAAGTGTGATATATCCGCCCGGAATGATCAGATCCTATGCTTATGTCTCGTTTTCGGTTACGTGCAAAGCGACCGGAGAATGCAAATTTAAACAATAATAAATGAAAGATATGTGCATTTTGTGTCTCAAAGGGAAAAAGTCAGATACGACTCTGCCGTACTTAAGAAAACTGATACTCCTTGTCGGAGCACTGGACCAATCTGTGACAGACCGGCCGAAATAGCTATCCCTTATATTTTGATCGGTCACCTCCTACTGCATCGAAGATTTCCGGATCGCCTTACAATAGCGTAATATATACTCAATCCGTCTTAAATGCAATAGGGGTGACTCATTTTGTAGATAACGTTTATTATGTGGATAAGATCAGAGCAGCCCTGCCACGCAATCGTCTACCTTTTTCATAGACTCTGTAGGCTCAAAACGTGCCACGACATTTCCCTCGCGGTCCACTACAAACTTTGTGAAGTTCCACTTGATATCGGGACTGTCCTTATAATTCTTGTCCTGCTTTTTGAGCATGGCAGACATCGCAAGTGCAGTGGGACCCTTGCCGAAGCCCTCGAAGCCCTTCCTGCTCTTTAAGTATTCAAAAAGCGGGAGAGCATTCTCACCGTTTACATCACTTTTCTTCATCTGAGGGAACTGTGTGTTGTATTTTAATGTACAAAACTCATGTATCTCCTCGTCTGTGCCGGGAGTCTGGCCTGCGAACTGGTTGCAGGGCACGTCTATGATCTCCAGCCCTTTATCGTGATACTTCTCATACATCTCCTCCAGCTCTTTGTAGTGAGGGGTAAAGCCGCAGCCTGTAGCGGTATTTACTATAAGGATCACTTTGCCTCTGTCCTCCGCAAGAGAAAACTCGCCGCCCTTTGTATCGGGTACAGTATAATCATAAATTGTAGCCATAATCCTTACCTCCTTCTAAGCGAATAACGGATATCTGTTTCAAACAACTATATCTTATCAAATATAATATATTTGTCAAGTGTTGATTTTTGTATTTTCTTGTTGTAGAATATCTTGAACAAAAATCCAAAGAGTGCATATCCCATCACTCATGAAAACTTTAAGGAGGAAATATAAATGGCTCACGTTATCAATGATTCATGCATCAGCTGCGGTGCTTGTGCAGCTCAGTGTCCTGTAAATGCTATCTCTGAGGGAGAGGGCAAGTTTGAAGTGGATGCAGCTACCTGCATCGACTGCGGTGCCTGCGAGGCAGGCTGCCCTGTAGGTGCTATCGTAGCAGAGTAAGCGGCAGTTAAGGAGCTCCGGGTATTTATACCCGGAGCTTTTTTATATTCTGCTTTCTATTTCGTTTTTTAGTTTGGTGAAATTTCCGTCATAAATCACACGGAGCAGGCTGTCAAGAGCCTTTAGGGCTTTCTTGACATCTGCTCCGGTCAAAAGCTCTTTATCAAGAGCCTCTTCGAATTCGTCGAGATCAATGACCTTTACAAATCCATCGGGAAAGACTATGACATCCGCAAGGAGATCGCGGAATACATAAGAGTTGCCCCGGCTGTCATAGGTATGATCTATGATGTCGCAATACCAATAGATGAGACTGTCATCGTTGAAAAGAAACTTGCTGACCTTGTAGTTCCTCTTCAGAAAATAGCATGAATACCCGTGATCAAGTCTTGGCTTTGGATGAAGTGCTTTCCATTTGGTCACGATGATCTCGTCATCCATATAGATGATCTCATCATCATCGAGTCTTACGCATTCATCGGGTATCAGCCGCTTTCTGTAGAGGACAGGCAGGTCAGCCATAGGCACTAAGCCTCTCTTTCCTTATAATGGTGTGCATCCTCAAGGAGCATATCCTTGACCTTCATGAGCCTGATCTGTGTGCTTCGTTCGTTCTCGTCCAGCTTCATGGAGATCATCTTGATACCGGCCTCCGTCTCGGGTATGATCACATGCTCGAGCGCATTGACACGGCGTCTGGTCTTTTCTATTTCCGCGGCCATGAGCTGACAGGCTTTTTCGGTCTCGGCCAGCTTTAGCATATCCGGGAGCAGATCCGACAGACTCTTTACCGCATCATCCAGGTCGGAGGAGGTAAAAGCCAGTCCGTATGAGTAGATGTCATTCGGATCGGAGGTACGCGTGCGATACTCAAATACCGGGATATCCACACTCATGATATTTTTTTCCGAGACCTCGAGTGACACCTCCTGCTTCGGTGTCATGAAAGCCACATTTACAGCCTCTTCGCTCATGGTAGACTTTGCAAGCACGAAGTTTTTGTTGGCGGCAGCTATACCGACCTCCACCTTCTTGCGTAGCTCCATATTCTCACGTACCAGGAGCAGGAACTGCCTCATCAGCTCATCGCGCTTGTCCTTCAGGAGCTTGTGTCCGCGCCTGGTCGTGACCAGCTTGCGCTTTAAGCGCGTCAGCTCCATTCTGGTAGCTGTTACAGTTTTATTTGCCATTTACTACCCCTTTATAAGTGAATAGTTACCAGTTACGAGTAATATTTATCGAGGAACTCGTCCTTGATACGCTTCAGCTCCGTACGCGGCAGTATGCGCAGCAGCTCCCAGCCGATATCGAGCGTATCTTCTATACTGCGGTCGGCACGGTAGCCCTGATTGATATACTTCTGCTCAAACTCATCCGCAAATTTCGCGTAGAGCTTGTCTATCTCTGTCAGAGCCGCTTCACCGAGGATCATCATGAGCTCCTTGGCATCCTTACCTCTTGCATATGCCGCAAAGAGCTGGTTCATCGTATTAGCGTGATCCGCCCGGGTCTTGCCTTCGCCGATACCCTTATCCTTAAGTCTCGAAAGAGAAGGAAGCACATCGATAGGCGGCTCTATACCTCTGCGGTACAGGTCACGGGACAGAATGATCTGACCCTCTGTGATATATCCCGTAAGATCAGGGATAGGATGGGTTTTGTCATCCTCGGGCATCGTAAGGATCGGGATCATAGTGATCGAGCCCTTGCGACCCTTCTGACGACCTGCTCTTTCATAAAGAGAAGCAAGGTCCGTGTACATGTATCCGGGGTATCCTCTGCGTCCGGGAACCTCTTTACGTGCGGCAGATACCTCACGGAGAGCATCAGCGTAGTTTGTGATATCGGTAAGTATGACAAGCACGTGCATACCCTTTTCAAAAGCGAGGTATTCCGCAGCGGTCAGTGCCATACGGGGCGTAGCTATACGCTCTACGGCAGGGTCATTGGCAAGATTCATAAAGAGCACTGTCCTGTCGATAGCACCGGTCTCACGGAAGGACTCGACGAAGTCGTTTGATTCCTCGAATGTGATACCCATTGCCGCGAACACAACAGCGAACTGCTCATCGGTACCGCGCACCTTAGCCTGACGTGCGATCTGTGCCGCAAGCTTTGCATGGGGCAGACCTGAGGCTGAGAAGATAGGCAGCTTCTGACCTCTTACCAGCGTGTTCAGTCCGTCTATCGCGGATACTCCGGTCTGTATGAACTCCTCGGGATAAGCCCTGGCTGCAGGGTTCATCGGGAGACCGTTTACATCCCTTCTTTCGTCGGGCAGGATCTCGGGGCCGTTGTCTATAGGTCTGCCCAGTCCGTCAAAGACTCTGGAGAGCATGTCCTCGGATACACCAAGCTCCATGGTACGCCCGAGGAAACGAACCTTTGAGCTCTCAAGGTTCAGACCCGTGGAATTCTCAAAAAGCTGTACGAGCGCGTTGCCGCCGTCTATCTCCAATACCCTGCAACGGCGCTTCTCACCGTTTGCGAGCTCGATCTCTCCCAGCTCATCAAATGCGACATTCTCGACATCGCGCACGAGCATAAGAGGACCCGCTACCTCCTGTATCGTTCTATACTCCTTAGGCATTTAGAAGTCCTCCTTTTCCGCTATAACCTGCTGGATCTCTTTTGACAGCTCGGCATTTATCCTGCCGAACTCATCGTCGATCTGAGCCTCAGCTGTATATTTGAAACGTCCGATAGCCTCACGGACATCCATGTCTACCAGCTTCTCTATCGGAGCACCCTTTGAGAGAGCATCCAGTGAGCTGTTGTAGAAGGCAAGCACGAGCTTCATCATCAGGTGCTGCTTCTTGAGTGAGGTGTAGGTATCGACCTCATGGAATGCATCCTGATGCAGGAAGTCCTCACGTATGGATCGTGCAGCCTCCATCTTGAGTCTGTCAGGGGCGGAGAGAGCGTCCATACCGACGAGCTGTACCATTTCATTCAGCTCTGACTCATCCTGGAGCAGACTCATCATTTCCTGTCTGAGTGCCATCCAATCGTTACCATCCACGCTGCTGTCAAACCATGCACCCATGCTGTCAAGATAGAGCGAATACGAAGTCAGCCAGTTGATGGCGGGGAAGTGTCTCTGCTGTGCAAGAGAGGAATCCAGACTCCAGAATACCTTGACTATACGAAGAGTGGCCTGTGTAACGGGCTCCGATATATCACCACCGGCAGGGGATACGGCACCGATGACCGAAAGGGCACCTTCTCTGGGCTCGGAGCCGAGTGTCTCGACAAGTCCGGCTCTCTCATAAAACTGAGCAAGTCTTGATCCGAGATATGCGGGATAACCCTCCTCACCGGGCATCTCCTCGAGTCGTCCGGACATCTCACGCAGAGCCTCGGCCCATCTTGAGGTGGAGTCAGCCATAAGAGCCACGGAGTAACCCATGTCTCTGAAATACTCTGCGATGGTTATACCTGTATAGATGGAAGCCTCACGGGCTGCCACAGGCATATCGGAGGTATTTGCTATAAGCACGGTTCTCTCCATGAGCGATTTTCCGGTCTTGGGGTCCTTTAGCTCGGGGAACTCGTTCAGCACGTCTGTCATCTCGTTTCCGCGCTCACCGCAGCCTATATATACGACTATGTCGGCCTCAGCCCACTTTGCGAGCTGGTGCTGCACGACAGTCTTACCTGAGCCGAAGGGTCCGGGTACTGCTGCGGTGCCGCCCTTTGCTATGGGGAAGAAGGTATCTACGACTCTCTGTCCGGTTACGAGCGGCTTGTCGGGAGCGAGCTTTCTTGCATACGGACGACCGCGTCTGACGGGCCATCTCTGCATGAGAGTCACATCCTCCGATGCTCCGTCGGCCTTCTTTATCACAGCGATCCTGTCAGTAACGAGGTAATCACCCTCGGAGATCGAGTCTATCGTACCCTCTACTCCGTAGGGCACCATGATCTTCTGAGTGACGACATCTGTCTCCTGTACGGTACCGAGTATGTCGCCTGCTGTCACCTTATCCCCGGCCTTTAGGGAAGGAGAGAAGTGCCACTTTTTATCCCTGTCTATCGAGGGTACTTCCACGCCTCTCGACAGGTTGTTTGAATTTGTCATTTCCAGTATCTTTTCCAGCGGCCTCTGGATACCGTCGTAGATACTGCTGATGAGTCCGGGTCCCAGCTCGACCGACATCGGGACGCCTGTTGACTCTACCGGAGCCCCGGGTCCTAAGCCCGCAGTCTCCTCATAAACCTGTATGGATGCTTCATCGCCGTGGATCTCAATGATCTCACCGATGAGCCTCTCCGATCCGACACGAACCACGTCAAACATGTTCGCGTCACGCATGCCTGTAGCGACGACCAGAGGGCCGGCTACTTTTTTTATCACACCTGCGCTCATTTACTCTTTGTCACCTCCAAATATGATATCCGAACCAACTGCCTGCTCTACAGATTTGCTTACATTCCTGACACCGTTGCCTGTATTGCCGTAGACACCGGGGATCAGTATTATCGCCGGGAGCCTCTGCTCACTGTATCTGTCGATCTCTGTCTGAATGCCTGACGCCGTGTTCTCCGTGATGTATACCACTGCGTAGTCGCTTTCGGCGAGATTGCGCAGGGTTCTCTGAGCCGACTCAGGATTGTCGGTAGGATATGTGTCGAGTCCGAGTGTCGCGAAACCGTATATACTGTCCGCTTCACCCATTACAGCTATCTTATACATACATTTCCCTTGCCCTTTCCCTGACGGAAGCCTCCGGCAGATCGTTTATGAGTCCCGAGAGAACGATACGCACCGTGGATATCTCGTTCTCTCTGGCGATGATATAAGCCGCCAGAGGACCTATGGTATAGGGATGCGTGATCTCGCTCCTGATATTTCTGATGATGAGATTGTCACACCATCTTTCAAAAGCAGAAGGAGACTTTTTGAGCTCACTTACCGCGTCCGAATACTCGGTGAGGGAAAGATAGTCGTATATTGCCTCCATACCCTCGCCCGCAGCATCTGCAAGCTTGTCCGTATTCAGGGTCTTGCAGGGAGCCAGTGCGTCTTTGATAAAGTTTTTGTCTTTGCCGGTCTTTACCGCGCGTACTGCCGTCTTGATATCGGCGGAAGCCACCTTGAGCTCGGCATAGAGCTCGAGTACAGGACTTCCTGATCTCTTTCCGGCATCGTTTATCGCTGAAAGAGCCGCCTTATCGATGATCACATCGGTCAGCTGACCGTCATGCGTATGCAGCAGCGTCTCGAGAGCTTTCTCGGCTACAGGCTCCATCTCATCGGGAAGCGGACCGAAATCTCTGGAAGCCACTGCTTCCTTCATGACCTTAGGGTCTATTGTACCGCCTTCCACAAAGATATTAGGGTGTTTGACGCTCGTAAGGGCTTCCTTTACGGCAGCCTTCAGATTGTGATAATCATTCTCCGTGAGGAGAACATCAAACACCGACATATCATCTACCAGCTCGCCGATGAGATCCCAGGTCTTTTTCTTTTCGGCAGCGAGCATTTTTTCTACACGCTCCGACTCGGTGGTATACTCATCCGGCATATGCCAGCCTTTGTCCTGCAGCAGTCTCAGTGCTTCATCGATATTCCTGGCACCAAGCAGCTGGTCAATAAATACCTGATCAAGGAGACTGAGCTCTTTTGAACGTATACGCGCGACCGCATAATAATATTGATTATCGGACATTTACGCCTCCGTCCCTCCGAAAAGAACCTTTGTAACCTTGTCTGTCAGTTTCTCGCGCTCTGCATCTATCAGAGCCTTAAAGGTGCAGTTCTGCTCTATGCCGCCGTATGAAAGGACGAAACCGCCTGTGGTGTCGATTGTCTCATCGGACACCTTGAGACTTCCCTTTGAGAGCCTTCCGTTCAGAGAACTCTCAAAGCCGGAAGGCAGACGCTTCCTGTCGGCTGCCGAGAAAATGATCCTACCGTCCTCGGGCAGAGCGTTTTTAACCGCTATCTTCATTATCGTATCAAAATACCTGTCCTCAGGAAGAGCTGTGAGCTTTTGCTCTGCTTCATCGAAAACCTCCGCTATGATAGCCTGCTTTTCGGCAAGCACGGCTTTTCTCTTGAGCAGGGCGGCTGCGGACTCTGCGCGAGATATCGTGTCATCGGCCTGTCTTCTGCCGCGAGCTTCTATCTGAGCGCATTCATCCTTTACGGATGCTTCAGCTTCTTTTTTGAGTGCCTCGGCTTCGGCCTTGGCATTATTTATCCTTTTAGCTACAGCTTCATCGGACTCAGCCTTGATACTATCCAGTATCTTGTCTAATCCTGCCATTTATGATCCTCCGTAGTCTGTATTGATCGTCGCAGCCTGTCAGCGGGGGATGCCGTTGATAGCCAGGATGGAGATAAGCAGTGCAAGGATCGCGTAGGTCTCAACCATTGCCGGGAAGATCATGGACTTACCGAACTGATCGGGTCTCTTTGCCACGAGACCGATAGAAGCAACGGAAGCCTTTGACTGCTGCATAGCGGATACGAGACCGACGAATGCCATGGGAAGGCAGGCAAAGAGATACATGAGACCCGTACCTACGCTCATGCCGGTGTCTACCTGTCCGCCGAGCAGACCTATGTTTGAAAGTGCGATGAAAGCGATCAGCAGGCCGTAGATACCCTGTGTACCCGGCAGAAGCTGAAGGATCAGAGCTCTTGAGAACTGTGAGGGGTCCTCAGTAACCAGACCTGCAGCGGCCTGACCCGCGCGTCCCACACCGATCGCGGAACCTATACCCGCGAAGAGTGCTGCTGATGCTGCTCCCAGAAGTGCTAATGCGATACCCATTTAAATATCCTCCTTAATCTTTAGGTGTTATTGTTATTTCACAAAGATCCGGATCTTACCGATCCTGGATCTTTATGTATTTGGTGTTGGTTGCGAAGGGCGTAAACTTGCGGCCTCCGCCGTTATAAAACTTACCGAAGAAATCCACATACTGCAGCCTGTTGGCATGTACGTAGGCACCCAGCGCATTTATGGCAAGGTTGAGCACATGTCCCACGAGGAATATCAGTGCGAAGAAAATCACGCCTATGACCGGCGTACCTGCCACCATTGATCCCATCTGATTGAAGACCGATGAGATAACGGATGTCGCCAGACCCAGAGCCAGCAGTCTGGAGTAGGAGAGCAGATCCGAAAGGTAGCCTGTTACATTATACAGTCCGTAGAGTCCCTTGAGCGTACGCTTAAACCAGTTTTTGGACTCGCGTCCGTCCATGAGGATGATGCCTATGGCACCTATGACTGCCATGATCTTGCCTATGTTGCCGGCCACCGGCGAGATCTTTTCAAGCGAGAACATACCCGTGACCATGTCGGTCGTGAGACCGAAGAGCAGCAGACCCGCTACGAGAAGCATCCAGAGCACGGAGTCCGATATGGCATCCACGTATCTCTTCTGCTTGAGTGCCGTATAAAGGTTGATGACAAGACCCGCAAAGAGATGGACGATACCTATCGCAAAGCAGAGTACCAGCATCTTCATAGGCTGTGAAAGCGGGTCGATGAGCTTTGGCACCTCGAGCGTCTTGCCGAAGAAAGTGCTGGCTATGACCGTAGGCGCATCTCCGAAGTAGCTGCCGAAGAGTATGCCTGACAGCATGGTACCCAGACCGCAGTAAAAGAACATCGTCAGAGTCTTCCTCATCGGACGCTCCATGTTCTTCAGCTTTTTAATAAGTACAAACGTAGCTATGGACATCAGTGCGCCATACGCAAAGTCCGAGAGCATCATACCGAAGAGTATGTAATAGAAGCAGGCCACAGGTGTGGTGGGATCCAGCTCACCGGCTCCCGGCATCGAGTAGCTCTCTATGATACCCTCCACAGGCTCCGCGAAAGGACCGTTCTTCAGCAGTACAGGTACATCCTCCGAAGGATCCGGATCGAGCATCTCCACCGCCACATCAAAGCTCTGCGACAGATCCTGCTCCAGAGTGCCCGCATACTGCTCCGGCACATAACCTTCTATTATAAAGGTGCGCTTTGTCTGGGCAAGCGTGCCGAGCACATCGTATTTCTCCGCTCTCATGCGGAAATAGTCCGCGATAAACTTGATATCGTCACGTTTGTCGGCGTAGGAAGCGATAGACTCTCTTGTGGAGTCGATCTTTGCGACGGCAGCCTTGAGCTCCCTGTCATATGCATCGAGCTGCTCGGACGGTATCATGTCGGATACGGGAGGACGCTGGAAATTCATGCGCCTTAAGGCTTCCTCCACCTTATCCTTTTCTGTTTTCAGGCAGGAAATCAGGACTGAAGTGATATTGTCCTCGGAATTGATGACATTTACATCGAGTGCCTCCACATCGGGGACTGCTGCCGCCAGTCTCTCGGCGATCTCCGCTTCCGTGAGCAGCTCGGGGAAAGTACCTATGAAAGCAGCTGTCTTTTTGGTGCCCGCAAATGAAAGCGGCTCCGTGAGCCCGATCCACGGGGTCAGAGCTTCTATCTGAGTAGTGATACGCGGTATATCCGCTTTTGCTTCCGTCAGCTCCTTGTCGAGCTTCAGGATATCAGTGACATCCTTCATCACCTTGTCGCGCCTTTTGGCATTTGCCTCATACTCTTCAAGAGTGATGGGGGTCCTGCCTGCAAAAGCCGACAGCAGAGAAGACTTCTCGGGTGCGGCACTGTTCAGTACTTCAAGAGCTTTTTCCGCTTGCGCGGAATTCTTGACGAAGAGCTGGGCTGACTGCGACACATCGATCCTGTTAAAGACCGTGTCCTGCTCATCGTCATCGCGGGCGATGATCTCCACAGCCTCAGTCCGCTGCAGCTTCTCGAGTATAGCCTTGCGGTCTTGCCTCTTGGCACATACGATCATGTGCTTCATTGGCAGAACTGACATATATTGACCTCCTTTACAGTATTATTTTCGACCTGTTGCCTTCAGGCTGTCAGGTCATCGAGGATGAGCTTTATGGCTCCCTCTTTGTTTGCTTCCACGGAAGCACGGAGTGCGGAGACCTCAGTCTTTGCCGCCTCCTCTGCCTCGGATAGTATTGATTCACTCTTTGCCGAAGCATCCTTCAGAAGTCCGTCAGCCTTAGCCTTAGCCTCTTTGGTGAGATCCGTCTTGAGAGCTGCCGCTGCATCCTCGGCCTCTGCCATGATGCGATCTGCCTCTACGACGGCGTTCTTCTCAGCACTGTCTGAGGCAAGCTCAGCTTCACGGATCTTCTCGATCGTGTCCATTGCCAAATCTGATCACCTTCCATTCCTTGTATTTTGTACAAAAGCAACAACTCGATTTTATCGTAAAACGGTTTTATTATCAAGTTGCTATAAGGTGTTTCAAGAGAGTATACTTTTTTAATTATATTATTATTGAAAGAAAGGATAAAAATGGGATATATACATTTTATAGGTATAGGAGGCATCAGCATGAGCGGCATAGCCGAGCTGATGCTGTCAAAGGGATGCAGGGTGTCGGGCTCCGATGCGCACCCATCCGGGATCACGGAGAGGCTTGAGGAGCTCGGAGCGAAGATAGGATATCCGCAGAAGGCTGATAATATCCCCGATGATACGGAGCTTGTGGTCATGACCGCAGCCATTCATGAGGACAATCCCGAGCTCATGGAAGCGAGACGCAGGGGTCTTAAGATAGAAACAAGAGCGGATTACCTCGGCAGTATAATGAAAGGCTACGATACTCCCATATCAGTGGCGGGTACGCACGGCAAGACCACTACCACGGCAATGATATCCGAGATACTCATGAGTGCCGGAGCGGACCCTACCGTATCAATAGGAGGAGTACTGAGGGATATCGGCGGCAACTTCCGTATAGGAGCGGACAGATTTTTTGTGATGGAGGCCTGCGAATATACCAATTCGTATCACTCGTTTTATCCGCGGATAGGGGTGATACTCAATGTGGAGGCGGATCATCTGGACTTCTTTAAAGACATAGATGACATCAGGAGCTCCTTCAACAGATTCGCGCACAATATCCCCGATGACGGCGTGCTCGTGATCAACGCGGACATAGAGGGTTATGACGAGGTGGTGAAGGATCTGAGATGCAGGATAGTCACCTTCGGAAAAAGCGAAGGGGCTGACTGGCATCCCGTCAGTGTAAGCTATGATGCTTTCGGACGACCGGCATTTGAGGCGGAGCATGACGGGAAGAGGGAGCAGTTCAGTCTCGGAGTCTACGGGTCGCACAATGTCATAAACTCTCTTGCTGCGATGGCGGTAGCGCATGAGCTGGGTATAGGATATGATGCGGTAAAGAAAGGACTTGCGGACTTTACCGGTACAGACAGACGCTTTGAGATAAAGGGAGAGCTGAACGGCTTCACGATCATAGATGATTATGCTCACCATCCCACGGAGATAAGGGCTACACTTGAGACTGCAAAGAAGTATCCTCACAGGGATCTCTGGGTTATCTTCCAGTCACATACATATACGAGGACAAAGGCTCTTATGGGTGACTTTGCAGAGGCACTCTCACATGCCGACCATGTGATATGCGCCGAGATATATGCCGCGAGAGAGACCGACACTCTCGGTATCAGCGGAGCCACGCTGGCTGAAGAGATAAGAAAAAAGGGGATCGATTGTTATTATTTCCCGACCTTTGAGGAGATTAAAAAATTTGTAAGAGAAACTCTTATCGACAATGATCTGTTGATAACTATGGGTGCCGGAGATGTGGTTAAAATCGGCGATGAACTCCTTTCGGAAGGGTAGTCCACATTTTCAACAAAATTTTATTAACACTATACAGGGGTTATGATTTGCGTGTTTTCGCAGATATCCACTTTACCGACTTTATCCACTTTAATAGGCTTTCGGACGGTACGCTCCCGAAGCCTATTTTATTTTAAAATCCATTGTGATATACTCCGCTTCGCTTGAAAGATAAATATAAATGTGCATAAACAGGGAAGAAAATGGGTGGCATAGTTTTAAGAGGAAACAGGTACTCGGGCAATACTATCGTCTCGAATTGTTTTATCGACGATTATATGTCTGAAGCAAACGGAGCGCAGCTTAAGGTATATCTGTACCTGATGCGTTGCATAGAGGCTGACGATCCGGTGAGCGTCACATCGCTTGCCGATAAGTTCAACTATACGGAGACGGATATCAAGCGTTCTCTGCTCTATTGGGCGAGGAAGGGTATAGTGTCGCTTGAGTTTGACGAGGAAGACAACATATCGGGCATCATACTGAACGATCCGGCCGGGGCGAGCGAGACCGAGGTAGTGCTGCCCAGGAAGCAGCCGGATAAGAAGCGCAAGCCTGCCTACAGTGCATCGGAGCTTGCAGCATTCGGCTCACAGTCAGAGATCAAGCAGCTGGTATTTGTGGCGGAGCAGTATCTTGCCAGACCACTCACGCCTACGGATATGAGATCCCTCCTCTTCATATACGATAAGCTGGGATTCGGTGAGGAGCTGATCGAGTATCTCATAGAGTACTGTGTAGGCAAGGGCAAGACATCGATGAGGTATATCGAGCAGACCGCGATGAACTGGGCTGACGAGGGAGTGAAGAGCGTA
>JAGBNR010000111.1 GCA_017634315.1 Lachnospiraceae bacterium
ATGCTTTTAACCATCTTTATGCGGCTTTCGTACTCCATATCGGATATATCACCGTACTTTTTTGCGATAAGGGCCTTTGCTGTCCGGACCTCGTCAAGATCATTGCTTTCAAACGCGTTCGCGACTGTCTCCTTATCTATGCCCTTTTCATACAGCTTTTGCTCTATGGCTCGTTTTGAGAGCTTGTCCGCTTTGGACGCAATAAATCTCTCCGCGTAGTCAGCATCGTCTATATAATGCTTTTTTTTACAGTACTCTATGGCAGCCTCTATTGACTCTTCGGGGTAGTAGCTCTCCCTGAGCTTGTCACGCAGCTGTCTTTCCGTGCGAGCCATACTGTCAAGCAGATAAAGACATCTTTCTCTAGCCCTCTTTGACAGCAGAGAAATGATCTCCTCATAGATGGTATCGGGTATTACATCTCCTTCCTTGAGATCATACTTGCTTATTTCCCGGGCATACAAGCAGAAGGCCGGTGCACCCTCATCCAGATACACCAGCTTTCTGTTATTTTTGTAATCTTCTATCTTATATATCTCAAGCTGCATATTTCTCCGGTCAGATCATATTAATCCGCGTTATCCTCTGCGTCAGTATCAGCCTTAGCCTTGGACGGTTTCTTTGATCCCTTCCCATCAACCGGCACATCGTCCTCTATCAGACCATAGTGCACGCGCACCTGCCTGTCTACCTCTGCACAGATGTCGGGATTCTGCTCAAGAAACAGCTTTGCATTTTCCCTGCCCTGTCCTATCTTCTCTCCGTTGTAGGCATACCAGGCTCCGCTCTTGTTTATGATATCAAGATTAGCCGCAAGATCCAGTATATCGCCGGTCGTAGATATACCCTGACCGAACATGATATCAAACTCAGCCGTCTTGAAAGGAGGTGCCACCTTATTCTTGACTACCTTGACCCTGGTCCTGTTGCCGATGATCTGTCCTGCCTGCTGTATCTTATCTATGCGTCTTACGTCCAGCCTTACCGATGCATAGAACTTCAGTGCGTTTCCTCCGGTCGTGGTCTCGGGATTCCCGAACATCACTCCGATCTTTTCTCTCAGCTGATTAATAAACACTACCGTGCAGTTTGTCTTGTTTATTATACCTGTGAGCTTCCTTAGTGCCTGAGACATCAGCCTGGCCTGCAGCCCCATGTGAGAGTCTCCCATATTGCCCTCTATCTCGTCTTTAGGAACGAGAGCAGCTACGGAGTCGACCACGACTATATCCATTGCTCCCGACCTTACCATCGTCTCGCAGATCTCAAGTGCCTGCTCACCGGAATCAGGCTGTGAGATATATAGATTATCTATATCCACTCCGATGCTTCTCGCGTACTCGGGATCAAGCGCATGCTCGGCATCTATAAAGCCCGCGATACCGCCCATCCTCTGGGTCTCGGCTATCATATGAAGAGTCAGGGTAGTCTTGCCCGATGACTCCGATCCGTATATCTCGACTATCCTCCCCTTCGGTATGCCGCCTATACCGAGCGCGATATCAAGAGAGAGTGAGCCGGTCGGTATCGATGCCACGCCCATGTCCGCCACGCTTTCACCAAGCTTCATGACCGATCCCTTGCCGAACTGCTTCTCTATCTGTGAAATAGCTACGTCGAGTGCTTTTACCTTTTCTGAATTATCCATAATATATACTCCGTTTCTCGAACAGCTGTTCGTATTTTCATATACTATCCTAATTTGCATTAACTGTCAACATATATTTTGCGTATATCACATTCATATCACCCCGGCCTTCACTTAAACATCTTTTATCGGCTCTTGTGAGTCATATAGCCTTATAAAAACCGTCTCATATACTATGATTTTCGAAACATTCGGGAGTCCCGAAACGAAAAAACAGATGCACCGGAAACGATGCATCTACAAATTTATCATTTATATCACAAAATTACAACCCTAATGTTTCATAAAACACATTTCTCCGGAGTCCGATTGCAGACTCTCTAATATCACATCCAAACCAACCGGTTTTGAATAAAAGTACCCCTGAAAGCTATGTATACTCATATCCTTCAGTATGTTTCTCATGCCGGAGGTTTCTATCCCTTCAACACAGACATCCGCCCCAAAAATACCGGCTGCCTCGGTGAAACTATAAACGAGTCTTCGTTCCCTGTCATCTTCCTCAATTTTCTGAACAAATCCTCTGTCCACCTTTATTATGTCAAACGGCAGATTCTTAAGGAGTCCCATTGAGGAAAATCCGGTTCCGAAGTCGTCAAGTGCTATCCTGATCCCTCCCGCCCGTAATGAGGTCATAACATTATTTAAGAGCTTCATGTCAAGAAGCCTGCATCTCTCCGTTATTTCAAGACAAAGCTTTTGCGGATCAAATCTCGTGTTCTTAACTATATTCCACACGCTGTCCGTAAAGTCCGGTCGTTCAAGCTGCGCATAGGACAGATTGACGTTGATTATAAAATCGGGAACAATCCTCTGTATATTCTTTGCGTCGGTCAATGCCGTGTAGAGTATCCACTCTCCAAGCACAGGAAATAACGGATCTTTCTCCAGCACCGGGATAAACTCATCCGGCGGAACCATACCGTACCTATCATTTTTCCATCGAAGAAGTGCCTCCGCTCCTATCAGTCTTTCAGTTTTGGCATCAACCACAGGCTGATACAAAAGATAGAAGCCTTCAAACTCATTATTGATTGAATTGCGTATGGAATGCAGCTTTGCCGCGCTCTTTATGTTATCTGCACTAAGCTCATTGCGAAACTCCACAAGGTCACCCTGCTTATTAACCTTTGATTCATCATAGGCGTAATTCAGACAGGCATATGCCGTTTCCTCATCCGTAATAAAATCATCAATGCCGATCGTTCCGCCATGCAGCTCCAGAGGAACATATTCCTCACCGAGTCTCACCCCTTCCCGAAAGTGCGCTCTTAATTCCTCATAAGTTCTCTCCATGTCATCATAATATGTCTGCGTCTCAGTAATGATGGCAAATTTTGAACCATCCATGCGGAAGGTGCCTCCTCTGTTACCCACATGATCCATCAGATAACGCCCGACCATCTGTAAAACGGCGTTTCCTGCCGTATACCCATAAAGTTCATTTATCTCCGCAAACTTGCTGATGCCTATCAGACAAACTCTCATCGGAATCTTATTATCAATATGGCTGCGAATATCCTCGAAAAAACCATACTGATTTCTTAACCCTGTCAGTCGGTCTATATGGCTCTGCTGACTGTGATTTCTTATCGCACCGCCGAAATACACCGGCTGACCGGATACATCTTTGATCACAATCCCCCTGCAGGTACATACATCATATTCGCCGTCCTTTCTTCTTGCCCGATACTGCATGTCATGCCCGCCGGATCTTCCACTGAATATGTCATCTATTCCTTGATGGAAGGCATTTCTGTCTTCAGGATGTACATGTTCTTCCCAGATGGCTCCGGCACCGTACATATACTCACCCGGCAGACCAAAATCATCTGTCAGCACCTTTGACCATCTCGAAAAGTCATACTGCATATCGCACAGATACACATAGGTATCATCACCTATTATGGAAAAAGCCTCAAACAAGGCATCCAGCTGCTGCTTTCTTTCTTCCGGAATTTTGTCGTATCCATTCATATCATTTCTCCAATACTTATCAGTGCTTTGCATCTGTCTGACGGCTGCTGTGATCAGGTATAATCCTTCTGACGCAGACGCTGCTCAAACTCTTCCACCGGAAGAGGTCTGTCATAGAAAAAGCCCTGAATAATAAAGCAGCCGGCACTGTTGACAAACAAAAGCTGATCCTGCCGCTCCACTCCCTCTGTTATGATGTCCATGCCAAGCTCCTGAGCCATATGTATGATATCCTTAAGAATTACCTCATCCTTCCACGAAAAATCATCAGTGTTGATAAATGAACGATCGATTTTAAGAGTTTTAACCCTGAAATCCCTGAGGGAGACAATAGATGAATACCCTGCACCAAAGTCATCAATCGCAGTAGTGATTCCAAACGAATAAAGCCTGCTTATAAATTCACTCAACGCACCCTGTTCTTCCTCGTCTGTCGTCTCCGTCACCTCTATTTCTATCAGCTTCCTGTCTATGCCTGACTCCTCTATGATAGTATTTATATTATCCGCCAGTTGTTTATCTGCCAGATCCTTGCGGGAAAAATTGACAGAGACCTTTACCGGCTCAATTCCTTCTTTTTCCCATCTCACCATGTCTCGGCATACATGACGCAGCACGTAATAATCCAGCTTTAATATCTCTCCGCTCTCCTCCAGCGGAGGTATGAATATCCCGGGCGACACAGTCTCTCCGCTGCGCACCCAGCGCACCAGTCCCTCAGCTCCTACCAGACGGTTTGTCCTCGAGTCTACCTTTGGCTGATAGAATACGTGAAACTCTTCATTCTGCAATGCAGCTTTATACTCGACAAGCACGTTTTTCTGTTGTCTTATGCGTGTGATCTGATCATCAGAAATGATCTCGACACTCTTATGCCTCACGTTTCTCGCCTGATTCAGCGCAAGTGACGGACGTGATATGATCTCTCCCGGCTCGATGTTGTCATCATCAATCCTCCATATCCCGATAGTAGCGGCAAGCGTAAAGGTTCTTATTCCCTCTTTCAGCTCAAGATCCACTCTGACCCCTGACAGAAACTCCGTCATCTCCTCCTGCCGTTCCTTACGGATCATGGCCATGAAATTGTCTCCGCCTAAATGCCCGACCAGCTCGTCCTCATTTATAAAAGCCCTTACGCGATCGGCATAAGCCCGTAAAAGATCATCGCCGTTTTCCTGCCCTATCTCGCGGTTGATATTTCCGAATCTCTTGATATTAAAGTAAAATGCGGAATACTCCGACACGCTCCGGCTCTTCTTGAGCATCTCCACGTCTCTCATATATCCGCTTGCATTAGGAAGTCCGCTCAGGAGCTGGATCATGGTGTTAAAGGGTGTCACCTCTGATTCCACCATGCTCACGACCTGATTCTTCCCATGCTTCTTACCGTAATACAGGCATTTGTCTGCCTGATCCATCATATCCTGTATGCCGGATCCGTCACGATACGGAGCCACGCCTATGGTAACTGTCACAAAGATCTCATTTCCTTTGTAGTATACAGCTGTTTTTTCGATTTCCTTTCGGATGCGGTCTGCAATAAATACCGCCTTATATTCCTCCGCATTAAGCAGTACCAGTATTTCCTCTCCTCCCCAGCGGAAGACACTGTCGTTCTTCCTTACGCCGCACTGTATTATCCCTGCCACGGACTGCAGCACCTCATCGCCGCACTCATGCCCGTAGGTGTCATTCACCCTTTTGAAATCATCAATATCCATCAGCAGCAGACAGAATGTTGTCTTACCCTTAGCTGCCTGCCTGTATGCGGCATTCAGATAATTATCGAGGCTTCTTCGGTTCATAAGATGGGTCAGGGTATCATAATTGACGTACTTCTCAAGCTCCTCCACGAAAAACTTTCCGCCGAAGCAGGTGATGAGATTTATCGAAAGAAGCATCAGAGCCAGCCCCACCAGTCTGAAAACCATATTTGCGTTAAAATAAGTCCCCGGATCAGGGAGCAGCCATGCCCCCTTTACCGCCCATGATACAAACATGGAAAGTGATATGGCCGCCGTAACCGAGAGCACAAGTCTGATGTCAAAAAACAATGCCACGACAATCGTAAAAAGGATGCAGAATGCCCACATATCCCTAAAGGGCCAGATATACGCTATTGCATTCCACTGAAGAAAGAGAATGATCCCCGTTATTATCTTTGCGCTTTTAAGCTTATCCGGTCTTACTATGCCGTTTTCTCCGTAGCCCGTATGCGCTAAATATATGCCTATGCCGAGATAAATAATGACTGAAGCGTCAAACACACACAACAGTGCTTTACTTGAGACTGTATAACACCCTGCAAGATACAGCGCAGTCACCGTTATGCCTGCCAGGATGCACAGCATCGGTACATAGATCACCACAAACTTATATACTTTATTTATGTACGCATCAAGAGCGGACATCTCCCATTTTTCTTTTTCCATATATCCACCGGCTCTTTACGCAAACCACCGTCAAAAGGACTATACGCTGCCGCTTTCGTTATCCTCCAGCCTGGTCACCACCTGATTCTTTCCGTGTCGCTTTCCGTAATACAGCTTTGCATCGGCATCATCCATCATCTGCTGTATCGTCATCCCCGGCTCATACGGAGATATTCCTATGGTTATCGTCACGGACACCATTGTCGTATCCCTGTAGACTATGGGATCCCTTGCCACATCAGACCTGATACGCTCCGCAGCGGCTGCCGCTCTGTCCATGTCCGTGTAGAGTATCACCAGCATTTCTTCTCCGCCCCACCTGAAGACGTTGTCGTTTTTCTTTACTCCCGTGGATATCGTATGCGCTACACTCTTCAGCACCTCATCTCCGCAGTCATGACCGTAAGTATCGTTTACCTTCTTAAAATCATCTATATCCATCATCATAAGACAGAAGGTCGTCTGTCCCGTCGTCGCCTGTTTGTACGCTGCCTGCAGATAATTGTCCATACTGCGGCGGTTGAGGAGATGGGTCAGTGTATCGTAATTGACATACTTCTCAAGCTCTTCCACCAGAAATCTGCCGCCGAAGTAAGTGATTATATTGATGGAAAGCAGCATCAGCACCAGCCCTACCACCCTGAAGGTCATGTTGGCATAAAAATATGAGTCTGCAGCAGGGAGCAGCATACCGCCCTTTATAAACCATGACACAAACATCGAGATGCTGATACCGAATGTTGAAAATGCGACCAGCTTCACATCAAAGAAGAAAGCCTCCACTATGGTGAAAAGGAGGCAATATGCCCAGAAATCGGTAAACGGCCAGATATATGATATCGCATTCCACTGTATTATCACGATGACAGCCATCGTGTACTTGCCTGCTGTCAGCTTGTCAGGCAGCACAATGCCGTCTTCACCAAAGCCTGTCTTAATAAAGTATATGCCTATGGAAAGATATATAAGATCCGTAAGATCGAAAAGCCACATGGCGGTTTCATTGATATCAGGATACCATCCGATGAAATGGAGAGTGGTGATCGTGGCACTTGCGCATAAGCAAAACACCGGTATGATCAGTACGATTATCTTATATACCCTGTTCGTATAAACATCCAGGGCTGACATTTCCCAATTTTTCACATGAGCCTCCTGTCTTAGCGCTCCGATATCCCAGTCATACACTTTACGGTGTCCGAAAGCTATGAGCAGCTATATGTACAGTTTATCACGCTCCTCCCGACTAAGCTCGATGAGCTGCTCTGAATAGTTACCGGGCAGATACCATTGATCTAATCCAGATCCACGTTTGTCTCTTCTATCACGTCAGTCGGACTCCCCTCAGAGCTTTCCTCGGCTATCTTATGGAATCCTTCTCTCGAATTACGGAATGCCTCCATCAGCTTCGGGTTAAACATACCGCAGTCCCCGTTCAGTATCATCTGAAATGCCACGTCAAAGGTATAGGCTTTCTTGTACAGGCTCTCGCTTATCAGAGCCTCAAAGCAGTCCGTAACGGATACGATCTGAGCGGCTATCGGGATGTCATCTCCTTTAAGATTCTCGGGATATCCCCTGCCGTCATATTTCTCATGGTGTGAGCGCGCTATCTGCTTACAGTACTCCATCAGCTCCTTGTCCCAGAGATCCGCGATCTCTACGATGATGTCATACCCTCTTATGGTATGGCTCTTCATGTAGTCAAACTCTTCGGGAGTATACTTGCCCGGTTTGAAAAGTATCTCATCGGGTATCATTATCTTGCCTATATCATGAAGTGCCGAAGCCGA
>JAGBNR010000112.1 GCA_017634315.1 Lachnospiraceae bacterium
ATATTCTATACGATACTCATGGTCATCAATATGCTCCTGCTCTTTGTCATCATCGTATTCGGAAAGACCATCATGGATTTCCTCGTACGCCACATAAGGCTGCTCGATCACATACCCTTTATCTATAATTTCAGGTATCTGGTGCTGTTTGCTGTAGGCATACTCATATTCATGACAATATATACGTTTCTGCCCGGTGAGAGACAGTCGTTTAAAAAGCAGCTGCCGGGGGCGGTCTTTTCCGCTCTGGCATGGGTGGTATTTTCATACTTTTTTTCGCTTTTCATAGACAGCAGCATATACGGTACATATTACGGGAGCTTCGCGACCATAGTGATCTTCCTTATGTGGCTGTACGGCTGCTTTTACATCATGCTGATAGGGGCAGTATTAAACCATTCTCTTATGATCTGAATGCCCACAGGCCTGCTTCCTGCCTGCGGGCACTGTTTACGGCAATTTTGATTGTGCTTCTAATCCATAGACAACAGCCCAAAATTATTATAAAATATTTTGATTGCCTTCGGACAGGAGCTGAGAATACGAAAGTGGGAAAGCCGCTATGAACAACAAGATAAATTCATTACTGAACAGACTGGAGCGCAGGGTGGGGGCTTATGCCGTACCACAGCTCACGAAATACATGATACTCACGTATATCATCGGATATATCCTGTATTTCCTGAATATGGCGGGGATACCTACGATACAGCTCATCTATCTGAGTCCCGAAAAGATACTCCATGGTCAGATATGGAGGCTCTTTACATGGATATTCATGCCTCCGTCGGCTCCGGGGATATTCACGATCATAATGCTTTTGTTTTACTATCAGCTGGGGACCGCGCTGGAGCAGACATGGGGAGACTTCAAGTATAATCTCTACATTTTCTCCGGTTTGTTTTTCATGCTTGTGGGAGCATTTGTGCTCTATGGGTTTGGCTACAGCGTAGACGGTATGTTTACCACCTACTATGTGAACATGTCTGTATTTCTGGCATTTGCCGCATGCTATCCGAATATGGAGATATTGCTTTACTTCATAATACCGCTCAAGATAAAGTGGCTGGCTCTGATAGATATAGCCTTCCTTCTCTATCAGGCTCTGGTATCAAGCTGGGCGGAGAGAGTGGCTATCATAGTTTCTCTCTTAAACTTCGTGGTATTCTTCTTTACCACGAGAAACTACAATGCCATATCTCCAAAGGAGCGTGCCCGTAAGAGAGCCTTTAAGAAGGCATTTGAAAGAGGACCGTATTATCAGGGCAATCAGAGAAGAGTTGCCGGAGGTGCCGGACATACGGGAGGTGCCTCGACAGGTGCGGGAGCGGCAGGCAGTGCATACGGCGCATACAATGCGCACAGTGCGGCAGGGAAGGATAGCGGACAGATCACGAAGCACAGATGCGCGATCTGCGGACGTACCGAGCTGGACGGGGATCTGCTGGAGTTTCGCTTCTGCAGCAAGTGCGCGGGCAACTATGAGTACTGTCAGGATCACCTGTTTACTCATGAGCATGTGAAGTTCGGTAAATAGAGATGATAGAGAGCGAATACAGAAAGACGCTTGACAGGCTGATAAGGACGGCTCATGAGAGCAGCAACCATATCACGGAGGAGGTCTATCACGGCATCATGGACCCTCTTGAGATGAGTGATAAGGAGGATGAGCTCACCAGAGGCTACCTAAAGGGTATAAACATAGCTATAGGCGATGGAGCGGAATATACGGAGCCTGAGTTTACCGAGGAGGACGGCAGGTATCTCGGGATGTATCTTGAGGAGATCAGGGGACTGCCGGTATATACCGAAGAAGAGATACTGGATGCAAAGCAGAGAGCGATAAAAGATGATGACGAGGAGGCTCAGGGTATCCTCATGAACCATTATCTGAGGAGTGTAGTCGACATCGCAAAGCTCTATGTATATCAGGCTCTTCCGGCGGAGGATCTGATAGGAGAGGGCAATATAGGCATGATGACTGCCATCAGAGCATTGTCTACTCTGGAGGATGCTTCCGAGGCGGATGGTTTTGTGGGCAGGTTTATCATGGATGCCATGGATGCCGCTGTATATGAGGATACGGATATCAGGCAGCGCATGGAGGATATGGTAGGGCATATAAACGAGATAAACGACAGGGCACGAGAGATGTCGGAGGCAATGCACAGACCCGTCACGGCAGCGGAGCTCGCGGAGGAGACGGGGATCGATCCCGAGGAAATAAAGGAAGCGATGAGGCTTACCGGCAGTCAGATAGAGGGACTGGTGCCCTGATCTTTAAGGATACGGAGGTAAGGATGAAGACGAAGAGCATAGAGGATATCAAGCAGTACAGGATAATAAAGAAAAAGGATATGCCGGATCTCAACTCAAAGGGCTATCTGCTTCAGCATATAAAGAGCGGCGCGAGGATATTTATCATATCCAATGACGACAGGAATAAGGTCTTTTATGTCGCCTTCAGGACACCTCCCGCAGACTCTACGGGGACACCGCATATCCTGGAGCACACCGTACTGTGCGGCTCAAGAAAATACAAGGCGAAGGATCCTTTTATAGAGCTTGCCAAGGGCTCTTTGAATACCTTCCTTAATGCCATGACATATCCCGACAAGACGGTCTTCCCCGTTGCAAGCACGAATGACAAGGATTTTGCCAATCTTTCCGATGTATATATGGACGCGGTGCTGCATCCCGCGATATATGAAAATGAAAAGATATTCAGGCAGGAGGGGTGGCACTATGAGCTCGAGTCCGAGAAGGATGAGCTGAAATATAACGGAGTGGTATACAACGAGATGAAGGGGGCATATTCCGCGCCTGATGATGTGCTGGACAGATACATCCTCGCTTCGCTGTATCCCGATACCGCATATGCGCTCGAATCCGGCGGAGATCCGGAGGAGATACCGGATCTGACATATGAGAAGTTTCTTGAAATGCATAAGAAATACTATCATCCGTCCAATTCCTACATATATCTGTACGGGAATGCCGATATGGCGGAGAGGCTCATATGGCTTGATAAAGAGTATCTGTCACATTACAAGGCACAGAAGATAAACTCCGCGGTAGAGAGGCAGGACCCCTTTACAAAGACGGTGGATTTCGAAAAGACCTATGGGCTGTCCGATGCGGAGAGTACCATGCACAATACTTATCTGTCATACAACTGTGTGATAAAGGACAATCTCGACCCGAAGCTCTATGTGGCATTTTCGGTGCTCCAGTATGCACTGCTTGACAGTCCCGGAGCTCCGTTGAAGCAGGCTCTGCTTGACGCAAGGATAGGTCAGGACATAGAGAGTACCTATGACAACGGGCTGCTCCAGCCGTTCTTTGCGGTGATAGCAAAGTACGCGGATGCCTCAGACAAGGATAAGTTCTTAAACGTGATAAGAAAGACCCTTACGGATCTGGCAAAAGGCGGGCTGAATAAAAAGACACTGCTCGCCGCGATAAATTCTTTTGAGTTCAGGTACAGGGAGGCTGATTTCGGAGCTTATCCTAAGGGACTCATGTACGGACTGCAGGCACTCGACTCGTGGCTTTACAAGGACAGCGATCCCTTCATGCATATAGAGCAGAATGCCACCTTTGCCTATCTTAAGAGGGAGGCTGCGTCAGACAGCAGATACTTCGAAGAGCTCATAGAGAAATATCTGATAGACAATCCCCATTCGTCAGTAGTCCTCTTAAAGCCGGAAAAGGGTCTTACCGCGAAAAAAGAAAAGGCTGTCGCGGCAAAGCTTAAGAAGTACAAGTCATCTCTAAGCAGGGAGGAGATAGATGAAATAGTCAGGCAGACAAGAGAGCTGAAGGCATATCAGGAGGAGCCGTCTACGGAGGAGCAGCTGCTTACGGTCCCGCTTCTTGAGATAAAGGATATAGATAAGAAGGCACTGCCCTTTAAGAACGATATAAGAGATATGTCGGGTACGAAGCTGATACACCATGATATAGCGACAAACGGCATAGCTTACATAGGCTTGATGCTTTCTGCCCAGCCTGTGCCGGAGGAGCTGGTACCCTATATGGGACTCCTGCGTTCCGTACTCGGCAACGTGAATACGGAGCATTATACCTATGAGGAGCTGAACTCTGAGATAAATCTCGCGACGGGGGGTATATTCTTTACACCCGCTGTCTATGCGGATGTAAACTCCTACGGGGACTTTGATGCGGAGTTTGAGGTGCATACAAGGGTGTTTGATGAGCATATCCCCGACTTCATGAGACTCACGGAGGAGATACTGTTTACCTCTGATTTTTCGGATGAGAAGAGACTCAGAGAGATCATAAGGATGATAAAGTCGAGGATGCAGGCATCCTTTGTATCAGCCGGCAATGCCGTAGCCACTGAGCGTGCACTGTCATATATCTCGGATCAGCATTACTACAAGGAAAAGATGAACGGAGTGGACTATTACAGGTTCATAGATGATATAGAAAAGAACTTTGAGGACAGGATAGGGGATGTCAGGAAAAAGCTGCAGAAGACTCTGGACATACTTCTTCACAGGGACAATCTGATGGTCGATATAACCGGATCAAAGGAGATGACGGAAAGGCTGATACCGCTTGCGGAGGGCTTTAAGAATAAGCTTTCTGCGCAGGCTTCGGGGAACACTGATTTTGAATTTGCAAAGGTGAAGAGGAATGAGGGCTTCAGGACAGCGTCTCAGGTACAGTATGTGGCCAAAGCCGGTAATTTCAAGGATAAGGGACTGCCCTACAGGGGGGAGCTCCGCGTATTGAGGGTGATCATGGGGTATGATTACCTCTGGAACAATATCCGGGTACTGGGGGGTGCATACGGATGCGGTGCCGGCTTCTTAAGGAACGGAGACGTATATATGTCCACATACAGGGACCCGCATCTTAAGAACTCTGTCAGGGTATTTGAGGAGGCAGCCGGATATATAAGGAATTTCAAGGTCTCGAAAAGAGATATGACAAAGTTTGTGATAGGTACGATATCAGATATAGATACTCCGCTCACACCTAAGACCGAGGGTGTAAGGAGCCTTTCCGCGTATATGAGCGGTATAGACTCCGAGGATGTGCAGAGGGAGAGAGATGCGATACTCTCCTGTAATCAGGCAAGGATAAGAGAGCTTGCTCCGTATATTGAGGCCATGTCGGAGGCCGGCACACTTGCGGTAGTGGGTGCTGAGGCCAAGCTTGACGCGAATCGTGAGCTCTTCGGAAAGGTGGACAACCTGTTTTGAGTGATACCGGATACCGATCGGGCTTTGTGGCGATAGTCGGCAGGACGAATGTAGGCAAATCCACGCTTATGAATCACCTCATAGGCATGAAGATAGCCATCACCTCCAATAAGCCTCAGACCACCCGCCGGAGGATGAGAACGGTATTTACAAACGACAGAGGACAGATAGTATTCCTTGATACCCCGGGCATACATCTCGCTCACAACAAGCTGTCGGAATACATGGACAGTACGGCATACAGATCGGTAGATGATGTGGATCTCATACTCTTTGTGGTAGAGCCCGAGACGTATATAGGCAAGGGTGAGCAGCAGATGATCTCACGCATACGTGCATCCGGTAAGCCCGTGATACTTGCGATCAATAAATCGGACACGGTCGATGAGGATCGTATCAGAAAAACAGCTGAAGTATACTGCGGGGCACTCGATATAAAGGAGACGGCAGCGGTATCCGCACTGAAGGGCATAGGCATAGACAGCCTTACGGATGCCATAATGAGATATCTGCCGGAGGGACCCGCGCTCTATGATGAGGATACCGTAACGGACGAGACCGAGAGGGATATATGCGGTGAGATAGTCAGGGAAAAGGCATTGCGCATACTGCGTGATGAGGTGCCGCACGGGATAGCCGTAAGCGTGGAGCGCTTTAAGGAAAGAGATGACGGCATCATAGATATTGACGCGGAGATAATATGCGAGAGAGATTCTCACAAGGGTATCATCATTGGCAAGGGAGGATCGATGCTGAAGCGTATAGGGAGCGAGAGCCGTAAGGATATAGAGGAGCTTCTGGAGGCGCATGTGAATCTCAGGCTGTTCGTAAAGGTAAGGAAGGACTGGAGACAGAATACGGGGATATTGAGATCTCTGGGATATAATGAATGATATCATAGATACTGCAGGCATGATACTGGCTGCCTATGACTATGCGGAGTATGATAAGAGACTCAAGGTACTGACTGCCGATGTGGGAAAGGTAACGGTATTTGCCAGAGGAGTGAGGCGGCAGAATTCCAGGTTTATGGGAATGACGGATATGTTTTCCTTCGGTGATTTCCGTCTTTTTGCGGGAAAGAGCGCATATAATCTCTCCGGGGTGGAGATATCCAATTACTTCGAGGAGATAAGGCATGATATGGAGAAGATGTGCTTTGCTTCGTACTTTGCGGATCTTGCGGACTATTCCGTACATGAGAACATGGAGGGCAGGGATATGCTGCTGCTCTTATACAGATCCCTGCAGGCACTTGATACCGACAGTATAGATAACAGGCTGGTGCGCGCGGTATATGAGCTGAGGACGGTCATGGCAAACGGAGTATATCCGGGGCTTCCGCCCGGGCATATAATGCCGGGTACCGCGAATGCACTCGGTCATATAGAAGCGGCACAGATAAGAGACCTTTTTTCATTCAAGGTGAAGGATGAGGTCATGGAGGAGCTGTGCGGTATCGCGGATGAATACAGGAAACGCTATTTACAGGGCAGCTTTAAATCACTCGATGTGATGTCCGAGCTGGGCTATACGGACATCGGGGCAGGGATAGGATAATGTCACAGCAGGTTGGAAGAAGAAGAAAAAAAAAGAGAAAGAGAGACAGAGGCAGGCTCATAGCAGCAAGGCTGATACTGATACTGGTCGCGGTCGCGGCGATAGCAGTGACAGGCTTTATCGGCTATAAGCTGTATGGTCTTATCAGCGATATGTCCGGGGGAGATGTGACGGTCACCACCGTGAAAGTATCAAACAGCGGAAAGATCAGCCAGACGATAGTGGAGGAGTTTGACCCGGGCTTTTACGACGAAGAGGGTCTCAGGGCTGACATAGAGGAGAAGATAAAGGCTTCGGACGGAGTGGACTCCGATGGACTGGAGATAGAGGACGGAGTCGCGGTGCTCAGGCTGAAGTACGACTCGGATGATGCCATGGCAGCATTTAATGACGAGGTGTTTTATGCAGATACCATGGATGCACTCAAAAAGCAGGGAGTGACCTTCGGCGCCGATGCCATACTGGCAGGAGGCGGTCATGCAGTGATAGTATCTGAGGCGATGGATATTAAATGTCCCAAAAGGATACTGTATGCCGAGGGTGATATCACGATAGATCCTGATAATGAAAAGCTCGCGCACTGCACGGTGCAGAGTGGGGATGTGGCATTTGTGGTATACTGATTTTTCAGCTGCCGGCTGACAAATAACTTTTATACAGGAGGATGAATGATGGTTGATTCAATGGAGAAGATCGTAAATCTGTGTAAGGGCAGGGGCTTCATATACCCGGGCTCGGAGATATACGGCGGTCTCGCCAATACATGGGATTACGGCAATCTCGGAGTAGAGCTTAAGAATAACATGAAAAAGGCATGGTGGAGCCGCTTCGTGACAGGCAACAAATACAATGTCGGAGTGGACTGCGCCATACTCATGAATACACAGACCTATGTGGCATCGGGTCATATCGGCAGCTTTTCGGATCCTCTTATCGACTGTAAGGAGTGTCATGAGAGATTCAGGGCTGACAATATCATAGAGGACTGGACAAAGGAAAACAACGTGACTCTGGAGTCCTCCGTTGACGGCTGGTCAAACGAGGAAATGATGGACTTCATAAAGAAGAACTCCATACCGTGTCCTACCTGCGGCAAGCACAACTTTACCGATATCAGACAGTTTAATCTTATGTTCAAGACCTTTCAGGGAGTGACCGAGGATGCAAAGAATGTCGTATATTTAAGACCCGAGACCGCGCAGGGTATATTCGTAAACTTTAAGAATGTACAGAGGACTTCCCGTAAGAAGGTACCCTTCGGCATAGGCCAGATAGGAAAGTCCTTCAGAAATGAGATAACGCCCGGCAACTTTACGTTCAGGACGAGAGAGTTTGAGCAGATGGAGCTTGAGTTTTTCTGCAAGCCGGGGACGGATCTTGAGTGGTTTGCATACTGGAAGCAGTACTGCATAGACTTCCTGCATGACCTCGGCATGGCACCCGAGCATATAAAGACAAGAGATCATGATCCTGCCGAGCTTGCCTTTTATTCTAAGGCCACGACGGATCTTGAGTATCTCTTCCCGTTCGGATGGGGTGAGCTCTGGGGTATAGCCGACAGGACCGACTATGACCTCTCGCAGCATCAGAATACATCGGGTCAGGATATGACCTACTTTGATGATACGACAAACGAAAAGTATCTGCCCTACGTCATAGAGCCTTCGCTCGGAGCGGACAGGGTAGTGCTTGCTTTCCTCTGTGAAGCCTATGATGAGGAGACACTGGAGGGAGGGGATGTGCGTACAGTCATGCATTTCCATCCTGCACTCGCACCCGTGAAGATAGGCGTGCTGCCGCTTTCAAAGAAGCTGAATGAAGGAGCGGAGAAGATATACGATACTCTTTCGAGGCATTACAACTGTGAGTTTGATGACAGAGGAGCCATCGGAAAGAGATACAGAAGACAGGACGAGATAGGTACGCCTTACTGCATTACCTATGACTTTGACTCGGAGACTGACGGCGCGGTGACCATACGTGATCGTGACAGCATGGAGCAGGAGAGAGTGGCCATATCGGAGCTCGAGTCGTATTTCAACGGAAGGTTTGATCTTTAATAGGACGGTCATAAACAGTGTAAAGGGATGTCTGATCCCGTTATCATCAGGTTAAGGATAGGAGAAAATACCATGAAACAGTTCACATCGGATGAATTGAGAAACGCATGGAAGGAGTTTTACAAGGAAAGAGGTCATGTGGATGTCGGAGCCGTGTCTCTTGTATCGGACGGCTCGACAGGAGTGCTCTTTAATGTGGCGGGCATGCAGCCTCTCATGCCGTATCTGCTCGGACAGAAGCATCCTAAGGGTACAAGGCTCTGCAACATACAGGGATGTGTCAGGACAAATGATATAGACTCTGTGGGAGACAAGAGCCATGTGACATTCTTTGAGATGATGGGAAGCTGGAGTCTCGGAGATTATTTCAAGAAGGAAAGATGTCAGTGGAGCTACGAGCTGCTGACAGAGGTACTCGGCTTTGACAGGGATCATCTTGCGGCGACTGTATTTGCCGGAGATGAGAATGCTCCCAGAGATGAGGAGGGGGCAAGGTACCGCATAGAGTCCGGATTTAAGGAAGAGAATATCTATTACCTTCCCGCAGAGGACAACTGGTGGGGACTGGAGTACGGACCCTGCGGACCTGACAGTGAGATGTTTTATATAGCAGATGTACCCGACTGCGGTCCTGACTGCGGACCGGGATGCAGCTGTGGCAAATACACCGAGCTCGGCAACGATGTCTTCATGCAGTATGAGAAGCACAAGGACGGTCATCTTACTCCCCTGAAGCAAAAGAACGTGGATACCGGCTGGGGACTGGAAAGGATACTTGCCTTTCTTAACGGTACAAAGGACGTATACAAGACGGATCTTTTCCTGCCCGTCATACAGTATATTGAAAAGAATACCGGACTGTCATATGACGCTGATGACGAGAAGACACGCTCCATGAGGATACTTGCCGATCATCTGCGCACCGCAGTCATGCTGATAGGTGACGAGGCGAGGCTTACTCCCTCCAACGCAGGGGCAGGCTATGTACTGCGCAGGCTCATAAGGAGAGCCGTCAGGCACGGGCGTCTCCTTGGCTTTAAGAAGGAAAACCTGATCGACATCGCAGTGCTCTATATGCATAAGATATACGGTGAAAGCTATCCGCTCCTTAATAAGAACCGGGCTTTCATCATCACGGAGCTCAGAAATGAGATAATAAGATTTGAGAGTGCTCTTGAAAACGGCATGAAGGAGTTTGAAAAGATTGTCGCGAGAAAAGAAAGGGACGGGGAGAAGAGCATCGACGGAAGATCCGCCTTCTACCTGTATGATACCTTCGGATTTCCTCTCGAGCTCACTCAGGAGATGGCTGACGAGAAGGGGCTCAGTGTGGACGAGGCCGGCTTTACCGAGGCTATGGAGGAGCAGAAGAAAAAGGCAAGGGAGAATCAGAGCTTTGCCGCAGACCTGTCAAACGATATGTCAGTGTATGACAATCTGGATGCCGCTATAAAGAGCGAGTTTACGGGATATGACGGACTGACTCAAAAGGACAGGATACTCGCTTTGTCTGACGGTAAGGAGCTGAAGGATTCACTGACTCTCGGCATGGAGGGTACCGTGATCACGGGTAAGACACCGTTCTACGCCACCATGGGCGGACAGAAGGGTGATATCGGCAGGATAGTGACTTCGGATGGTGAGTTTGAGGTAAGGGATACCATAAAGCTTCCCGGAGACCGTATAGGTCATATCGGGATCGTAAGCTCAGGCGAGATAAAGACCGGAGATGAGGCTTCTCTTGAGGTGGATGCCGCAAGCAGAGGAAGCGTATGCAGGAATCACTCGGCTACGCATCTGCTGCAGAGGGCTCTCCGTGAGGTACTGGGAGAGGGCGTGGAGCAGCAGGGCTCCTATCAGGATGCATCCCGTACAAGATTTGATTTCAGCTATTCACAGGCCATGACAGAGGAGCAGGTGAAGCAGGTGGAGGATATCGTCAATAAGAAGATAGGCGATGCTCTTTCGGTAGATACGAAGATAATGTCTCTTGAGGAAGCAAAGAGCACCGGTGCCATGGCACTTTTCGGAGAGAAGTACGGCGATGAGGTCAGGGTCGTGAATATGGGTGACTGGTCCATAGAGCTGTGCGGAGGCACGCATGTGAAGAACACGGCCGATATCAAGTACTTTAAGATACTCTCCGAGGCAGGTGTGGCAGCGGGTGTAAGGCGTATCGAGGCTGTCACCGGAGACAACGTGATAAGCTACTATAAGGGTGTGGAGGATATCCTGAACAATGCGGCAAGGACTGCAAGATCCTCGACACAGGAGCTTGTGTCACATATAGAGAAGCTTCAGAAGGAGCTCAAGGAGCTCAAGGCAGAGAATGACTCACTCAAGTCAAAAGCAGCAAAGGATGCCCTCGGTGACGTGATGGACAACGTGAAAGAGGTAAACGGCGTCAGGCTGCTCGCGGCTACTCCCGCAGGAGTAGATATGAACGGGCTCAGGGATCTGTCCGATGAACTGAAGACAAAGATAGGCGAGGGTGTCATCGTGCTTCTGTCAGATGCAGGCGGCAAGGTGAATGTGGTGATATCGGCTACCGAGGGAGCCATAGCAAAGGGGGCTCATGCAGGCAATCTGATAAAAGAGGTGGCAAAGTGCGTGGGAGGCGGCGGAGGCGGCCGTCCCAACATGGCTCAGGCAGGCGGCAAGGACGCATCCGGCATACCTGCAGCAGTCGATAAGGCAGCGGAGGTGCTCGCCGGACAGATAAACAGTGCAGAGGGGATTTTGACCCCGACATCATAAAATAAGCAATCCATAGAGGTTTTTACAACTTTCAACAGGAGGGAAAATAAGCAGTGTCAGCAAAAAAACGGTATAAGGACATCGGACGCAGAGGGATCAGTATTTTATTATGTCTTCTGCTTTTGACAGGTACAGCTGCATGTGGCAGGGTGGAAGAAGCTGCTGTCACCACAGACGGTGATCATCCGACAAATGCTGCTGAAGAGAATATTCCGCAGGCTACG
>JAGBNR010000113.1 GCA_017634315.1 Lachnospiraceae bacterium
CAGGATCGAACTCTCGAATTTGGTATTTCGCTCCCTTCCGGTCGCGAACCGTGCTCGGCTTCGCAGGCTCGATCAATCTCGCCTGCTCGCTACCTCGCACTATACTGGGAGTTTCCTTCGGAAACTCCTCAATTATTTTTTGAGTCTTGAACCTTCTTCAGTTGAACTTGGCTTTCTTCTGCTTTGTCCGTTACTGTGTCTTCTGTTCGCTTACTCTGAATGTTTCTCTCTCTCGGTTTCCTCTCGGTCCCCTCAAGCTTTGGTTTTCTTCTTCAGGTTTGCATTGCTGTTCAGTTTTCAAGGTGCCACGGAGAAGGAGGGATTTGAACCCTCGCGCCGCTATTAACGACCTGCACCCTTTCCAGGGGTGTCCCTTCAGCCTCTTGGGTACTTCTCCAAGTATCTGAATAAAGTGTTCAATCCGCTTCTCATTTTCAAGCATGGATTGCATATACGATCACAATCCCTCCCGGGTTTCGGACGAGATCCGGAAACCTACCGGGTTTCCGCCTGCTGAAACCCCACGGAGAGGATGGGATTCGAACCCATGTGGCGTTGCCGCCAAACGGTTTTCAAGACCGCCTCGTTATGACCGCTTCGATACCTCTCCAAAGCCATATCATCGCTATCTAATGAGCGCAATTCAACAGCGCGCCAAGCGTAGCGCATTTGGTATATTATCAAATCTCCTCTCTCATGTCAACAGATTTTTTTAGCCTTTTCCTATATTACCGATATCCGGGGTGAGATATCCTCCAGCACATCCAGCAGGATGCGCACGGTATCGAGTGAGGTAAACATGGTCACACCGTTCATGATGGCACACCTTCTTATCTCTATGCCGTCACTGTAATGCTTTCCCGAGAGTATGGCTCTCGTATTTATGATATAGCTCACGTATCCCGCTCTTATAGATCTTAATATCTCATCACTGCCTTCACTGATCTTGCCGCGTATGCGTGTCCGTATCCCGTGTGCTTTAAGAAAGCTTGCGGTGCCTACAGTACCCTCTATATTAAAGCCAAGCTCATAAAACCGTCTGATGAGAGGCAACGCCTCCTCCTTATCCTCATCGGCAAGCGTGACCATGACCGTACCGTACTCCTTCATCTTTATGCCGGATGCCTGCAGTGCTTTATACAGGGCACGCTTCAGACTCTTATCATAGCCTATGGCTTCTCCGGTGGACTTCATCTCCGGAGAAAGGTAAGCGTCCATGCCGTTCAGCTTTTCAAAAGAAAAAGCCGGAGCCTTTACATACCAGCATTCCTTTTCCTTATACACCTCATCGGCATATCCCTGATCCTTCAGGCTTTCGCCGAGCATGACCCTTGCAGCTATGTCCACAAGTGATACTCCTGTGGATTTCGACAGGAAGGGAACACTCCTTGAGGCTCTGGGATTGACTTCTATCACATACACATGCTCATCCTTGTCTACAATGAACTGTATGTTGTAAAGCCCGATGATGCCTATGCCTATACCAAGCCTTCGTGTGTAGTCCCATATTATGGACTTGACCCTGTCCGATATCGAATACGGCGGATAGACGCTTATACTGTCCCCTGAGTGTACCCCGGTACGCTCCACCAGCTCCATGATCCCCGGAAGAAATACACTCTCACCGTCACACACGGCATCTACCTCGACCTCTTTACCCACGATATATTTGTCCACGAGCACCGGTCTGTCGCTATCGACAGATACCGCATTATTCAGATAGTGCGTGAGCATCTCCTCATTTGCGACGATCTCCATGGCACGCCCTCCCAGCACGAATGAAGGTCGTACAAGCACAGGATAACCCACCTGCCCGGCTGCCTTTATACCATCAGGTATGTTCGTCACTGCGAGTCCCTCCGGATGAGGTATACCCAGTCTTTTTATCACTCCCTCAAATGCGTCCCTGTCCTCCGCCGCAAATATCGCATCGGTTCCCGTACCGATGATTCTCACTCCCCTCCCCGAAAGGGGCTCCGCAAGATTCACGGCAGTCTGTCCGCCCAGGGATGTGATGACACCGACCGGCTTCTCCAGCTCGATCACGTTCATTATATCCTCGACGGTAAGCGGCTCAAAGTACAGCTTGTCCGCTGTGGTATAGTCCGTGGATACCGTCTCGGGATTGTTGTTTATGACTATTGCCTCATATCCCATCTCATGTATGGTCTTTACGGCATGTACCGTGGAATAATCAAACTCTACTCCCTGTCCTATCCTGATGGGTCCCGATCCCAAGACGATTATCTTTTTGCTGTCCGATACTACGGACTCGTTTTCATCCTCATAGGTGGAATAAAAATAGGGCACATAGCTTTCAAACTCGCTGGCACATGTATCGATCATCTTGTATACCGGCCGTATATCGTATTTCAGTCTGAGTTTCCATATGTCTTCTTCCGCGCATCCGAGCAGCTCCGAGATATATGAATCTGAAAATCCCATCCTTTTCGCTTCATACAGCAGCTCCCTTTCTATGACGGCACCGCTCTGAGCGGATACACTGTCGCGTGTTTCTTCAAGCTTTATCTCAAAATCCACTATCCTTTTGATCTTATCCAGAAAGAACATGTCTATCCTGGTCCTTGCATAGATAGACTGCAGATCGGCTCCGAGCCACAAAAGCTCCGATATCGCGTATATCCTGTCATCGGTTCCTTCCTCTATATAGGTCAGGAGCTTCCCTATGGCTTCCTTGCGGCTGTCCGGACCGCTCCTGTCTGACAGGCTCGCCACATCAAATTTTTCCAGATGTATATGATTCTTGCCATCCTCAAGTGATCGTATCGCTTTCAGCAGGCTCTCTTCAAAGGTCCTGCCCACACTCATAGTCTCTCCGGTGGCCTTCATCTGAGTGGACAGCACATTTGATGCCGTGGTGAATTTATCAAAGGGAAACCTCGGCATCTTTGTCACTACATAGTCAAGTGCCGGTTCAAAGCAGGCCGGTGTATTGGCAAGCTGTATCTCGTCCAGATTCATACCCACCGCTATCTTGGCCGATACTCTGGCTATGGGATATCCGCTGGCTTTTGAAGCGAGAGCCGATGATCTTGATACTCTGGGATTTACCTCTATCACATAATACTCAAAGGATTCGGGATCCAGCGCGAACTGTACGTTACATCCGCCCTTTATCTTAAGCGCACGGATTATCCTCAGCGCGCTGTCTCTAAGCATATGATATTCTTTATTGGTAAGTGTCTGGCTCGGAGCCACCACTATCGAATCCCCTGTATGAATGCCTACAGGATCAAGATTTTCCATATTACAGATCGTGATCGCCGTATCATTGGCATCACGCATGACTTCGTACTCTATCTCTTTATAGCCTTTTATGCTCTTTTCCACAAGAACCTGATGTACAGGTGACAGTGCCAGGGCATTTTTCATCCTGACTGTCATCTCCTCTTCGTCCTGTGCGAAGCCTCCTCCCGTGCCGCCGAGAGTAAAGGCCGGTCTTAGGATCACGGGGTACCCTATGCTCTCTCCTGCCTTCAGTCCTTCTTCCACACTCTCCGCTATGGCTGACGGCACTACAGGCTCTCCCAGCTCTTCACACAGCTCCTTAAACTGCTCTCTGTCCTCAGCCCTCCTTATGCTGTCCGCATCCGTCCCAAGGAGCTCTATCTCACATTCATCCAATACTCCCTTATCATAGAGCTGCAGAGACAGATTCAATCCGGTCTGTCCCCCTATCCCGGGCACTATAGCATCGGGTCTTTCATATCGACATATCCTTGCCATGTATTCAAGAGTAAGGGGCTCCATGTAGACCTTGTCGGCTATGGCATGATCCGTCATGATAGTCGCAGGATTAGAGTTGGCAAGTATCACCTCATAGCCCTCCTCCTTGAGTGCGAGACAGGCCTGTGTACCTGCATAGTCAAACTCTGCCGCCTGACCTATCACTATAGGCCCCGATCCTATCACCAGTACTTTTTTGATATCTTTACGCTTTGGCATCTTTTATCCCTTTTTCATCAATTCCGTAAACTCTGCAAACAGATATCCGCTGTCCTGAGGCCCCGGCGCGCTTTCGGGATGATACTGTACCGAAAATACACTGTCTGCCTCGTTGTATACCCCCTCCACGGTGTCATCCAAAACATTTACATGTGATATTTTAAGTCCTGTCCCCTCCAGAGAGCATCCATCCACCGCATAGCTATGATTCTGGCTTGTGATCTCTATCCTTCCGGTGCGTATATCACGTACCGGATGATTGCCGCCTCTGTGTCCGAACTTAAGCTTGTAGGTCTTGGCCCCGTAGGATAGCGCGAGGAGCTGATGTCCCAGACATATACCAAACATGGGCACCTTATTTCTTAAAGTCCTGAGTGTCTCTATGACCTCCGGCACATCACAGGGATCACCCGGTCCGTTTGATATGAAGACTCCGTCCGGCCCCAGTGAAAGTATCTCCTCTGCAGATGTGTCATAAGGAACCACCGTCACATTGCAGTGATTCCTGTTCAGCATTCTGACGATGTTAGTTTTCATACCGCAGTCTATGGCCGCTACATTAAAGCGTGGATTTGATGTGCGACTGTACCACTTTTTTCTGCAGCTGCATCTCCGTACAGCATCATGCGGCACCGGAGTACCTTTTATCAGCTCTAGAGCCTCCTCCGCAGATACATCTATATCCGTGATGACGCATCTTCCCGAGCCCTTATCCCTTATACTCCTTACCAGCCTTCTGGTGTCCACGCCGCATATCCCGGGCACCCCGCTCTCCTCCATAAGCTCCGGCAGAGTCTTTGCCCATCTGAAATTTGAAGGATTGTCATTTATATCCCTTACTATAAATGCCGACGGAGATATCATCCTGCTCTCGAAATCCTCATCCGTGATCCCGTAATTGCCGATAAGCGGATAAGACATCACTATGCCCTGATCCGTATACGAAGGGTCTGAAACTATCTCCTGATATCCTGTCATGGATGTATTGAACACGATCTCACACACAGCGGTCTTATCACTTCCGAATCCTGTCCCCATGTATTCCGATCCGTCCTCAAGGACCAGCTTTCTGTTATATTCCATTACCGATCACTCCTTATTTTTAAGCGCAGCCTCAATAAATGCCCTGAACAATGGATGCGGTCTGTTGGGCCTCGACTTGAACTCCGGATGATACTGTACTCCGATGAAGTAATCCGGTTCCGCCAGCTCTATGGTCTCCACAAGCTTTCCGTCGGGAGACATCCCCGAAAAAATGAGTCCCTTTTCCTTAAGTATATCTCTGTACTCATTGTTAAACTCATAGCGGTGTCTGTGTCTCTCCCGTATCTCGTTTCTCCCATAGCACCTCTCCATCATGGTTCCCTTTGCTATGACACACGGATAGCTGCCGAGCCTTAAGGTACCGCCTTTTTCCACCTCGTCCGACTGTCCCGGCATGAAATCTATGACCTTATGCGATGACGGCTCGTGAAATTCACCCGAACAGGCATCAGCTATCCCTGCCACACTTCTCGCAAATTCTATCACCGCGATCTGCATCCCGAGGCATATACCCAGATAGGGTATATTTTCCCTTCTCGCATATCCGGCCGCCGCTATCATCCCCTCTATACCCCTGTCACCGAAGCCTCCGGGCACCAGTATGCCGGATACATCTCTGAAATGCTCCGCGAGGCTCTCTCCGATTATCTCCTCCGAGTCAACCCATTTGATATTTATGCGTGCGTCAAGTGCATACCCCGCATGACGCAGAGCCTCCGCCACCGAAAGATAGGCATCGTGAAGCTGCACATATTTCCCGACCAGAGCGATCGTCACCTCACGATCGGCATTTTCTATGCGCCGTACCATTTCCTCCCATTCCTTCAGGTCAGGCTCTTTTGTTTCGATACCGAGCTCTCTGCATACGACACCGGAGAAGCCGGACTTTTCAAGCATCAGCGGAGCCGCGTACAGGCAGTCGAGCGTCCGGTTTTCGATCACACAGTCCTCCTTGACATTGCAAAACATGGATATCTTCTTAAATATCCCATTATCCAGCGGCTCATTGCAGCGCAGTACTATGATGTCCGGCTTGATCCCCATGCCCTGCAGCTCCTTCACGGAGTGCTGTGTGGGTTTTGACTTATGCTCATTTGATCCGTGAAGATAGGGTACGAGTGTCACATGTATAAAGAGACATCCGGAATGTCCCACTTCAAGAGAGATCTGTCTCGCGGCTTCGAGAAACGGCTGTGACTCTATATCCCCTATCGTGCCGCCTATCTCGGTTATCACTACATCCGCTCCGGTCTCCTTGCCCGCACGGTATACAAATGCCTTGATCTCATTTGTAATATGAGGGATTACCTGCACCGTCGAGCCGAGATACTCTCCGCGTCTTTCCTTATTTAACACATTCCAGTACACTCTTCCCGAGGTCAGGTTTGAAAACCTGGTCAGATCCTCATCTATAAAGCGTTCGTAGTGACCCAGATCCAGATCGGTTTCCGCACCGTCCTCGGTGACATACACCTCACCGTGCTGGTAAGGACTCATGGTGCCCGGATCTACGTTTATATACGGATCCAGCTTTTGTGCGGCAACCTTCAGCCCCCTTGCCTTTAGAAGCCGACCGAGAGAGGCCGCGGTTATTCCTTTTCCCAGTCCCGATACCACACCGCCCGTCACAAAAATGTATTTAGTGCTTTGCATCTTTTACCTCCGATGTCAGCAGCTCTATTTTCCGCTCTCGCCGTAGTTTGAGAGTACCCTTGCCGAAGGATCGTTCACGTCGCATCCCTCCCAGCTCTTGTTTGGCATCCAAAAATCACTTACCATCTCCGACTGACCGGCATAATACCTTTCAAATATCTCTCTGTAGAAAAGAGATTCTTTTGTAAAAGGTCTGGCGTGCTCGTATTTCTTTACCGCTTCTTCATATTCTCCATCGGTATAGTGCGATCCGGCCATCTCTGCCAGATCATCCCTGAGTGAATGCCCTACGGCATCGGAGAAGGCTGCTTTCTCACGCCAGAGTATACTCTCGGGGATAAGCCTGTCCTTCTCAAAGGCCTTTCGCAGCAAATATTTACCCTTACCGTATTTATTCAGCTTCAGCTCCGGATCGATCCTCATACAGTACTCTACGAAGTCCAGATCACCAAACGGTACTCTTGCCTCCAGAGAGTTTACACTGATGCATCTGTCGGCTCTCAGTACATCATACATATGGATCTCCCTTATGCGCTTTTCCGCCTCCTTTTGAAACGCTCCGGCATCGGGAGCAAAGTCGGTATATTTGTATCCGAATATCTCATCGGAGATCTCACCGGTGAGTATCACGCGCACATCAGAGCCCTCATGTATAGCCTTGCACACCAGATACATTCCTATGGATGCTCTTATCGTAGTGATATCGTATGTGCCCAGCAGCTCTATCACTTCCTCTACGGCAGCCTGCACATCCTTTTTTGAAATGATGACCTCATGGTGGTTTGAATGAATATATTCAGCCACCTCTCGCGCGTATTTGAGATCTATGGCATCTATATCCATACCTATCGCCCATGTCTCAAGGGGTTTCTCACTTATGGATGCCGCTATCCCGCATACCAGTGATGAGTCCAGTCCTCCCGAAAGAAGGAAGCCCACAGGAGCATCCGAATCAAGCCGCTTTTTCACGCCTGCTATAAGCAGATCATGAATATGCTCAGTCACCCTTTCGATCCCGTCATCACTGCAGGAATCCACTTTTGACATATCCCTGTAGCAAACGAACTCTCCATCCTTGAAAAAATGTCCCGGCGGAAACGGCATTATCTTATCGGCAAGCTCCGTGAGATTCTTCGGCTCGGATGCAAACACCCAGTTACCCTTTTTCGTCCTGCCGTAATAAAGAGGACGTATCCCGATAGGGTCTCTCGCTGCGATATACTCTCCGCTTTTTACATCGCAGAGTATCATTGCAAATTCAGCATCC
>JAGBNR010000003.1 GCA_017634315.1 Lachnospiraceae bacterium
CTTGTAATCATGTCCAGAAATGGTGCGACCTTTCCGACGAGATTATCAAGTTTGACTACTGGTCAGATGAAATGAAAGTCTTCGCCCTTGTTAAGTATCTTACCCAGAACTACGCATATGATGACTATCGCGTCAATACCCTTAACAACACTTCCAGAGCCATGAAAAAGGGTGTCTGGAATGATGACAACCTGTTCATGTACTATAATAAAGTTGGTCAGTGTTGGGATTTCGCAAATGCACTTACCATCATGTGCAGACATCAGGGTATCCCTTGTACTTCAGCAGAAAACGACGGACACACTGTAAATGCCGTATGGATGTGCGGCGAGTGGATAGCCATCGATGTATCCTCACTTGTATCAAATCATTGCGATACTGAAGATACAGACCCTAAGAACTGGAAGCACTATCGCACAGGTGCTTACAACAGGTATTATGGTTACTACGACGGCACTATGGATACTTACAATCAGGCGCTTGCAACACCTGAGACTACGCTTAGCAATAGGAGTGGTAAGAATCCTATGTAAGATGCCGTATGACGCGTTATTTGCCCTCTCTCGGACAGTTTAGTCCGTGGGAGGGTATTTTATTGTAGGAGTATTAAAAAGCACGATATGAGGCTCCTGACATGCATATGATGTCATTCGATGAACGGCTGACATTTACTGTTCCTTGGCTGCTCAGCAAAGCTGGCAGCAATTTACAACAAAGAATCCACATATACGGCATAATGCCTCCATCACGGATTCTTTCGCGGGTGTCATTATTGCCACCGCCTATATTTATAAATGTATAATCATAATAATACGTAGGATTGCTGCGATTTCTCTTCACAGAGTTTCTCGCTCCTACCACCTATCAGTTTAGTCTGATAAATAAATTATTACTCAATTATTCCAAAATGCTTGAATGCAGCTTTAATAGCTTCAACCTTCTCAGGTGGACACTTAGGAACTCTGTTCTTGCCGTAGTTCTTCAAATCTCGTTCCTTAGCAAGACCGCACATGTCTTTAACCTGTCCGATATATAAACTCGATATCTTAAAGCCGTAGTTCTCTTCCACCCAAGCCTTTATATCACAATATCTTGCTCGTTTCTTCTCTAATGGATTGTCCTTCGGAACATAGTCAATATACTCATATTTGACATCTCGACCAGATTCCCTACCTAAGAGAACACACGTCTCCACATGATGGCTCTGGCAGAACTGGTCTGCTGTTACAAAACGTGCGAGGTGGTAGCCTGCGGCAAGAAAGACCTTAAGATCGCGAGCCTGGGTAGCTGGATCACAGGATATATATACAATGCGGCGGGGAGATGCCGTGACTATGGCATCAAGAGCAGACCGCTCCATACCTGACCTCGGTGGATCAAGTATGACTACATCTGCCGTAAAATGCTCCTTTTTCTTCAGATAATCCTCGACTCTCGCCGCGGTAAAGCTCACATTGTCTATACCGTTCAGTCCGGCATTGATCCTTGCGTCCTCTATCGCCTCCGGCACAGCCTCTATGCCGAAGACCTGCCCTGCCTCCTTTGCCGCAAAAAGAGAAATGGTACCGATCCCGCAGCAAAGATCATATACTGTCTCGTCCCCATTAAGATCGGCATATTCCATGGCTTTCTCATATAAACGCAGAGCCAGCCCGGAGTTCACCTGATAAAACGAAAGCGGTCCTATACGAAAGGTAAATTCACCCAGCCTGTCTTCTATGTATCCGGGACCGTGGAGTATCTCCGTCCTTTTTCCGAGTATGACGTTTGTATCGTCGTGGTTCTCATTCAGCACTATCGTCATGAGACCGGGTATCCCTATGAGTGCATCCTTCAGTGCCTCCCGATGCCTCGCATCCAGTCCGGACAGACTCCTGAACACAGGCATTACCATTATCTGATCTGTCCCGAAAGCCTTCCTTACCACAAGATGCCGGATCTGCCCCTTTCCCGTAATCTCATCATAGGGCTCTATACGACTTTCTTCACAGTATCTTATGAAGGTTCTGAGTATCACCGAGAACTCCGGGGGGTTAAGATAGCATTCCTCCGTCTCTACTATGTGATGTGTACGGCCGGCATAAAAGCCTGCTATGATCCGCCCGTCTTTGCTTCTTCCTATCGGATACTGTGCTTTGTTCCTATATCTCCACGGCTTATCCATACCTATAGGAGCTTCATGGGCTGCATCCAGTATCTTTGCGGGTATGCCTCCGATCCTTAGCAGGCAGTTGTATACCTTGTCATCCTTAAATGCGAGCTGTTTATCATAATCAAGCTCCTGTATGGCGCATCCTCCACAGGGTCTTGCTATGGGACACCTCGCTGCCACCCTGTCCTCAGATGCCTTGTCGATCGACATCAGCCGTCCGAAGGACATGTCCTTTTTGGCTTTGATCACCTTAGCCGTCACGATGTCTCCGGGCAGGGCATCCTTTATGAATACCGGATATCCGTCTATTTTTGCTATTCCGCATCCATCTGAAGAAAGGGCCTCAACTCTGAGCCCTTCCAACATGTCATCCTTATTCATTCTTCTCCTCGGTCCATTCATATGTCTTTCTTATGTTGCCTCCGAGCGGTCTGTTCATGCCGAGCCATTTGCCTGCCTCCTTACCGGATACAGCCTCCGAAAACGTCTCTATCTTTGCATCCGTATTGTCCGCCATGTTTAGTGCCATCGCCTCGATCAGCTCAGGTGTCTTGGGAGATCCATACTCCAGCTCTCCGTGATGCGCCAATATACAATGCTGCAGCTCCGAAAGGAGCCTTGCGGGAAATCCGTCTATCGTTCCCGCGTGAACGGCTATCATCTCCGCGCCCATATAAATATGCCCGAGCAGCTGTCCGTCATCAGTGTAGTCGTTCTCGGGAAATCTGGACAGCTCCCGTGTCTTACCTATGTCATGCAGAAGAGCTGCCGATATGAGCAGATCATGGTCAAGCACCGGATAAGCCTTTGTGTAAAACTTGCAGAGCCTTGTCACTGCAAGAGTATGCTGCATGAGCCCACCAACGAAGCCATGGTGAACCGTTTTGGCCGCGGAACTCTTTCTGAATGACTCTATAAAGGCTTCATCCTCTACGAAAAAGCTGCTCAAAAGCTTATTTAAGTACGGATTCTTCACTGTGTCTATGACATTTTTCAGCTGAGTATACATGCTGTCATTATCAAAAGGTGACATCGGAAGATAGTCGGCAGGATTGTATTCACCGTCTTCAGCCCTTCTGAGCCTCCTGATATTGACCTGCACTGCCCCGTTGAATATGGTCACATCTCCGTTTATCTCTATGTAATCAAGCTCGTCAAAGTCTCCGATCCCCTCAGAATTCGGCTCCCATATCTTGGCATCTACCGATGCGGTCTTGTCCATTATCGTAAGACTCATATACTCCTTGCCGTTTTTAGTGGTAAGGTTTGCCGCCTTTTTACAAAGGTATACGGCTGATATACGGTCACCTTCGGCAAGTTCGTTTAAGTATTTCACCCTGTCCTCTCCTTATTTCTCGGACAGCTCCGCCTCGAATGAAAGCTCGGTATAATCACCGCGCGAAAAGCGCTGTACCGTCACTACCGTCTCCATCCCCGGAGCGAGATCCGTGAGCTCGTTTGTATAGTCGGAATAATTTCCTATAGCCTGAGTACCTATCCTCGTAATGACATCTCCGCTCTGTATCCCGGCCTTCATAGCGGGGGAGTCGGGATCAACATTGATCACGTAAGCACCTCTCGGGATGTCATATTCCTCTGCAGCCTCATCGGTCACACTTGTCCCTATGATGCCCAGATACGGTCTGTCTTTGCCATTTGCAAGATTCTCTATCACAGTCTTGATATCCGATATGGAGTAAGCCGTGATCATATTGGCGGTATCCTTGGTCTGATAAGCTGTCGTGACTATACCCATCACCCTGCCGTTGTAGTCTACCAGCACTCCCGAGGCATTCTGCGAGCCGTAGATGTCAGTCGTAAGCAGATGCACGTTAAAGTCGCTCATTTCTTTTTCCTGAGACATGGATGTGATGAGACCGTAGGCTTCCGAATCCGGTATACCCAGCGGTGCCCCTATCGCAATGATCGGGGTCCCGACTGTAGATGCGTAGGTAGTGGAGCCCAGGCTGGCATAGGCTATCTTTTCTCTGGTGTCATCATCTATCTCCGAAAGGTCAACCCCTATCACCTGCAGTGAGGTATCGGCATCCGTGCCTACTATCTTTGCATCCACTGTCTTTCCGTCCGCAAACATCACGGAAATATCCTCTGCATCTTTGGTCACCGCACTGTCAGTAAGGATAAGTAGCTGCTTTCCATTGTCTGCTATGATGAGACCCACCGCGGAGTTTCCGCTTTCGTATGTATTTTCAAACCAGTCCGTGTCTGTAGTCGTAGCCGTAACGGTCACGGTAGCTTTTCCGGCATCTGCCGCCACATTGTGCAACAGCCAGTGAAGCCTTGCATAGCTTGCCGGAGATATGTCGACACGGTTTGTTATATTGTTTATTACGGTGGAAGCCGGCAGGCTCCCGTTATCCGATACTGTGTCACCGGATACGGACCCGCTTTCCCCGTCTGCAGTATCAGCCTCCCCGCTGCCATCCTCCGTCATATTATCCTCAATATACTCTTCCGTTGCCTCCTCGAGTGCCACTGCATCGTTTTCCGAGAGTGCTTCATCGGCTGATATGCCCTCCACTGCTGACGATGAAAGGCTTATCTCTTTTACTTCATCGTTATCCTCAGGGGCAATCTGCCTGTAAGTGATACAAAAGACCAGTGCCGATACAGCCCCGAATATCGCGGCCGCCAGTATGGTAAATCCGATCTTTTTCGCAAGCTTTTTCTTATCTATAGGTTTATCTTTTATCTTTTCCTTGATAAAATCAGAAGCCACGACCCGTCCCTTCAGTGTATCATCCACTATACTGAAAAGTAACTTTAAGATATACTATAGATAGATTATACACCCCATGAACAAACAAGTCATTGAAAAGCTGGAATTTAATAAGATACTCGATAAACTCGCTTCTTTTGCAGCTTCCCGTGAAGCAAAAAAGCGTTGCTTCGAGACTCTTCCCAAAAAGGAACCCGCAGAGACAGCTGCTCTGCTCTCTCAGACAGGAGACGCTGTAGACAGGATATTTAAGGACGGTCAGGTCTCCTTCGGCGGTATACGTGATATCCGCAATGCAGTCATGTCCACAGAGCGCGAATATACCCTGTCTGCCGTAGATCTCATGGATATTGCCAATACCCTTGAGACTACGCAGACCATACGCACATACGGCATGAAGGAACGCTTCGGGGAAAACCCCGATGCTCTCTGTGACCTCTTCGACTGTCTCGCACCGCTGCCCGGGATATCCCGTGAGATAAGACGCTGTATCATTGCGGAGGATGAGATCGCAGATGATGCCTCACCGGAGCTTAAGAGCATACGCCGCGGGATCAGATCCGCGCAGGACAGGATACGCAGCGAGCTGAGCTCCATGGTACAGGGCAGCTACGCATCTTATCTTATGGAGCCTGTCGTGACACAGCGATCGGGACGCTTCGTGATCCCGGTCAAGTCGGAATACAAGAATCAGGTGCCCGGTATGGTACATGACTCATCCTCGACAGGATCCACGCTTTTTATAGAGCCTGCCTCCACGGTAAGGCTGAATAACGACATAAGGGAGCTGCAGCTAAAGGAGAAGCAGGAAATACAGGTAATACTGCAAAAGCTCTCTGCCCTGATCGGAGAAAACCATGAGCAGATCCTGGCGGATCTCGATATAGTGACAGAGCTCGACTGCATCTTTGCCCGTGCAAAGCTGGCACTTGAAATGAAAGCCTTTAAGCCGGAGTTTTCAGAGGATATGTCACTCGACCTAAAGAGTGCGAGACATCCTCTCATAGACCCGCAAAAGGTCGTGCCCATAGACATACATCTGGGTGACGAGTTTGACCAGCTCATCATCACAGGCCCCAACACGGGCGGCAAGACTGTGACCCTGAAGACTGTGGGTCTGCTGGAGCTGATGGGACTTTCGGGTCTTTTCATCCCTGCCTCCGAAGGATCGGTCCTTGCATATTTCCATGAGATATATGCCGACATCGGTGACGAGCAGAGTATAGAACAGTCGCTCTCGACTTTCTCCTCGCATATGGCAAATATAGTGGATATACTGAAGAAGTGCACAGCCGGGTCGCTCTGTCTTTTTGACGAGCTCGGTGCCGGTACCGATCCCGAAGAGGGTGCCGCGCTTGCAATGTCCGTGCTCAACTTCCTGCATGTACGACATATCCGCTCAATGGCCACTACGCATTATTCCGAGCTGAAGATATATGCGCTCAATACCCCCGGCATAGAAAATGCCTGCTGCGAATTTAATGTAGAGACGCTTTCGCCCACCTACCACCTGTTGATAGGCGTGCCCGGTAAAAGTAATGCTTTTGCCATCTCCAAAAAGCTGGGTCTGCCCGGATATGTGATAGAGGAGGCCGAGCGGCGCATGGACGAGTCTGACAGAGAGTTTGAATCAGTAGTGGGAAGACTCGATGACGCAAGACATGAACTGGAAAGGGTGCGCAGTGAGGCTGAGCATGAGAAAAAGGAGGCATCAAGGCTCAGGGCAGAGCTGGACAGAGCTCAGGAGAAGCTGACAAAAGAGCATGACCGTATCATAGAAAAGGCTAAAAAGGAAGCCTCAGTTATCCTTTCCGATGCCAAGATGCAGGCTGATGCGGTACTTCGGGATATCAACAAATACGGCAGCAATATCGACCATGAGGGCGTGAAAAAGCTTGAAGCCGACAGAGCGATGCTGCGCCGGGGCATGAGCCGTCAGGAAAGTGCCGAAGAGGTAAAGCCTGTCTCCGGGATAAAGGAAAAGGATATCCGTATCGGCATGGGTGTGGAGATAGCCTCCTCCGGCTTCAAAGGCACGGTCGCCTCTATGCCTGACAGTAAAGGCAACCTGACGGTACTGTGTGGTATAATCAAGTACAGGACCAATATCAATGATCTGATCCCGGCAGAGGTAGAGACTCCCGTGAAAGCCGGGGACAGAGCCGGTGGGAGAGCTCATCTTTCACACGCCGCCACCATATCAACAGAGCTCAATATTATAGGCTGCACGGTGGATGAGGGTCTCGCAAGGCTTTCCGAATATCTCGACGATGCTTATATGTCTCATCTTTTCGAGGTCAGAATAGTACACGGAAAGGGAACGGGCAAGCTCAGGGAAGCAGTACAGCGTTCATTGAAGAACACAAAATATATAAAGTCTTTCCGCACCGGAGAGTATGGCGAAGGTGACGCAGGCGTGACCATAGCGGTCTTAAAAAGCTGAGACAGAAAGGACGGCCTCATGTCTAACAAACAAAAGATCCTTATCGTAGATGACGACGAGAACATAGCAGAGCTTATCTCCCTGTATCTCATCAAGGAATGCTTTGATACACAGATAGAGCACGATGGCGAATCCGCGCTCAATGCCTTTGACAGATTTAAGCCCGACCTCATCCTGCTGGATCTCATGCTGCCGGGGATCGACGGTTACCAGGTATGCCGTGAGATACGGGCAAAGAGCCAGACCCCTATCATCATGCTTTCCGCAAAGGGCGAGGTATTTGACAAGGTACTCGGTCTGGAGCTCGGTGCCGATGACTATATGGAAAAGCCCTTTGATTCCAAGGAGCTGGTCGCGAGAGTAAAAGCGGTACTCCGCAGATATCGGCCTGTCGCACAGGAAAAGCCGGAGAGCGCAGTAAAGAAGGTCGACTATCCGGATCTGTCTATAAACCTCACGAATTATTCCGTGATTTACAACGGACAGTCGATCGACATGCCCCCGAAGGAGCTGGAGCTTTTATTCTTTCTTGCTTCATCTCCCAATCAGGTCTTTACGAGAGAACAGCTTCTGGATCATATCTGGGGATACGAATATGTGGGAGATACCCGGACTGTTGACGTACACATCAAGAGACTCCGTGAGAAGATAAACGATCACGACTCATGGCGCATTGCAACGGTCTGGGGCATAGGATATAAGTTCGAGACATTATGAAGCTGCACCGCACCCTTTATATAAAGCTCATACTTGCCTATCTTTTGTTCTTCCTGCTTTCCTTCATCATCATCTCCTCCGTAAACAGCCGGATGATCCTGAATGATCTTACCAGGACTCAGGCAGAATCCCTGTACCGTGAGAGCCGTCTCGTCGCAACCACCTACGGAAGCGACATCTACAAAGGAATAAACGCAAGAGAGGCCGCTCTGCAGCAGCTGAGGGCTATCGATACCTATATATCGGCAGAGATAAGGGTCATCGACCCGAGCGGCAGACAGATCCTCGACAGCCGGTCGGAAAGCAATGCCGTGTTTGCCGACTTTGATCCCGCCGCGATCGGTTCGTATTATCTGGTAAGTGATTTTTACGGGACCTTTAATGAAGATTATCTTTCCGTCTTCTACCCCATCACGAGTCGCTACAGTGTAAGGGGCTATGTCGTGATACAGACTCCGATGTCAGGCATCTATGCTTCAAGGGATCGTCTGCTCAATATTTCCTATATCACCATGCTCTTCATGTATCTCTTCTCACTGTCAGTGCTTGTCGTATTCACCTTTGCGGTATACCGGCCCATGCGCCATGTCACCAGAGCTGCGGAGGAGTATGCCAAGGGAAACTACGATTATGATCCCGACGTACACGGCAGGGATGAGATGGGATATCTCGGCGGTACGCTTCACTATATGGCTTCCGAGATAGGCCGGTCCGAGGATAATCAAAAGAAGTTCATTGCAAACGTCTCGCACGACTTCAGATCCCCTCTGACCTCGATAAAGGGCTACCTTACAGCAATGCTCGACGGCACCATACCGCCGGAGATGCACGAGAAATACCTGAATGTTGTATTGAACGAGACAGACAGACTCACAAAGCTGACCAACGGTCTGCTGGAGCTGAATTCGCTGAACAGCCGCGGAATAGTGCTCAGCATTACCGATTTTGACATAAATGCCGTGATAAGACAGATCTGCGAGACCTTTGACGTGCTCTGCGGCGAGAAAAAGATCTCCATTGAGCTGATACTGTCCGGTGAAAAGCTTTTCGTATCGGCGGACATGGGTAAGATACAGCAGGTCGTCGCAAACCTCACGGATAATGCGATAAAGTTCTCGCACAACAACTCGATCATAAGGATCGAGACTACGGAAAAGGGAGATAAGGTCTTCGTATCAGTCAAGGACTCGGGTATAGGTATCCCTTCCGATGCCCAGCAGCTGATCTTCGACAGGTTTTACAAGACGGATCTTTCAAGGGGCAAGGATAAGAAGGGTACCGGACTCGGACTTGCCATCACAAAGGAGATACTGCAGGCGCACGGTCAGAACATCAACGTGATCTCCACGGAGGGCGTAGGCTCCGAGTTTATCTTCACACTCGCCAAGTCAAAGCATGTAAATGAGGATGAATAAAAAAGAGACCCCGCCTTCGCGAGATCCCCTCATGATACTGCCGGTAACCGGAATCGAACCGGTACGGGTATCACTACCCACGGGATTTTAAGTCCCGGGCGTCTGCCAATTCCGCCACACCGGCACGGCTTAAAATCAAACCTGTACAAATATACCACGAAAAAGCCTTTAGGGCAATAATACTGTCCTCAGCCAATATTGCTGACTCTGCCCACGGAAACATATTTATCGAGTACCGCTCCATAGTCGGTACCGTCATCGGATACGGGTATATGGACCCCCTCCACCATGAGCTCCACACCACCGTCGGGCAGCTTCCTCACCTCATTATAATGATCGGTAAAATACGCGGCTCTGGATACTTTCCTGTCCCATAGTATGCCCTTGCACTCACTAAGTGCGCATCCGGGGAAATTCACGTTCAGGATCTGTCCCGGGATATACTCTTCTTCAATAAGCTCCGCCATTATTTCCTTAAGATATCTGTCAGTCACCTCATGCCGCAGGCAGCCCTCCTCCGAAAAGGCTATCGCGGAATATCCCTGAAACTCGGCCTCAAATGCCGCTCCCGCGGTAGCCGAGTACTGAATATCCGAAGCCACGTTATAGCCGTAGTTGATGCCGGAGAAAACAACATCCGGCTTTTCAGGCATAATGTTGAGACTTCCCACCCTTACACAGTCTCCCGGAGTACCGCTGCAGGAAAACGCCTTTATGCCCGACACCGGAAAGACATGGGGATGTACCTCTACAGAATGCCTCAGGGTAATACAGTGCGATGCCGCACTGCACTGGCTCTCGGGTGCCACTACCCATACCTCCCCGAAATCCTTTGCCGCTTCGGCGAGTCTTATGATCCCTTCGGAGTCTATCCCGTCATCGTTTGTGATCAGTATCCGTTTTACCATACTGCGTGCCATGAGCCCAGTCTATGCCAGCATACCGCTGATAAAGACAAACAACAGCAAAACAGGCATTACAAACCGATAATATCCTGCGAGCTTTTCCGACATTTTCATCCCGATGCCGGTATTTACCTCTTTCAGATAATTGTCATATCCCCAGCCCTTCTTAACGACACAGAATAGAAGGAAGGCCAGCGAACCCAAAGGCAGCATCACATTGCTTACTATAAAGTCCTCACTGTCAAGCACCCCCCTGCCGCCTATCAGGTGCAGGTCACTCCAGATGTTAAATCCGAGTACGCATGGCATACTCATTACAAGAAGGAATATCATATCTGCTATGATCGCTTTCTTTCGGCTCCAGCCAAAGCCCTCCATCACACCTGCCACCATACCTTCAAGTACAGCCGTAACGGTAGAAAAGCTGGCAAAGGTCATGAAAACGAAGAAAAGGGCACCCCACAGTCTCCCGGCGCGCATATTCAGAAATATAGAGGGAAGAGTGATAAATATGAGCGACGGTCCCTGATCCGGGCTCACCCCATAGCTGAAGCAGGCAGGAAAGATGATCAGTCCCGAAATTAGTGCCACAAATGTATCAAGAGCGCATACCCTGACCGCCTCTCCGGTAAGCGTATGCTCCTTTGTCATATAGCTGCCGAAGATCTCCAGCGATCCTATGCCGAGGCTCAGGGTGAAAAACGCCTGGCTCATAGCGGCGGACACTACGTTCATGATGCCGACTTCCCTTGCCCTCTCCAAGTCGGGATAAAGATAAAACCTTAGCCCCTCTTCCGCCCCGTCCAGTGTGATGCTGTTTACCGCAAGTATTACTATAAGGAGCAGCAGTCCGGTCATCATCACCTTATTCACACGTTCAAGCCCCTTCCTGACTCCGAATGACAGTACCGCATATCCCGCCACGATCGTGAGTACCGTATATACCATCATCTCTTTAGGGCTTGCGAGCATCTCCCCGAAGATGTCGGCTATGCTCTCTTTTCCCGCTCCTTCAAACGCTCCCGTTGTAAACTTGACAAAATAAGATACCATCCATCCGGACACTGTAGTGTAATACATCATGAGAAGATGACAGCCGACCATGCACACCCATCCGAAGATATGCCACTTTTCACCCGGCTTCTCCAGCACCTTAAAGCTCTGTACCGTACTGCTTCGGCTCGCCCTGCCTACGGCAAACTCCATAGTCATGACCGGTATACCCATCACGATAAGAAACACGAGATAAAACAGTACAAACACTGCTCCCCCGTTCTGTCCCGCCATATACGGAAACTTCCATACATTTCCTATACCTATGGCGCATCCCGCACTGACGAGGATAAAGCCCAGCCTCGTCCCGAATGTTTCTCTCCTGTCCACGCTCTTTTCTCTCCCTATCGACTATTGAAAACGCTGCTTTTTCAACGAAAATTTCAAAGCCATTTTACTTCGCCGGTGCGTATATCGTACATTGCGCCAACTATGAGCGGAGCATCGGATCCGCTGCCAAGGGCCTCTTTTGCAGCCTTTACGCCGTACTCGACATTAAGACAGCAGGCTTTTTCATAATCCTTTTCATTTCCGATCGCAATATGTATATAATCGGTGATGGCTTTTACATGCTTCTCCCCATCGCCTTCAAGCGCAGCACCTACCGCTCCGCAGTTTGTATGCCCAAGCACTACCACTACGGGACTGTGCAGATGTCCGCAGGCATATTCGATGCTTCCGAGCTGGGTATCGGTAAGCACGTTGCCGGCCACACGGATGGTAAAGAGCTCTCCAATGCCCGTCATAAAGATGTCTTCGGGTACCACTCTGGAGTCAGAGCAGGTCACTACCACAGCATAGGGATGCTGACCGTTTTCGGCGGTATCGATCCGTACAGTTTCCGAGACGTCTCCATCATTGGCATTTGATGACAGATACCTTATGTTTCCCTCCTTGAGCCTTTTCAATACCTCTTCTTTCGTCATACAGTGACCTCCTTCCTCTTGTACTCTGTTCACTTATAGTAAATGACAAAACTCTTTTCGCTTTGGCGTTTATATCGCACATTATTTATTATCCTTCTTACAACTTATAAATGCAACATCCTCTGTTTCTAAAGCTACCCTGTGAATAATTTCCGAAGTCGCATATATTATACACTTTCCCCCATTTATGGTATCATATGTAGCGTGTAGCTTTTTTGATACACAATATGTAGATGACATATACGGGTTTGTCGCTGCACAGTTTAAGGAGGTGTCATGGCGGAGGAAAAGAGATTCGCGGTTCTTATAGATATAGAAAACATCGCACCTAAATATATAGAGCTCATAATGAACGAGGCGAGCAACTACGGCAACATCACGATAAAGCGTGCTTACGGAGACTGGACCAGACAGAGCTCCAGTACATGGAGGGGTAAGCTCCTGGACTACTCCATCATCCCCATGCAGCAGTTTAACAACACTTTCGGTAAGAATTCATCTGATTCCGCTCTCATAATAGATGCGATGAACATCCTTTACCGCAACAATGTGGACGGGTTTATCCTCGTATCGAGCGATTCGGATTTCACAAGGCTTGCCGCCACGCTCAAGGAGGAGGGCAAGGTCGTGGTCGGTATGGGCGAGTCCAAGACCCCTGTGGCGTTAAGGAATGCCTGCGACTATTTCAAGGTACTGGATCTGCTCTACAAGGAAGCCAATAAAGCCCAGAGCAGTAAAAAGAACCAGCGGAAAAAGCCTGCACAGAAGCCGAAGCAGAAAAAGGACTATGATGAAGACGCTGCGGAAACTACGGAATCCGAGACAATGGCGGAAGCCTCCACTGATCTCGACACCATAGAGAGGGCTATCATATCCATCATAGAAGCAAACGGAGACGAGGACGACGGTATGTATATAGGCACTCTCGGCAATTCACTGATAAGGAGATATCCCGACTTTGACACGAGAAACTACGGGGCAAGCAAGCTGTCGAAGTTCCTGGAGCAGTTTGACAGCCTGCAGCTGACAAAGGATGGGGACTCCACCTACGTCAGACTCCTGTAATGATGGACATACTGTACGAAGATGACGATATAATAGTTGTCTGCAAGCCATCGGGCATTGCCGTACAGAGCGGCAGGATAGGTGAGCCGGATCTCGTATCGGAGCTTAAAAAATATTTAAAGACTGACTACATCGGCATAGTGCATCGGCTGGATCAGCCGGTACAGGGACTGCTCGTGTTCGGCAGGACAAGGCAGGCGGCTGAATCGCTCTCCGCACAGATACGGGATTCGAAGACAGTGGGCTTTAACAAGAGATACGATGCGATATCAGTGCTGAAAAGAGGAAACATACCAAAGAGCGGAAGGCTCACTGACAGGATAGTCACAGACAGGACACATAACCTCTCCTTCATAACGGATAAGCCGGATGAAGGCAGGGAAGCGATACTTGAATATACCATGAATGAGATGTCAGGGGAGGTCTGCAGGGTATGTCCGGGTTTGGAGCCTGACGGACAGGATGTATTTGCGCATATAAAGATAGATCTTGTCACAGGCAGGAGGCATCAGATACGTCTGCAGCTGTCAAATGCCGGTATGCCGATAGTGGGGGATCGAAAGTACGGAGTCGTGCCGGAGGGATATAAGGGAGATATC
>JAGBNR010000114.1 GCA_017634315.1 Lachnospiraceae bacterium
ATGTGGTACTATAACAATAGTGATTAGGTCGCAGATACTTGTGATGCCTGTGATCGGAAGGAGGACCTGCGGGTCCTTCTTTTCTTTTATGGAGAAAGGATATGTCAAAGCAAATAAAACCATTCCTTACCTATGAGCAGCAGATAAATCTCCTAATGGATACTAAAGGACTTATTATACGTGATAAAGATACTGCAACGCATTTGCTGCCAAATGAAGATTTTCTTGCTTTTAAGCGGAATATGGGAAAACTAATCAATAATACAATAAAGAGATCATAGAATATTTCTGAACAGAAGCTGCTTGGAGCGATGGGATTTCCGAATAACTGGAGTAAGATTACAGGTTATAAGAAATGAGATCAGTCAGCTGATAGGTGCTGATGTAAAATATCATCGGTAATAATGAAGAATGCTTATGAGGGAAAAATGGAACTTAGGAAAATAGAGCACAGACTGCCTGTCTGTAAGGTAGCGGATATTTCCGATATTGATGTGACAGCGGATTTTTATTTTATAGGAAAAACGGATGAAGAGCTCTCTCTGGTGTGCAGGACGGAGGATACCCCACGGGAGACGATCGAGAGAGAGGACGGCTGGAGAGGCTTTCGCATTCAGGGAGTGCTTGACTTTTCACTCATAGGAATACTGTCAAAAATATCAGGGATTCTTGCTGAGAATAATATCGGGATCTTTGCCGTTTCTACATACAATACCGATTATATCCTCGTGAAAGAGGAAAGCTTTGACCGTGCGTTGGAGGCACTGGCCTCCGAAGGGTGCGATATCATTTGAATTCGTTCTTTTTTATCTGCTCGGCACGGGCTATGATCTTTTCTTCCCAGTCGTCATCCTGCGCATTCAGCTGGTATGCGTTATTTCCTTATGTCCTCAGATATTGATTCCGTGAATTCAGTGGATGATCCGGCCAATTTGTTCACCTTCCTTATTTGTCAGACAGCAGCTTGTCGAATTTTTCTAGGGGTGTATAGTCCATATCTTTTCCCGTGAGCCACAGGTAAATAAACTCATAGTAGCCTTCCGAGCCGAAATCACTGGTCTCCCGGCTGCCGTGATTATAGGTGTGATCTGCCGATGAGGGATTGCCTTCATACATTTTAGAGCATTTTATAAGCTGTGATGAAAACTCACGGAAGTCTGTGGAGACCACATAGCTTTTGAATATACCCATGATCAGTATACCGCACATCTCGATCAGATCCTTGCTGTCTTTTTCCTTGAGTGCGATGTAATGTGCCATGCCGGTAAGAAGTGCACAATAGAGCTTCTGGGGTATGGAAAAGTCATAGCCCTCGCATATCTTCCATTTCCTCAGGCAATCGCGGTAAAGCTTCATGTAGTCCATGAATTTCTGCTCATCGTTTTCGCGCATTGCTTCTGAGAGATCATGGAAGACCTGCTTGCCGGCAAGTATGTTTAATCTCTGGGAACCATAGTGCTTTCTGAACATCTGCTGATCTTATCCTTTCTGTAACTCCGTATTATGTAAGAGTGATTTTATCACAAAGCTGCCGGAAACATCACGGCTTTCTGTTTAAGCGAGAGCCTGCTCAAGGTCATTTATAAGGTCATCCGCCGCCTCCAGACCGCAGGAGATACGGATGAGTCCGGCAGGTATCCCGGCAGCGGCCAGCTGCTCATCCGACATCTGTCTGTGGGTTGATGTGGCGGGATTCAGGCAGCAGGTACGTGCATCGGCAACGTGCGTCTCTATCGCGGCTATCTTCAGCTTTCCCATAAATGCTTCGGCGGCGGGACGTCCGCCCTCGAGCTCAAAGGATACCACTCCGCAGCCCCCATCCGGCATATACTTCATAGCGAGCTTATAGTACGGATCACTTGGAAGGTGGGGATAGCTTACATGCACTACCTTGGGATGCGTCGAGAGAAACTCCGCTACAGCCAGCCCGTTTGCGGCATGACGTTCCATCCTGACATGCAGTGATTCCAGCCCGAGATTGAGAATATATGCGTTTTGGGGTGACTGTATGCAGCCGAGGTCACGCATCAGCTGTGAAGTGCATTTTGTGATAAAGGCACCCTCTTTGCCGAACTTCTCCGCATAGACTATACCGTGGTAGGATTCATCGGGTGTGGTGAGTCCGGGGAAGCTTTCCCTGTGAGCCATCCAGTCGAAGTGTCCGGAATCGACTACGGCACCGCCCACAGCTGCACCGTGTCCGTCCATGTATTTGGTGGTGGAGTGTGTCACGATATCCGCACCAAACTCTATAGGACGGCAGTGTACCGGTGTGGGGAAAGTGTTGTCTACTATGAGTGGTACTCCGTGTGAATGCGCAGCCTCCGCAAATTTCTCTATATCGAGTACCGTAAGAGCGGGATTGGCTATAGTCTCTCCGAAGACTGCACGGGTATTCGGACGGAATGCGGCATTAAGCTCATCCCTGCCGCAGTCGGGCGATACGAAGGTGACATCTATGCCCATCTTTGCCATGGTAACGGAGATAAGATTGAATGTGCCGCCGTATATGGAGGCGGAGGATACTATATGACTGCCGCTCTCGCATATATTAAACAGAGCAAAGAAGTTTGCCGCCTGACCTGAGCTCGTGAGCATCGCGGCACAGCCTCCCTCCAGCGCAGCTATCTTTGCAGCCACATAGTCGTTTGTAGGATTCTGGAGGCGTGTATAGAAGTAGCCGGGGGCTTCCAGATCAAAAAGCTTTCCCATCTCCTCGCTCGAATCATATTTGAAGGTGGTGGACTGTATGATGGGGATCTGTCTGGGCTCGCCGTTTTCCGGGCGATAGCCCGCCTGTACGCATTTTGTATCTATATGATAATTATCCATGGATCGTTACCTTTCTGTGTATGATATTTATAAAATGTATCGTAATATATAATGATGCCGGGGTCAAAAGGTACAAATCCGATCGTGCCTGCACAATAAAGAAGCTGGGACTTGAGACCCCGATATCAATAATAACACTGACATAGTACCCCGTAAATAAATTATCTGACACAATCACTTGTCTGATAGTACCGGCAAATTAATTAAAATGTACAGGTTTAAATGCAGGATTTCAGCGGTTTCTGTACTTTTTAAGAAACATACGGTATTAAATTGACAAGCAATTCCAAGGGTGTTAAGTTATTGTATACAATAAGGTGTCGATGATCGGACGCAGATTACTGACTGCAGTTATCTGCATAAGATCGGAAAGCTTTATTTCTTAAACTTTATTCATTAATCATTTTTCCATAATAAGGAGGAGGAAGCTATGAGATTTGAGAATGAGTGGAGAGGCTTTAAGGGCACTCATTGGACTGATGATGTGAATGTCCGTGATTTCATCCAGGACAACTACACACCCTATGACGGCGATGAGTCCTTCCTTGCTGATCCGACAGATGCCACCAACAAGCTCTGGGGCAGACTGCAGGAGATCCAGAAGGCAGAGAGAGACAAGGGCGGAGTCCTTGAGTGTGAGACAGAGATCGTGTCCTCACTTACGGCTTACGGTCCCGGCTACATTGATGAGAGCATGAAGGATCTGGAGCAGATCGTAGGTCTGCAGACAGACAAGCCTCTTAAGAGGGCATTCATGCCTTACGGCGGTATCAAGATGGCTCAGGAGGCTGCCGAGCAGTACGGATACCATGTAAACGATAAGTACAACCAGATATTCAATGAGTATCACAAGACTCACAATCAGGCTGTATTTGATGCTTACACGGATGAGATGAAGGTTGCACGTCACACACATATCGTAACGGGTCTTCCCGATACATACGGACGCGGACGTATCGTAGGCGACTACAGAAGGATCGCTCTCTACGGTATCGATTACCTCATCGAGAAGAAGACACAGGATAAGAAGAATACCGGTCACGGTGATATGACAGATGATGTGATCAGACTTCGTGAGGAGCTTGCTGATCAGATCAAGGCTCTGAAGGGCATGAAGGAGATGGCTAAGATCTACGGATACGACATCTCTAAGCCGGCTAAGAACGCGAAGGAAGCTATACAGTGGCTGTACTTCGGCTATCTTGCAGCTATCAAGACTCAGAACGGTGCTGCTATGTCAGTCGGACGTATCTCGACATTCCTTGATATCTACATCGAGAGAGATCTCAAGGAGGGCACACTCACAGAGAGCCAGGCTCAGGAGCTTATCGATCACCTGACAATGAAGTTCAGGATGGTTAAGTTCGCACGTATCGAGTCATACAACCAGCTCTTCTCCGGCGATCCCATATGGGCTACTCTTGAGATGGCAGGTATCGGTATGGACGGACGTTCGATGGTTACAAAGAACGACTTCAGATTCCTGCACACACTTGAGAACATGGGTCCTTCACCCGAGCCTAACCTTACGGTGCTCTACAGCTCACAGCTGGGTGATGCATTCAAGAAGTATGCGGCAAAGATCTCTGTCATGACTTCTTCGATCCAGTATGAAAATGATGATGTCATGAAGCCTATATGGGGCGATGACTACAGCATCTGCTGCTGCGTATCCGCTACACAGACAGGTAAGGAGATACAGTTCTTCGGCGCAAGAGCCAATCTTGCAAAGGCTCTCCTGTACGCTATCAACGGCGGTAAGGACGAGAAGCATAAGGATAAGGCCGGCAAGCCCATGCAGTGCGGTCCCGAGCTTGCACCTATCACATCCGAGTATCTTGATTATGATGAGGTAATGCACAAGTATGATCTCATGCTTGACTGGCTCGCAGGACTCTATGTAAATATCCTGAACCTTATCCATTATATGCATGATAAGTATTACTATGAAGCAGCTGAGATGGCTCTTATTGATACTGACCTCAGAAGGACATTCGCTACAGGTATCGCAGGCTTCTCACACGTTATAGATTCACTGTCAGCCATCAAGTATGCAAAGGTCAAGGTCATCCGTGATGAGTTTGGTCTTGCTACAAACTTTGAGACAGAGGGAGACTTCCCTAAGTACGGTAATGATGATGACAGAGCTGATGAGATCGGAGTATGGCTGCTCAAGACCTTCATCACAAAGGTTAAGAAGTATCATACCTACAGGAACTCAGAGCCTACCACTTCCATCCTTACCATTACTTCAAACGTGGTTTACGGTAAGGCAACAGGTGCTACACCTGACGGAAGAGAGGCATACAAGCCTTTCGCACCCGGTGCTTCACCTTCATACGGCGCAGAGCAGAGCGGACTCCTTGCTTCACTGAATTCAGTGGCAAAGATCCCTTACGAGTACTCACTGGATGGTATCTCAAATACCCAGACCATGAGCCCCGATGCTCTCGGACATGATGATAAGGAAAGAGCTGAGAAGCTTGTGAGTGCTATGGACGGATATTTTGATAACGGTGCGCATCACCTCAATGTCAACGTATTCGGTACAGAGAAGCTCCTTGACTGCCAGGCTCATCCTGAGAAGCCTGAGTACGCTAACTTCACTATCCGTGTATCCGGATATGCGGTTAAGTTCATCAGCCTTACAAAGGAGCAGCAGGACGACGTCATCGCAAGGACGTGCCATAAACGGCTTTGATCCATGGAGACCGGACGTGGGCATTTATGCACACGGACGAGTCGACATGAGATCAGGCAATATGCATGAGTAAGTAGCGCGATAGCGCGGATTACGAATGCATATGAGCATCGCGGGAGTTGCTGCGCAACGGAGCGATGCGGAAGCCGTTTCAAATAAGCTTAGTAAAGCCCGGGGTTGAAAAACACTCCGGGCTTTATCATTTCTCCTGATAGTGTGAAAGGCATATGCCGTGTGATGGACTGCGGTGCGGGTGATATACCGGAATTTGTGCCGGAAGAAGGGGTTGTGGACAGTGAGCTTTATGTTGAAGGCATTCTGAGATTTTTAAGGACGAATAAGCTTTCTTGTGTTACACTGAACAGAAACGTAACCATAACCAGTATAGAGGATCAGAAGGACAGAAATATTGTGATTGCCATCGCATTCAATAGGCAGGAGGGCTTTACAGAAGTCAACAGCATCCGCAGTGTGTATGGGAGGGATAATATGGAATATTCTATCGGTGAAACTCTGATATAATATTATGTGCAGGTAAAATACATTAAAGACGAAAGGAAAAATCATGCAGGGAGCAATACATTCACTTGAGTCGTTCGGATCGGTAGACGGACCGGGGATCAGATATCTTATTTTCCTATACGGATGCAACATGAGGTGCAAATACTGTCACAACGTGGACACCTGGGACAGATCCAGATGCACTCAGTTTATGGAGGCGGACGAGCTGTTGGACAAAGCAGAGAGGTACAGATCCTATTGGGGTAAGGACGGCGGCATCACCGTGTCGGGAGGCGAAGCACTGCTGCAGATAGACTTCCTTTTGGAATTGTTTAAGAAAGCAAAGGACAGAGGCATAAATACATGTCTTGATACCTCTGC
>JAGBNR010000115.1 GCA_017634315.1 Lachnospiraceae bacterium
CTATGCCACCTGGAAGGATTGCTTCCACGGTCTGGCCAGGGAAAATGCAGTCATGATCTACAACACCGTCTTCGGGGTAAACGGTCAGCAGCCCGATACTGATACGGATGAGTACCGGATGTACTACAACACCATGCTCTCCTTGGGATATAATGAAAAGGATGTGAAGCGTGCGACAAGTCCGGGTGAGAAGACCTATCCGACACTTGAGGATATCTACGCAAGGCTGATGGCATGATGACTATGAGAGTATTTCGAGTTGACCCTAAGGATAAAAAAAAGAAGGAACTGAGGGCTTATGCCGCTCGTATGCATTATCATCTGCCTGAGGACTGTGAGTATCTTGTGGCCGCAGATGACGATGATGTCCTGAGTGGGTTTGCTGCCCTGCTCCCGGACAGGGACGTGACCGATATCCTGTTTCTCTATGTCTTTGAGAGCAAAAGGAGAAAACATGCCGGGAGTATGCTGCTGCGGGGGATCGAAGATGCCGTCAGGGAGGCCGGAGGCAGATCTCTTCGCTGTATCATGCCGGCAGAAGATAACCTGATGACGTTATTTACAAGGGATGGCTACGGATTATTCCCGGGTGTAACGGAATATGCCGTATCCTTCGGAACACTCTATTATTCAAAGCTGTACAGGAAACATATCCACGGCAGGTCTCCGAAAAAGGCTAAGACACTGGGAGAGTGTACCTCTGCCCAAAAAAGAGCTCTGGAGACTCTTTTGGGAAAGGAAGAGATGACCGGTCTCCTGTCAGCAGTCTTTGACGGTGCCGAGATCATGGCAGTACTCTCATGCGAGGCTTTCACTAAAGGAATCCTCGTTGATTATATGTATGTCAAAAAGGAGCATCCGGAGCTGCTCCTAGACTGCTTCCGCCTGCTTGACAGCAAGCTTGTCTCAGTCTACGGGGAGCGAATGTCGGATATGATGCTCTCCTTTTCCACAGGAAATGATATGGAGGAGGAGCTGATTAAGAGCTTCTCCGGAGGTCTCATACCACCGCAGAAATATACGCGTGAATATGTTGCGGTGAAGAACCTGATCGACTTTACATAATATATACATGATATATATATAATATATTGTGTTTTTTTCACAAAAAGCCACAAAATGCTGTGTCCTTAGTGTGTCCTTTCTGGTGATAAAATATTTTACGTTGAGTTTTTATGTCAATGTATCGTAAAACACCTATCCTAAATCACCGGGGGAGACATGAGCAGCAATCAACTATATCCATTTGAAAGAAACAGATACTATCCGGGAAAGATGCTCACAAGCGCGGATTTCCAGGCGGAGCAGAACTACCACATCAATAAGGGACGCTTCCTGAATAATCTGATGTACGGACGCGGGATCATATGCGGCATGGGAGTCTTCAGCCTTGATGACCAGTCCGTGCTCATAGAGAGCGGAGCGGCCATAGACGGATCGGGAAGAAATGTGATCATCGACTCCTCGGCAGTCAAGAAGCTGTCGGCCATAGAGGGCTTTGACAGTCTCACAGGCGATGTGGCGAGGCTCAAGGTCAGGTTCAGGGAGCAGGACGTACACAGCGTCTACTCGGTGAATCACAAGGAGGACGACAGGGAGTACGAGTACAACCGCATAGCCGAAGGATATGAGCTCTTCCTGCAGGACAAGAGCGAGCTGGACGATGCTCCCGGCTTTGATACCGAGTTTCTGACATCCGAGGTGATGTTCAGGAGTGACAATTACACAGGGCAGATACTGATGCCGTCCATAGTATGCAAGGGCAGGACGGTAAAGATCGTGCTCGAGATAAAAAAGACCGGAGATGAGGATGTGAAGCTCACCTGCAGAGGGATACTCGAGACCCCCGTATTTGTCACGGCAGACGGTGAGCATGAGATAGAGATAGGAGCAGAGGATATATCGCTTAAAAAGGACGGAGTGCTGAGAAAAGAGTACTGGGTCAGGGTAGAGGATACGTCAGCGATAGAGAGCGAGCTGATACTGCGCAGCGGGACGGCGAGAGCCTATGAGGACGAGTCCGCGATAAATACCGCGGCACATTTCTCCATAAGAGTAAGGCTCTCCGATGCTTCGCCGCTGGAGCTGGTGAGCCGCGAGATAGGCAAGACAAACCTCGAGATGATAGGGGCACAGCTTCCCGATGACTCTGTGCCGCTTGCGGATATCAGGCTCGTGCGTACCAGCAACAGCTATATCATAGACAGCATCACAGAGGAGTCTGTAAAGCAATATGTCATGACACCGTCGCAGGAGCTGATGAGAAACGACTTTATGTCGTATTACATCAAGCCGGTGGAGCTGATGAAGCAGAGGGAGAGCGCGGGCACGGCAAGAGATACGGCATACTCTTCAAGGCGGAGCGAGCTGTCAAACATAGCTACAGGCACGCTTGAGATCCCGCTGGGACGCAACGCGAGAGAGGGAGACATCCGGTACTCCGGCGAGATAGCCCATGGTCTGGGGCAGGGCAATGTGTACGTGGATATAGGCTACAGCTTCGTGTCTGATGATCCTGAGATGGGAGCCAATCAGAAAAGCACCATATACGGCAATCCCGATCTCTTCAGCTACAACAATCAGCGTCTTGCCGATGTGGAGACTGCGGTAAAGGTGCTCAATGAAAAGGGAAGCTTCGTAGTGGCGGCACGTCTCCTCAGGAATGTCGAGTATCTGGTGCTCTCATTCCGCTGGGTAGCGATCAGATTCCCCTCGGGAGATGATATGGAGCTCACCGAGGATTACTACGATAAGAGTATATCCGTAGATACTCCGACGGTCATAATGGGTACCAAGGAGAGCCATTTCTTCGGTGTCAGATTCAACAACATGAAGAATGTAAGCGTGACATATGAGCTCACGGCTCCGGCCAGCGGAGAGATAAGTTCGGACGGCATATATACCGCTCCTGCCAAGGAGGGTGTGTACGAGATACGCATTTACTGTACCGATATGCCCGTCATATGCACCTATGCATATGCGATCGTGAGGAAGAAGATGCTGGATGATCCTGCGCAGGCGGCTCCGGCTGTTGAGGACAAGGGATGACCTTTCAGTCCCGGGATATGAGCTATACGGTGGTCTCCACTATATTCAAGGGACCGGTGAATGACTGCTATACAGCGAGACCCATGGGGGCTCGGGATGGCAGGGAATATACGCTTGTCGTCATAAATGACCATGAGACCGTAAAGACCCTGATGGAGATAGAGAGCGGCCGACGCGGAGCTATAGGCAGACCCTCTTCCGAGGGAGTGCTGACAGACTCTTTTACCAACGGCAACTCATATATCCTTGTCTTTCCGTATAGACAGGAGAGACCGCTCAGTACCTTTTTCGTCGGGGAGGCATATACGCTGCATCGCTGCGAGAATATATGCATAAACCTGATGCTCACCTGCATCTCATGCGGACTGCCGTATCCGCTGCTCTACCTGATACTCGAGCAGTCACTTATAAATCTTGCGAGGGATGACAGCATATATCTGGGCTACAGCATGGATCTTAAGGAGCTGGACAGGAGCAAGGGGGAGCGGGAGTGCGCGGTAAAGTGCGCGGATATCATGCTCTCCGTGCTCGAGACCAAATCCGATGAGAAGAATATAAGCTACGAGCTCCTCTCAAAAAAGTCGGCAAATCACAGCTACAGCCGCTTTACGGAGCTGTACCGTGACCTGATGATAGCCTCCGCCCCGGTGGAGAAGCGCAGGCTGCTCGTCAGGATAAAGAGCTTTTTTTACAGGAATGCGGATACGCTCTTCGGGATTTTATTCTGGGTATCCCTGATACTCGGTATAGTGGCACTGATACTCCTGCTCACGCATCTGGTGTGGGGGGATGTGCCGTTTTTAAGGATATTTTTTAACAGCTTCAAGAACATCGGAACGGAGTCACTGCAGCAATGAATATGAGGAGCCGTATAATAGCATGTCTGTGTATACTTAGCGTACTGGTCTCGCTTTTCTTTCTCGCAGAGGCGGTGGATGATATACGGCATGAGCCCGAATATACGGAGTTCAGCAAGGGTATAGCCGCCACCTCCGGTGTGTATTTCATGGAGAACTGGAATAAAAAGGGCAGGATATACCTGATAAACAGCACCGGAGATGTGCTCGGCATGGCAAATACCGGTGTGCTCGGTACGGATGCCATGAGCTGTATCGATGTCGCGAACGACAGTGTATATGCCGTAAGCACAGCTGTATACGCAGGCGAGTCTGATGACTATGCCGTATATAAGATATCCCTCTATGATGCATATCTTGACCTTGTATCGGCGACAGCCCCCTTTGTGCTCGATGAAGACGAAGAGGTAGAGAGCATAGATGTGATCGGGGACAGCATGTATATCAGCACTGTGGGTATAGACGGAGATACGGCAAATGTGTACGAGCTTCCCGGAGATATGCTCACGGAGATAAGCGGGGGCGGCAGGAGCTCTAACGACATGGAGATGGTGACTGAAGAGTATCTGCAGAGTCTCGAGCGTCCGCTGTCGATCATCTACAGGGAGAGCGACGGAGCACAGTTTTTTGACAGTGCCTATTATAACGGCGAGGACATAGTGATACTCACGGATGCGGATCAGCCTACAGGCAGGTTCGCTCCGGATCTCAGGGTAAAGTATGCGGTAGACAGGATGCATTTCAATATCGCCCAGCAGATATCGCTGTACTCCAACTATGTACTGTGGTGGCTCGGGGGACTGATCATCTGGTTCATACTGATGGCGGTCATATACATGCTGCTCCGCAGGAGAAACAGGAGCCTTTATGTCTTTGTCATCACCGAGCTCGTGTATCTTATCATCGTCGCCTCGGCGATCATGTTTCTGTGGAGACAGTACGGCACCAATGCGGTGAGGAGCAATGTGCGCTACAGTGTGCTTGCCATGAGACAGGAGCTCGATTATTTCCCTGCTTTTAATGCCACGGATTACGGCAGCATAGCCTATTACGACAGTCAGGAGTACAGGGATGATGTCCTGGATCTGAGAAAGTTCGCTACCAGCGGCTACAATAAGGCTATCTATTATGACGTGTTTGTCATGGACAAGCGGACCGGCATGATAGTACTGGATGCCTGGGGACATGCCAGGGAGAGCGCATCCTATGTGTACGGGAGTGCGCTGAGTACCCTGCAGGATCAGGTGAGAAGGACAAATACCGCAAGCTACAAGACATTCAGGCTGGGCTACAGCGACATGATAGCCGTCGGTATGCCTGAGAAGGATCTGTCATCCGACTATATGCTGGTCACGATAGGTATACCCGATTCAAATGAGAACGGACTGTGGAGTGACGGGAAAAAGGTGCTTATCCTGTTTTTTGCCGTATTCATCCTCGGCAGTCTGATCATAGCGTTTATCTTCTATCTGCTGTCGCTGGATCTCAGAGCCTTTGAGCATGCAATAAGAGACGTGGCACTGGGCCGCACCATGGTGGATGTACCCGAGACTCCGTCGCAGGATGTCAGATCCATGTGGAACTCTTTGTCAGAGATCGGCAAGAGGATGGAGGAGATAAACTACGATAAGTTCAGGATATTTGAGGCTTA
>JAGBNR010000116.1 GCA_017634315.1 Lachnospiraceae bacterium
CACTGCAAATATCGGTACCGGGCTTGCGAAGCTCGGCAAAAAGGTGGTGCTTGTGGATACCGATATAGGGCTCAGAAATCTCGACGTGGTGTTGGGTCTTGAAAACCGTATCGTATACAATGTCGTGGATGTTGTGGAAGGTAACTGCAAGCTGAAGCAGGCTCTTATCAAGGATAAGAGATATGAGGGACTGTGCCTCCTGCCTGCTGCACAGACCAGAGACAAGTCAGCTGTCACACCGGAGCAGATGGCAAAGGTAGCGGAGGAGCTGAAAGCGGAATTTGATTATGTTATCATGGATTCTCCGGCAGGAATAGAGCAGGGCTTTAAGAATGCCATAGCCGGAGCTACCAGAGCACTCATAGTCACGACACCTGAGGTGTCCGCTGTAAGGGATGCCGACAGGATCATCGGACTGCTGGAGGCTAATGAGCTCGAGGATGTACGTCTTATAGTAAACAGACTTCGCACCGATATGGTAGAGCGCGGAGATATGATGAGTGCTGAGGATGTAGTGGAGGTGCTCGGTATCAGCCTGATAGGTGTCGTACCCGATGACGAGCAGATCGTGGTGGCTACCAATAACGGAGAGCCTCTTGCCGGAGACGAGTCGCTTGCCGGACAGGCATATATCAACATCTGTCACAGGATAATGGGTGAGGATGTGCCTTATCTTGACCTCAAAAAGAAAAAGGGCTTTTTTGCAAAGCTCTTTGGCAGGAACTGACGGGAGGCGGCTATGGGATTCAGTGATTTTTTTAGAAGAAAGTCATCCGGCGAGACCGCTAAGGACAGACTCAAGCTGGTACTCGTATCGGACAGATCGTCCTGCTCACCTGAAATAATGGAGAGGATAAAGAATGATATCATAGAGGTGCTTTCCAAGTACGTCGAGATAGACAGAGAGGGTCTTGACATCAAGATCACACAGTCGGAGGGAGAAGGCTCCGAAGAGAAGACGGGACCTGCACTTTACGCAAACATCCCCATAAGGAATATGAAAGAAAGAAATTAAGTGTCATCTATGCCCCGCAGCCTGCTGCGGGGTCTTTATTTCCAGGAACAATCCTCTGCCGATAGTGTGATCGTCGAGGAGGACAGGACGGGGCTCGAAGCCGTCGGCAGCTATGAAGTGACCGGCTTCGTCAACATCATACACTACCATCTGATGCCAGCCGTATTTGGGATGTCCGAACACCTCCAGCAGCAAAAAGCTGCCGCGTGCCAGTACCTTTCTTGCGTTTTTGGGACTGAGCGTATATCTGTGTCCCGGCCGGAGCATGCCTTCGCAATTTGCTTTGAAGGCTGCATTGACGTAGAACCACAGAAACAGATCAGTGGTGCCGTGCTTTCTGTTGTATATGAGATAACGTCTCCCCATAGAAGCTACTGACTCAAATACACGGGCAGCCTCCTCAGTGGGGATCTCTCTGCCCTCGCGTGTCTGTCGGGCTGTGATTATAAGGTTTGTTATGGCAGTCGGCCCACAGTGGTTACGGTAAAAACCTCTGCCGAATTCCCCGGTGGAGTGAAATGATTTAAGGCTTGCTTTATTCATTCCTTCGTTGTATCATACTTATGTCTTTATTTCAAATCGTGATCAAAGATCATATTCAGAGAAAGATACCCATTAAGTAAAGAACCGATTGGAAGCATTTATAAAAGTATTGACAACTGGGATTCAGGTCAGAGGAAAAGCAAAATGAGGGAAAAACTCGAAACTTTGCCGTTGGCACAGCTTAAGGAGCTCGCGAAATCACAGGGGCTGAAGGGCACTTCTACTATGAAGAAGGCAGAGCTTATAGATCTGCTGGTGAAGGAAAGTGAGAAAGGCGTGCAGACAGGCGGCACAGCTGCAGCTGAGGGAAAGTCGGCCGAGACAGCTGAAGACAGGGAAAAGCCTCAGCATGAGGGGCGCGGAAAGAAGCACGCGGAGCAGCACGGGGATGGCTCCTGCGAGGAGCATGCTCACGGAGAGGGTGATGGTGTACCCGAGGAAAAGGAGCTGCTTGATTCGGGCATAGTGGCAAACGGCATACTGGAGGTAATGTCGGACGGCTACGGGTTTATAAGGTGTGAAAATTATCTGCCCGGTGAGAATGATGTGTATGTGGCTCCGAGTCAGATCAGAAGATTTAATCTTAAGACCGGAGATATCATTGTGGGAAATACCAGAGTGAAGACGGGAAATGAAAAATTCTCTGCTCTGCTCTATGTAAAGAGTATAAACGGTATGCATCCCTCGGAAGCGGCAAAAAGATATAACTTTGAGGATATGACACCGGTGTTCCCGGATGAGAGGATACATCTTGAGGCGGGAAACAACAATATCGCAATGCGTATCATGGATCTGATAAGCCCTATCGGTAAGGGACAGAGAGGCATGATAGTATCACCGCCTAAGGCCGGAAAGACCACTCTGCTCAAGGCAGTGGCAAAGGCAGTGACAAGAGCCAATCCCGAAATGCATCTCATCATACTGCTGATAGATGAGAGACCTGAGGAGGTCACGGATATCAAGGAGTCTATCCAGGGTGAGAATGTAGAGGTCATATATTCCACATTCGATGAGCTGCCCGAGCATCATAAGAGAGTGTCGGAGATGGTAATAGAGAGAGCAAGGAGACTCGTAGAGTCAAGAAGAGATGTCATGATACTCCTTGATTCCATCACGAGACTATCAAGGGCATATAACCTTACGGTGCCACCTTCAGGGCGTACGCTGTCAGGTGGTCTCGATCCTGCTGCACTTCATATGCCCAAGAGGTTCTTCGGAGCAGCGAGAAACATGAGAGAGGGAGGCTCTCTCACCATACTCGCCACGGCACTTGTGGATACGGGAAGCAAGATGGACGATGTGGTCTATGAGGAGTTTAAGGGAACGGGAAACATGGAGATGGTGCTCGACAGAAAGCTGCAGGAGAAAAGGGTATTTCCGGCAATAGACCTTGCCAAGTCCTCCACCAGACGCGATGATCTGCTGCTTACGCCATCAGAGCTCGAGGGTATAGATATAGTCCGTAAGGCCATGAATTCCATGAAGCCCGAGGATGCTACAGACAAGCTGATAGATCTGTTTTCGAGGACGAGGAACAACAGAGAGTTCGTAGATATGGTCAAAAAGATAAGATTCTATTGAATAAGCTTGTGTTTTGCAGATCATTGTGATAACATATACAACGCTCGGCGCGGAGCAGGTGTCAAAAACAAGAGAGTTTTGTGACCTGCCATAGATAATAAAAGCAGCCGCAGGTCGGAAACCTTCGGCTCACAGAAAGGAAAAGAAAATGAAAGCAGATTTACATCCTGAATATCATCAGGCGACAGTTACCTGTCATTGCGGCAATACCTTTACAGTTGGATCGACCCTTCCGGAGATCAGGGTTGAGGTATGCTCGAAGTGCCATCAGTTCTACACAGGTCAGCAGAAGGCGGCACGGGCTGACGGACGTATCGAGAAGTTCAACAAGAAGTACGCTGCAGCGTCAAAGAATTAGATTATTTAAAGCACCGTCATTTCCTCTGCGGAGATGGCGGTGTTTTTATATTTAAAATTATAGGCAGGAAAGGCTTTATATGGAAGAAAAGGTGTGTCCGATATCCGGCAGCGTCTATTCAGGCATAGGCGGACAGGCGGTAATGGAAGGCGTAATGATGCGCAACAAGGACGAATATGCTGTCGCAGTGCGTAAATCCGACGGGAGCATCATCGTAAAAAAGGATGAATACAAGGGGATAGTGCCCGGCAAAGCCGTATATAAGATACCTATAGTGAGAGGTATTCTGTCTTTCATAGATTCTCTGGTGCTGGGGCTTTCTACGCTTAACTTTTCCTCGGATATTTATATGCAGAGTGCAGAGACAGCATCCGATGAAGGAGAGCAGCCGGAGGAGACGGACGCAGCAGCAGAGAGTAAGAGGGGTGCAGGGGATACCATACTCTCGGCCGTTATTATGATAGTGGCGGTGATACTGGCTCTTGGCTTATTTATGGTGCTGCCCTATCTGGCGAGTCTCGTGTTCAGACCCTTGGTCGGAGAGGGGATAGTGCTGTCGCTCATAGAGGGACTCATAAGGATTATCATATTTATAGGCTATATAAAGCTGATAAGCATGATGGAGGATATAAGAAGAGTCTTTATGTACCATGGGGCCGAACATAAATGCATCAACTGTCTCGAAGCGGGAATGCCGCTTAATGTAGAGAATGTCAGGCGGTCCAGCAGGGAGCACAGGAGATGCGGTACCAGCTTTCTGCTCTATGTAATGGTGATATCTATAATCTTTTTTGCCTTCATCCGGACAGATATACGTATGCTTAAGGTAGTGCTGCGGATAGTGCTTATACCTGTCATCGCAGGAGTATCATATGAATTTATCAGACTTGCGGGCAGGTCTGACAATCCGCTGATAAAGATGATAAGCAAGCCGGGACTCTGGCTGCAAAAGCTGACCACAAGAGAGCCTGATGATGAGATGATAGAGGTCGGTATACGCTCGGTAGAGGAGGTTTTTGACTGGAGGAGCTTCCTGAATGAGAGCTTCGGGGATACCGGCAGGGAGGGAGCTCCCGGACAGGCTGGAGGGGCTGATACAAGGTGATATACAGAGAGCTTGCCGGGCTTGGGAAGAAAAGGCTTCAGGCTGCAGGTCTGGAGGATGCCGACACCGATGCGCTGATACTCTTTGAACACGTCACCGGAATAGGCAGGGGCAGACTCCTTGCTGACGGTGATCGCGAGGCATCGGAACGGGAGACGGATAGATATGAGCTGCTGCTGGAGAAGAGGGCGGCACATATCCCCACCCAGTACATCACCGGCAGGGCGGACTTCATGGGTCTGGAGTTTATCGTGGACAGGAATGTGCTCATCCCGAGATTTGACACCGAGTATCTGGTAGAGGAGATGATGCGAGTGGTAGAGGACGGGGCATCGGTACTCGATGTGTGTACGGGATCGGGATGCATCCTTCTTTCACTGATGAGATACAAAAACGGCATAAAGGGCACAGGTACGGATATTTCACGGGCGGCACTGGATATCGCGCAACAGAATGAAGAGGCGATCTTCTTCTCATCGAGTGCAAAGTCATCAAGGAATAAGGGTTTACATAACATAGACAGCCTCTCGGAAGATGTGTTTCGAGGCATGCACATATCTGTGGACTGGATACAGTCAGATATGTTTGAAAAGGTGGAGGGCTCCTTTGATTATATCGTGTCGAATCCGCCTTATATACGATCAGAGGTGGTGGATACGCTTATGCCGGAGGTCAGGGAGCACGAGCCGCGTATCGCACTGGACGGGGATCACGATGGCCTCAGATATTACAGGACGATCGCAAAAGAGGCAGGGAAGCACCTGAAACGGAGCGGCAGGATTTTTCTTGAGATAGGATATGATCAGGGACAGTCAGTGACTGAGCTGCTCTCGGAGCACGGATTTACTGATGTGCGGGTATTAAAGGACTATTCGCATAATGACAGAGTGGTCACAGCGCGAAACGCACAGGATACTCAGCATCTGCCAAAAACATATTATTGAGGATTGGATCATGTTTGAAAATGTTGAGAATATAGTATTGAAATACGACGAGCTCATGAGGCGGATATCCGAGCCTGATGCTGCCTCGGACAGCAGCAGGTATATGGCACTCATGAAGGAGCAGGCATCACTGTTTCCGGTGGTAGAGGCATACAAGGCATACAAGGATAACGAGAGGAATATAGAAGAGTCGCTTCAGCTCATAGATGAGGAGAGCGATCCTGAGATGAAGGAGCTGGCCAGAGCGGAGCTTGCGGAAGCAAAAGACAGACAGCCCGCACTGATACAGAGCCTCAGACTCCTGCTGCTGCCCAAGGATGAAAACGATGACAGGAATGTCATCATGGAGATAAGAGCAGGAGCCGGAGGAGAAGAGGCGGCATTGTTTGCATCCGATCTGTATCGTATGTACACGCATTTCATAGAGTCGAGAGGCTGGAGCGTGGAGCTCATGGAGTATGAGGATACGGGTATAGGCGGCATGAAGAATGTGTCATTCATGGTCAAAGGGGCAGGAGCTTACTCGGTTCTCAAATATGAATCCGGGGTACACAGGGTACAGAGGGTACCCGAGACGGAGTCAGGAGGGAGGATACATACCTCGACCGCAACCGTAGCGGTAATGCCTGAGGCCGAGGAAGTGGATGTCGCCATCGATGAAAAGGATATACGTATAGATGTCATGAGGGCATCCGGAAACGGTGGGCAGTGTGTCAATACCACTGACTCCGCAGTCAGGCTCACTCACTATCCGACAGGCATAGTGATCTACTCACAGACTGAAAAGTCCCAGCTGCAGAACAAGGCAAAGGCGTTTGCGCTGCTCCGTTCAAAGCTCTATGATCTTGAGCTTCAGAAGAAGCAGGATGCCGAGTCTGCACAGCGACGCAGTCAGATAGGCACGGGAGACCGTTCGGAAAAGATAAGGACGTATAATTTCCCACAGGGCAGAGTGACCGATCACAGGATACATCTGACCCTGTACAGGATCGATGATATAATGAACGGGGATCTGCAGGAGATCATAGACTCGCTCACAGAGGCAGACCGCGCGAAAAAGCTTGCTGACAATCAGGAGTCTGTTTAGAACAATAATCCATGCCAACAACGCTTGCATGATTGAGCGAAAGTGCTTAAACTACTATATGTTACGATGCCGGGGTCAAAAGGTACAGATCCGATCGTGCCTGCACAAAGAGGCTTTTGACTCTAATAAAAAATAATAAGAATAATAAGGATATCAGAGAAATTGTCAGAACCTATAACAGGTAATATTACTTCCAGAGAGGCGGAGTTGATCAGCGAGGCACTAAAGCTGGGTGGAGTCGAAAGGAAGGAGCACATAAGGGACAGCGATGAGCTTGAGGCTAAGATCGCGGCACTGACTGCACAGCTTAAGGAGGCTCGTACAGAGCTGGACATCTTATATAAGAATATGCCCGGAGGCATAATGACATATGATGCCGATACAGGCAGGATACTGTATGTGAATGACGGTCTGCTGAATATATTCGGATGTGCTGAGCAGGAGTTCAGAAGTCATTACATGGACAGCTTCAGTCTGTTCGTGATGAAGGAGGACAGAGCACGCATAAGAGATAATGTGGAGGCTCAGATACAGTTTTTCGAGCAGGTGGAGCTGACCTACAGAGTGCTCAATCTCGTGGATGATATCACATGGATAAACCACCGCGCGACAATGATACGTCGTGATGACGGGAGCAGGACTTTCTTCTGCATACTTACCGACATCACCGAGCAAAAGGCCATACAGAATCAGCTCCAGTCGATAAACGAGCAGCTGTATATGGAGACTGAAAGATTCAAGCTGATAGAGGAAGCCATCGATAATGTCGAGTATGACTATGATGTGGATTCCGATACGCTGTCTGTTTCGATGAAGGATGCGATGGGCATCCGCCATTGGAAGAACATTGAGCATGCATTTAAAAGTGGACACGTCTATGAGTCCGTGCATCCGGATGATGCAGATGTGGTTGAGTCTGTGTTTAACTCGGCCTCCAAAGATCCCGGTAAAGGGGTGGTGGAGTACAGGATGCCGGATGAAGACGGCAGATACAGATGGTACAGGCTTAATTATGCCTCATTTGATAAAAATGACAGGATCATCAGGATGGTGGGCTCCGCTAAGGACATTACCGAGGAGAAGCTCGAGCAGGAGAGACTGCGCACCGAAGCGGAGAGAGACGGTATGACGGGGCTTATGAACAAGACTGCGATGCAGCTTTCGGTAGCGGCGCAGCTTACGAGGAGTGAGTTTAACGATTGTCATGCGCTCTTTATGATAGACACCGACAATTTCAAGTCCGTGAACGATACACTGGGACACGGGATAGGTGATGATACCATAAAGTTTGTCGCGGACAGTATAAGAAACGTTTTCAGAGATACGGACTACATAGGCAGGATGGGCGGAGACGAGTTTATGGTGCTCATGAGCCATACCACTCCCGATGTTGCTGCGGAGAGAGCAAAGCGTCTTAACGATAAGATCAGAAGCGATGTGACTGACGGAAAAGAGAGTGTACACATCAGCTGTTCCATAGGTATTGCTTTTTACGCAAAAGACGGAGAAGATTATGATACGCTGTTCAGGGCGGCGGATAATGCGCTTTACGAAGCCAAGGAAGCAGGTAAGGACTGCTACAGGATATATGCTGCCAACTGACAGGGTCACAGGCATTGCCGCGAAGAGTCACATACTGGCTGTACTTATTATGGCAGTGATGATGCTTTCAGGCTGCGGAGACAAGACGGAATACGTGCTGCAGGCGAGCAGTCTTATAGAGTCCGGGGAATATGATAAGGCCATAGAGATACTGGATGCCGCAGAGAAATCCGGTGAGGATATGAGGCTGGTACACAGGACCAGAGGCATAGCGCGGATGGGGCTGTCCGATTATGAGGCTGCCGAAAAGGAGTTTATCGATTCACTTTCCTCTAATGGAGGATTTGTGAAGGATATGGATGTGGATACATCTTATTATCTTGCCATATCGCAGTATCGCCTGGGAGATATCAGAGAAGCCAACGAGACATATTCCGCGATCCTTGCGCTTTATCCTAAGGAGTCTGACGCTTTCTATCTTAGAGGCAGGACATATCTTGCGCTGCAGGATACAGACAATGCCAAATCTGATTTTGATAAGGCGATCCGCCTGTCACCGGATGATCCGGATCTTTACATACAGATATATGAGGCACTGTCCGAGGCAGGGCTTGGTGATGACGGTCAGAGATATCTGAAAAATGCCATGGAGCTCAATACCAAGCTGTCTTACTTCCAAAAGGGCAGGCTTTACTACTGTATGGGAGAGTATGAAAAGGCCAAGGAAAGTCTTGAGCTTGCCGTAAACGAGGGGAATGATTCACAGGCGACCCTGTATCTGGGAAGGACCTATGAGGCACTTGGCGACATGAACTATGCTGCATCGCTTTATCGGACATATCTTGAGACAGATCCGGGTAATGCGCAGGTGCTCAATCAGCTGGGGCTTTGCCTTATGAGTCTGGAGGATTATGCTGCGGCACTGGATGCCTTTAACAAGGGGCTGGAGACCGGAGATCCGGCCATGGATCAGTCACTCAGGTTTAACCGGATCACGGCTTATGAATACATGGGCGGCTTTGAAAAGGCCAAGGCACTAATGCTTGAGTATCTGGAGAGATATCCTGCGGATCAGGAGGCAGTAAGAGAAAACGAGTTTCTTTCAACGAGGTAGGTATAAATGTTTTATGTGGTGAAAAGAGACGGCAAAAAGACGGATTTTGACATAAAGAAGATAAATGATGCCATAATAAAGGCTTTTGTCGCCTGTGAGAAGCAGTATAACGGGGATATCATAGATCTGCTCGCACTAAGGGTGACGGCAGACTTTGAGGATAAGATAGTAAACGATGCCATAGGAGTGGAAGATATACAGGACTCCGTGGAGAAGGTACTGAATCAGGCAGGCTTTACGGAGGTCGCAAAGGCATACATCCTCTACAGAAAGCAGAGAGAGCATGTGCGCAACATGAATTCCGCCATCCTGAATTACCGCGATGTGGTCAATTCTTACGTGCATAACGAGGACTGGAGGGTAAAGGAGAATTCCACTATAACGTACTCCGTGGGAGGACTTATCCTCTCAAACTCCGGAGCAGTGACTGCAAACTACTGGCTGTCTGAGATATATGATCAGGAGATATCAGATGCTCACAGGAACTGTGATATGCACATACATGACCTCTCCATGCTTACAGGCTATTGTGCCGGCTGGTCTCTGATGCAGCTTCTGCAGGATGGACTCGGCGGTATAAAGGGAAAGATATCCTCTTCTCCGGCGAAGCATCTGTCGGTGCTTTGCAACCAGATGGTAAACTTCCTCGGCATAATGCAGAATGAGTGGGCAGGAGCTCAGGCATTTTCTTCCTTTGACACTTATCTGGCACCGTTTGTAAGGGCAGACAACCTCTCCTACAGAGAAGTAAAGCAGTGTGTGGAGTCGTTTATATTCGGTGTAAACACCCCGTCCAGATGGGGCAGTCAGGCACCATTTACAAATATCACCCTGGACTGGACCGTACCGGATGATCTCGCGGATATGCCTGCGATAGTCGGAGGCAAGCCACAGGACTACTGCTACAAGGACTGTAAGAAGGAAATGGATATGGTAAACCGTGCCTTCATCGAGACTATGATAGAGGGTGACGCGGACGGAAGAGGGTTTCAGTATCCTATACCTACTTACTCGATAACAAAGGATTTTGACTGGTCAGAGACCGAAAACAATAAGCTTCTCTTCGAAATGACGAGTAAATACGGGACACCGTATTTCTCAAACTACGTGAACTCGGACATGCAGCCTTCCGATGTGAGGTCTATGTGCTGCAGGCTGAGACTGGATCTCAGAGAGCTGCGCAAAAAGAGCGGAGGATTCTTCGGATCGGGTGAGTCGACAGGTTCCATAGGAGTCGTCACGCTGAATATGCCGAGACTGGCGTATCTTTCCATAAACGAGGAGGATTTTTTCACAAGGCTCGACAGGCTGATGGACATCGCGGCAAGATCGCTCAAGATAAAGAGAAGTCTGGTATCCAGGCTTCTGGATGAGGGACTGTATCCGTATACCAAGAGATATCTGGGCTCGTTTAAGAATCATTTCTCGACGATAGGTCTGGTAGGCATGAATGAGGCATGCCTTAATGCAGGCTGGATAAAGAAGGATCTGACTGATGAAAGGTCTCTTGCCTTTACCAAGAAGGTATTGAAGCATATGAGGGAGAGACTGATATCCTATCAGGAGCAGTACGGTGATCTGTACAATCTTGAGGCAACTCCGGCAGAGAGTACCGCATACAGGCTTGCAAAGCATGACAGAATGAAATATCCAAATATCATCACTGCGGGAGGACCCGGAGAGACTCCTTATTATACGAATTCATCGCATATGCCCGTAGGCTTTACCGATGATATCTTCGAGGCACTCGATAAGGAGGATGAGCTTCAGACATTATATACATCGGGTACGGTCTTTCATGCCTTTCTTGGCGAGAAGCTGCCGGACTGGAAGGCGGCGGCGCAGCTTGTGAAGACCATATCAGATAATTACAGGCTGCCGTATTACACGATCACTCCCACATATTCGGTGTGTCCGGAGCATGGCTATATAGCGGGCGAGCAGAGGATATGCCCCAAGTGCGGCAAGGTGACGGAGGTGTACTCCAGGATCACAGGATATTACAGACCTGTGCAGAACTGGAATGATGGCAAGATACAGGAGTTTGCCGACAGGAGGACCTATGATATCAAAGCTGATAAATGAGATAGTAAACAAAAAAGCACCGGTGGTGGTCGGGCTCGATCCGAACCTTAAGTTCATACCGGAGCATTTAAAGAAAAACGCGACAGAAGAAAAGGGCGAGACACTTGAGGCGGCAGCGGCGGCGGTGCTTGCCTTCAATAAGGCGATAGTGGATGCCACATACGACCTGATCCCTGCGGTAAAGCCGCAGATAGCCATGTATGAGCAGTTCGGTATACCGGGACTTATCGCATATAAGGAGATCGTAGACTACTGCCATGAAAAGGGACTCATAGTGATAGGGGATGTAAAGAGAGGAGATATAGGCTCCACCTCCGAATCATACGCTATAGCACATCTGGGTGAGATAACCGTGGGAAATAAGACATACAGACCGTTTGATGAGGACTTCGCGACCGTCAATCCTTATCTCGGCACGGATGGAGTAAAGCCATTTGTTGACATATGCAACAAATGCGACAAGGGTATATTTGTGCTGGTAAAGACCTCCAATCCGTCCAGCGGCGAGTTTCAGGATAAGGATATGGAGGGCAGACCGCTCTATGAGCATGTCGCGGATAAGGTATGTGAGTGGGGTGCAGAGTCAATGGATGGCGAATACAGTAATGTGGGAGCCGTCGTCGGAGCGACATATCCGGCACAGGGTGAGACTGCCAGAAGACTTATGCCGCACACCTACATACTGGTGCCGGGCTATGGGGCACAGGGAGGCAAGGCATCGGATCTTAAGGCATTTTTTAATAAGGACGGGCTGGGAGCCATAGTTAATTCAAGCCGCGGTATCATAGCGGCATATACCAAGGAACCGTACAAGGACAGATTTGACGCGCTGCATTTTGCGGATGCATCAAGAGAGGCTGTAAAGGACATGCTGGAGGATATCAATGGAGCGATATAAGGAAGAATTTATCGAATTTATGCTGGATTGTGAGGTGCTGCGCTTTGGTGACTTCACGACTAAAAGCGGCAGGAAGACACCTTTTTTTGTAAATACCGGCTTTTACAGGACAGGCGGACAGCTGAGACAGCTTGGAAAGTACTATGCGAAGGCCATAGCTGAGACCTTCGGCACCGGCTTTGATGTGCTCTTCGGTCCGGCTTACAAGGGTATACCGCTCTCTGTCGCTACAGCAATAGCACTGTCTGAAGACTTCGGAGCAGATATCAGATATTGCAGCAACAGGAAAGAGGTAAAGGATCACGGAGATAAGGGCATACTGCTCGGAGGCCCGATAGGAGACGGAGACAGGGTGGTTATCATCGAGGATGTCACTACTGCAGGTACGTCCATCAGAGAGACACTTCCCATATTGGAGGCTCAGGGTAAGGTCGAGGTGGTCGGTATGTGTGTGTCCGTGGACAGACAGGAAAGGGGCGAGGGCGAGAAGTCCGCGCTAAAGGAGATATCAGACACACACGGCTTTGCGACACATGCCATAGTCACTATGGGCGAGGTCATCGAGTATCTTACGGCACATGAGGTGGGCGGAAGGCTTGTTATCGATGACACTCTGAAAAGAGCCATAGACGATTATTATGCGCAGTACGGGGCGAAAGACTGACAAATGGCTCTGTTTGAGAAGAGATACAGGTTTACAAGCAATAAACACTCTACAAAGGGAATGATGGCACTTTTTTTCGGGATGATGTCACTCATTTCCTTTTTGCTTGCTACAGTGATAACTATAGGAAACAAGGCGGAGACCGCCGATAGAATGGGAGCAGCGGGTTTCCTTGCGATCATTTTCAGCTTTATAGGTCTGGGGCTCGGGAGCACGGCTCTCACGGAGGCTGATGTGTTTCCCATACTGCCGAGACTGGGATTTGCCGTATCTCTTATATCGCTGATCCTTTGGGGAGGGATAATATATGTCGGATTTGCCGGACTGTAATGTACTGTTTGAGAGAGCGGCTCTTGCGCAGGAGAGGCTGATATCGCTTAAGAGTGAGTATATCCTGCCGGAGCCCTACGGTGAATATTTCAGAAAAGAAGCGGGATTTCTTCTTGACGGCACATATGACGACCTGCTGCCCGGGGCATATGACAAGGCATATGTAAATCCGGTATATGCTGTATCGCTTTTTGGGGAGGAAATAGGACGGATGCTCTCCTTCCTTGCCTATGAGCTGACAGCAGTCATACCCTTTAAGGCAGAGGGGGAGCAAAGACTGGAAGACAGGACGATACTCATTGAGCTGTTACTTGAGGTCTATACTGCTTTCCAGGCGGCCTGTGAGATCGGAGAGCCGGGCGGGAGGCCGGATGATGAGTTTATTTCAGGTATACTGAATATACTCAAAAGCTTTATCACCGACTATACAGATGTGACAGTGGTCGGGAGGATAAGAGACATACTCGATCCTTCCAGGGACTTTGCCAAAAAGATAATAATGGAGTCCGATCTGTCTGACATATCCTACCTTGACCGGTTCGGTGAGTATGTGAGCGATGATACGAGAAGGCTGGCACGCTTTATCGCGTCTCTTCCCGAGGAGGATATACAGTCTATGGCAGACACCTTCACCTCCGGCTTCATCACGGGCTTTGCGGTCACGGGCAAGGATATATCCAAAAAGAAGACCGTGAATATCAGATATAATCTCGGCTTTGAGAGACTCGTAAAAGCATCGATAGAAAACTTTGCGAAAGAAGGACTTGATGTCACCATATACAGGAGACCTCTGCATGCGGCCGTCAGATCGGGACTTTCACGCATAGGATATTACGGAGATCTCGTAAATGAGCAGATGGACTATGACCACAGGGAGGACAATGCCCTGTTTATGGACAGAACGTTTGTGGAGCGCAAGATAGAGGTCACAAGAGCTGCCTACGAAGAACTGAAGGAGCTTGCCGCGGTATTTGCGGGACCGGCAGTCATGGATAGATTTGGTATGAAGGAATTCATACCGGTAAATCACAATGAGAGCTACAGTCTCAGTGAGAAGCAGTCAAGGCTACAGACGGAGCTTACCGCACGAAGTGCCGAGATTCAGAATGAATACATACACGGTGACGAGAGATCGTTTACCATCATATCCTATCCCGTGCCGGAGATAGGGGAGCGGTTTGAAGAGATCTTCAGAGAAACGGTTAACATAAATACGCTCCCGTATAAACAGTATCAGACTATGCAGCAGTGCATCATTGAGCAGCTTGAAAAAGGAGAATATGTTGAAATAAAAGGAAAAGGTGAAAACCATACCGACATGAGGGTATGCCTTCATCATGCGGTTGACATAACCAAGCAGGCAATCTTTGAGAACTGTGTTGCCGATGTCAATATTCCTGTCGGAGAGGTCTTTACTTCACCTGTGCTAAAGGGAACGGACGGAGTGCTCCATGTGTCCCGTGTCTATATAAACGGGCTGGTGTTCAAGGAGCTTTCCTTTACTTTCAGGGACGGATATGTCACTGATTATTCATGCTCCAACTTTGAGAATGAGGATGAGAACAGGAGATATATAGAAGATAATATCCTGCATCATCATGAGACTCTGCCTATGGGAGAATTTGCGATAGGCACCAACACCACGGCCTATGTGATGGCAAAAAAATACGGGATATTCGACAAGCTGCCGATACTGATAGCAGAGAAGACCGGACCGCATTTCGCCGTGGGCGATACCTGCTATTCAAGAGAGGAGGAGCTGCATACCTACAATCCTGACGGCAGAGAGCTCGTAGCAAAGGACAATGAGCATACGGCGGAGTACAGGAAGACAGATCCGCTTAAGGCTTATTATCACTGCCATACGGATATCACGCTGCCTTATGAGGAGCTGGGGGAGATAGCAAGTGTGGACAGCGTGGGAAACAGGTATGAGATCATAAGAGACGGACGCTTCGCCGTACCCGGTGCCGTGGAGCTGAATATACCGTTAGACGATTATGGGATATGATACCGGGACAGGTACAAAGTGCCGAGCAATACATATCTATCTTTTTGCATTTAAATCAGATATAATAAATTGTTTATTTTAGAGATTGTATTAAGGAGGGCATATGCCTAAGGTTGGTATAGTAATGGGGTCTGACTCCGATATCGTAAAGATGTCGAAGGCTGCCGAGATACTCGAGGAGTTTGGTATAGAATATGAGATGCGCATCATATCGGCGCATCGTGAGCCGGATGAGCTAATAGAGTGGTGCAGGGGCGCAAAGGAGAGTGGTATTAGAGTCATCATAGCGGGTGCGGGCATGGCAGCAGCACTGCCGGGTATGTGCGCGGCTCTCTTTAACGGACCCGTGATAGGCGTGCCTCTGTCAGCTAAGGTGCTGGACGGACAGGATGCGCTTTATTCCATGCTTCAGATGCCTCCGGGTGTGCCGGTGGCGACAGTCGCGATAGACGGCGCGAAGAATGCCGGTATACTTGCAGCGCAGATACTCTCTGCAGGAGAGGGCGGCGAGGCTGAGAGGATAGCCGGAAAGCTCTCTGCGTACAGGAAAGAAATGAAAGAGGGTGTGATAAAAAAAGACGCGCAGCTCAGAGAAGCAGGGTACAGGAAGTATATCGAGTCAGCTAAATAGTGGCATAGTCCACATTTACCTTACTTATCTCCATTGTGCATTTTCAGCTTTGCCAGCTCTGCTTCGAGCTCCTTTACTCGTCTTTCGGCAGTATCTGCACGCTTACGCTCAGCTTCGGTGTTAGCTTTCTCTTCTTTTCTGCCTTCTTCTCTGCCCTCATCCCGGGCATCCATCCACAAAACCATTTCCTGCCTGTGTTTAATGGAATATAAGCAGGAATTTCAGAAATATCAGAATGTAAAGAAGCCTCGAATCTCAAGGCAGATCATTTAGAAAAACTGCTTACTTCGGTAATGATAGCACGGCATGGGGATTTGGGCAAACTTAATCTTAAAACGCAAATCCTTGCACCTGTCAAGGTATATGGTATAATATTAAGGTTGTTTTACCGGACAGTACAGTTGATACGGAGGACAGATATGGATTACAAATCCG
>JAGBNR010000117.1 GCA_017634315.1 Lachnospiraceae bacterium
GACAGTCTGACCGCCTCGCGGTTACTGCCGAGACACAGGATATATCTTCCGGGCTTTGTATTGTTAAGTATGATCATACATATCAGAGCCGCCACAAGGAATATCACCAGTCCTACCGGGAACCCGTTGTAGCTCACGAGACTCCTGATCCAGCCGTATACCGGATCTGTAGACAGCGGCCAGCTCACTGACTGGGTCTTGGTATAGACAGCCGCCAATCCCTTCGCAATGTTCATGGATGCCATGGATACGATAAAGGGAGGTACTGTCCAGTACGACACCAGATATCCGTTAAACACTCCGAACAAAAATCCGATAAGTATGCTGAGTATCAATGCCAAAGGAGCGGGTACCCCTTTATTAAGCATCGAATAACCGGAAACCAGTCCGCAGCAGAACATTACGGGACCGATTGAGAAATCGATACCTCCGGTAGCTATGACAAATGTGACTCCCAATGACAGAAATCCCAGGAAATAAACATAGTTAAGCACGCTCATGATACGTGCCATGCCCGCAAAGCCCGGGACCATCAGTGAAAAAGCGATATACATCAGGATCAGTACAAGTATAAGTACGACTCTGTTAAATCCGATCTTCCTCACTAGGCTGTTTTGTTTGATCTTCTCCACTCTTGTTCCTCCAATCTGCCGTGTATCCCCTCTAAGCCCAAACCGTAAAGCCTATACCACCTCGTTTGGATAGGCGGAGCGCAATGCATCCATTGCGGCTTTAGAGAAAGGCTCCAGCTCCTCTTCAGCTTCCACCTTTGCCGGGATAGCCTCGGCAATCTCCTTTATTTCGTTGATGATCTTTTGTGTCTGCTTGTCTTCCGAGATATGCCCGAGTCCCCACAAGACTGAATTGTATGTCTTGTCTCTTCTGCACAGCTCGATGTAAAGCAGTGTCATATTGAAAAGCTCATCGTACAGTGCGTTTGCACCTGTTTCCCCATAAGATAAACATTCGGCAAACTGCCAGTCCTTCCTTATACTCTCTATCTCTCTGCGCAGACGCCTCTTCTCGCCGGGTAGATAGACCCTCCGCTTTAGCGACTGCAGATTGATAAAGCCCCGGATATAGTAATCCACGTCATATCCGTTTTTGTTATCATATCTAGAGTCCCAAAGCTTTTGTCTGACCTCGACACCCTTGTCCTCAGGGTACTCTTCCCTCACCCTCTCAAGGATATCTCTCCGCCTTACTCTGTCAGTCTCGCGTCTGTACTCAAAAGTCCAAGCAGCTTCCATGGCGCAAACAAGTAATGATTATAACCCTTACTTGGCATCAGGGCAATCTGTAATTGTCCCGTCCTCATCCCAGAGGTCGTGCCAGTCGTTTGCTCCCGGCCACAGGAACACCTGTCCCTTTACCAGTCTGTTGTTCTTCTCAAGAGTAGCTATCTTCGCCATCTCTTCATCAGTGAGCGGCTCTGTCACGGTAGACTCCAGATTACTCGTATACTCCATCTCATGGATCGAGAACGGGATCGGTATCTGACCTCTCTGTACAGCCCACTTCAGTGCTATGATAGCGGGATGTACGCCGTGAGCCTCTGCGATAGCCTTAAACTCAGGCACCTGCATATCCGCAATATCCTCAGCGACTATGTCTCTCTCGGGACGCTGCGGTGAGCCTAAGGGCATGAAGCCGATCGGCTGTATATCGTGAGCCTTGAGATAATCAAAGAGCTCCTGCTGCTGGAAGCAGGGATGAAGCTCCAGCTCACATGCTACAGGCTTGATGCGAAACTGGTCGATGACCTGCTCAAGCTTCGGTATTGTCATGTTTGAGATACCTATATTCCTGACGAGACCCTTATCTACGAGAGCCTCTATCTGACGATATGTGTCCATGAACTCAGCTACCGAGAAAGGCTTGCTGTCAGGATTCCTTGAATCCACATCGCACCCCGGTGCATGATAGTTCGGGAAAGGCCAGTGAATAAAGTAAAGATCGATATATTCACATTTAAGATCGGCAATGCTCTTCTTTGCAGCCTCCTCGACCCTCCTGTGCATATCATTCCATACCTTTGTCATGATGAAGAGATCCTTACGCTCTACCACGCCTTCATTTATAGCGTTGGTAAACACCTCTCCTATCTGATCCTCATTCCCATAGCATGATGCGCAGTCAAACATACGGTAACCGGCACGTATGGCACCTGCCACTGCGTTGCTGACCTGCTCAGCCGTGAAACGATCCGAACCGAAGGTTCCCATACCTATACAGGGTACCTTCTGTCCTGTGCTAAGTGTAATCTGTGGTACTTTATTTGCATCAACACCCATATTTCTCCACCTCCATGGTTAATAATATACAATAAACGAAACGTTTCGTCAAGGAAAAAATTAATAACGTTTCGACATGAAGAAACCAAACTGAAAAAGACCTTCCGGGAACCCCGGAAGGTCTTATAGATAGGTATGTGATTATCTTATAGTCTTGTATAACGGACCGTATGCCGCACAGGCACGGAAGTCAGCACCCTCCTTGTCCGATCCGAAAGCGTTCCACGCTGCGGGACGGAAGATGTCGCTCACCGGTACATTGTGCATGCACACAGGTATGCGGAGCATCGATGCCATTGTGATAAGATCCGCACCGATATGACCGTAGCTGATGGCACCGTGGTTTGCGCCCCAGTTATTCATCACGTCGTATGCGGTCCTGAAGGGCGAGCCCTCCTTGCCGTCGCATCTGGGAGCGAACCAGGTGCAGGGCCATGTGTAGTCTGTTCTCTTCCAAAGCACATCGGATACCTCATCGGGAAGATTGACCGTCCATCCCTCCGCTATCTGAAGCACGGGTCCGAGATTCTTCACAAGATTGAGTCTTATCATGGTAGCAGGCATCTCCGCTCTCGTAAGGAACCTTGATGAATATCCTGCGCCTCTGAAATATCCGTTGTCTGCAGGGCACCACTCGGTAGCGTTCATGATGGTCTCGATATCCTTCTCGGTAACATCGTACCACTCCTTCATTACCGCGTTGCCGTTCTCGTCCTTTACTTCACCGCAGGCATCAAGACAGCACGCGCCGGAATTGATCAGATGTATGAAGCCGTCAGCCTCCTTTGCCTTACCCGTAATATCATATCCGGTCACTCTCTTTACGGCAGATCCGCTCCAGTATGTACGTACATCCGCAAACATCTGGGCACGGTTAGTGAGCAGCTTCATGAACATCATGCTCGTGCCGTTAAGCGTATCGTTTTCGGTTGCAAGTATAAAGGGCTCTCTTGCGCCGTTCCAGTCGAATGAAGTGTTGAGTATAGCCTCGGGGAAGTCGCAGTTCGGCCAGTGATCGGTCCACTGTCTCTGACCCTGGAAGCCTCCGCAGATAGCATTGTGTCCGACAGCCTCTTCCTCGCAGCCTGCAGGCAGGTTCTTGTTGCCCTGATAGAGATCCTCTATGATGCAGGCCATCTTTGCAGTGAACTCCCAGTCCTTCTCTTTCTGCTCATCTGACTTTTTAACAAAGTCGGGATTCTTGTCGAAACCGGGCTTGCAGTACTTCTTGATCCATGCGAGAGCCTTCTGATACTCGTCCTCATTGTAGATATGCTCTTCCATGCGGCGGAGTATCTCTACCTCATCTACGGACTCTACTCTCATGCCGAGATACTCTTCAAAGAAGCTCTGATCTATGATCGACCCGCCGATACCCATTGTAACGGAGCCGATCTGCAGATAAGACTTGTCACGCATTGTAGCTGCCGCAACCGCCGCACGCGCGAATCTGAGCAGCTTTGTCTTCACATCTTCGGGAATAACGGTATCATCAGCATCCTGTACGTCCTTGCCGTATATACCGAAAGCCGGGAGTCCCTTCTGTGCATGTGTAGCAAGCACGCTCGCAAGATACACTGCTCCGGGACGCTCTGTTGCATTAAGTCCCCATACACCCTTTATCGTAAGCGGATCCATATCCATTGTCTCTGATCCGTAGCACCAGCATGGTGTCACCGAAAGAGTGATAGCTACGCCTGCCTTTCTGAACTTCTCCTGACATGCAGCCGACTCTGCGACTCTTCCTATAGTAGTGTCAGCTATGATGACCTTTACCGGCTCACCGTTTGAATACTTCAGATTCTCCTCAAAGAGCTTTTTGACGGAGTTTGCCATCCCCATTGTCTGATCCTCAAGAGACTCTCTGACCTTCAGCGGACCGCGGCGTCCGTCAATACAGGGACGGATACCGATCACCGGGTATTCACCCAAATACCTGTTTTTTGCCATTAATTTGACCTCCTCTTTTTTCAATGAAAGAAATACGCGAAACGTTACGCGTTTCGCTCTTTAAATGATATATTAACAAAATGGGATTGTCAAGAATTATGAGATATGAATGCCAAAGTCCACATTCATACAGATTGGCTTTCGTTTGCTTTTTTCAGTCTTTCTATCTCTGCCTCGAGCTCCTTTATCCGCTTTTCAGCAGCTTCTACACGTTTCCTCTCTTCTTATCTTCCCTCTTCTCTGCCTTCTTCTCTACCCTCATCCCGGGCATCCATCCACAAAACCATTTCTTTCATATACGCTGATCTCCATTCCTCGATCTTTCTTGCTTTTCCTACAGCGGCATCTATCCTCTTTGTGAGTTCGCTTTCGCTTTTCCCGGTCTCTATGTATGCATAA
>JAGBNR010000118.1 GCA_017634315.1 Lachnospiraceae bacterium
ATATCTCCGATACCGGATGTTTCCGCACTGAAAGGACTGGTTCTTTTGTTCAGGAGCGTACTTATCTCCGTCTTGTATTCAAGCTCATCTCCGCTCCCACTGTCTGCGGCGGTCCATTCCCCGTCCGAGCCCTCCTCGCTCCAGAGTCTGGCTGCCCCGGCTTTCTCCTTTTTACGCAGCATGCTCCAATCATCATACATCCCTATTCCTGCCGACGGTAGTATATTGTTCTTACTTTTATATACATAGCTTGTGTTCTCATTTGCAGACTGGTAGTCCGTTTCGTCTCCGTTCCCACCGAATATTACTGCATTTCCGTATATTGGTGCCGTGTTATTATATGGTCTATCTTTATGGTAATGATTGTTATTATATATGTTCTTTTCCATTCTTTCCCTGTATTTATCAGGACTATATCCCCCGATACCGGATACTTCTATCCTTTGTACCGCTGCGTTTCCCTTTCCGTCATACGCATACACGCGATAGGAACCGTTGTTTGTTATGGTCAGCTCCACATTCACCTCTTCGCTTAATTCCCGATACAGATCATCTGCCTGAAATAACGTGCTCCTGACTCCGGCTTTTATGTTTTCTGCCTGTATCAGTGCTATCCCGCTTCCGATATCGCTCGTTTTTATTTCGAAAAGCTTTTTGGCACCGCTGCTTTTCGCTTCGTTTACAGAGATCGAGATGACGGGAGCCGAATTATCCGATATTCCCTCCACTGCAATGCTGTCGCTGCTCAAGCTGTTGCTGCTCACTGCAGATACGGCAGCATAAGCCTGAATTGCAGACGAAGCTCCGGCTATGTTTGATAACATCATCCATATTATTCCCTTTGCCAGCATTATCCGTATACGGTCGCTTCCCGCAAGCTCCTTCACTGTTGCCATTACGCTTTTAACCTTCATCATACCCTTTCTCCTTTCCTTATATATGTTTATTGCTGTAGAAAAGTCTTTATTTTCAGCTTCTCTCCGTTGGTTTCCAGGATCACCGCTCCGGTATCCGCGGTCACATATATTCTGCTTTTTGCTTCCGACAGTCTTTGAAGTAATTCCTCATGCGGATGTCCATAAGAGTTGCCGACTCCTGCCGATATAAGAGTCAGCTCCGGTCTGACGAGCTTCAAAAGCTCCTCGGGTGTGGAATACCTTGAGCCATGATGAGCGCACTTTAAGAGCGTATAGTCATCCTTTTTTATATTTCCCATAAGAATATCCTCGCCTGCTCCCTGTACATCCCCTGTATAAAGTGCCTTGAACCCTTTGTAATGTATGTCAAGGCAGACAGATGCCGCGTTTGTGTCATCGTAGCGGACTCCCTCTGCCGGATTCAGGCATTTAAAGCGCACACCGGCTATGTCAAAACACTCTCCGGCATGTATCTCTATGATGTTCACCCCGCTTTCCGCAGCCTGCTTCGCATACATACGACATGTTTCATCCTCTGTCCCAATATCCGGGAATATGAACGTCCCTATATCTATACCGAGCTTTCCGCCATCGTTAAGCATTTCTCTGTAGCCGTTGATATGATCATCGTCAAAGTGGGTGACCACGGCATAGTCTATACGCTCAATGCCTTCGGATCTCAGGTATGGTACGACTCTGTATCTTGCGACATCTCTGACATCCGAGCTGCCGCAGTCTATCATCATGGTCATGCCGTCGGGAAGTCTCATATAATGGCAGTCACCCTGCCCGACATCTATCATTGTCACCGTAAGCGGTGCATGTATGCGTATGACGAGCATAAGTACGGATAATATCAGCCCTCCGTAAAACCATAAGTACTGCTTTGATCCGGCTCTGTATGATCCGGCACGGTGCCGTGCGGTGCACCATGTCAGCAGGAAAATACCTGTGTAAAACAAAGCGATCTGTAATACAGCCGGTCTTCCCACGGTCAGCTCCGAGAATCCGCTCCCTGCTGTCAGCTCCGTGAGCTTACCGTATAAGTAAAGGATCAGCCTGGCAGGGATCGCGATCAGCATCCCAAGGGGTCGAAAGCACATCGCGGCTGTGACAGACAGCAGTGCCGATGACAGCAATATCCCGAGAAGCGGGATCACGATCAGATTTATCGGGATCGCAAATACCGCAACACTGTAGAAATAGTACAGATTCATCGGCAGCATAAACACGGTAACGGACAGAGATGTCCTGAGCGACTCTGTCAGCCGGCTCATCCGTCCTCTGTCGGGAAGCATCAGCTTCATGCTCTCTGACAGGATGCCTATGCCCGCTACAGCGGTAAAAGAAAGTGTGAATCCCGCATCCAGCACATACAGCGGCCTGATGACCATCACTGCGGCACCTGCAAGAGAAAGTGAAGAGATAAGATCCGGAGTACGTCTGAAATACCCCGAAGCGGCATTCAAAATGAACATCAATATTGCTCTTACGGCAGAGATGCTCATACCCGTAAGCAGACCATACATGACAGAAAACAAAACAGCTGCAATATTCGCATATTTCTTCTTTACCCCGAGTCTGCAGAGGATATTTATCAGCCCTGCTCCGAGTAGAGAGATATGCAGACCGGATATGCAGAGCACATGACTCATACCCGCCCGTCTGTACAGATCCGTCATATCCGCAGAAAGCCCCGTCCTGTCCCCCAGAGCCATTGCCTTAACTATCTGAGAATCTCCTTCACCGTATATACTGTCTGCTGTCTTCGAAAGACTGTCCCGTATGAGACACATACCTTCCCTGACAAATATCCTGTCATGCGGGATCGGTGCCAAACCTAATGAAGCATCATATATCTCAAAGGCATTGCCGTGTATCAGCTCATATTGTGCCTGATCGAAGTTTCCGGGATTTCTTGCCGTCATAAAGGCCATGGCTCTGCCGGTCACTGTTACCTCAGAGCCTATCGCGGGCAGCCCTGACAGCTCTCCGTATTCATTTTTCAGTTTTACCTTGATATTTTTATCCGAAATCCTGATATTAAAAGACTTGATGATCGGATGTCTGATTATAAGATATGCAGTGTTATTTTTGATATATTTGTCATCCACCGTGCCGACAGCTTCTGTCCTTTTACCGTCGATCCACCTGTACTCAGAGGTATCCGGAGGTCTGATAAAGAGTAAAAGCCTGATGACTGCCAGAAGGCACATGCCGATGACACATGCCGGTCTTCTCATATATTCATTTCATCACTCCTTTCATACAGCTCATCCAGCTTCATATGATCAAGGAATACTCCTTCGGTTGAACCCTCCACCGATATCTGCACCTTATCTATACCAGGAAGCGAGACAAGCGAATCCACTACGGAGTACAGCACTACCTCCTCCTGCACACTGTATGGCTTCTCCCTGACAGCCTCATCAAAATTGACATATGCTATCCTGTCCTTCACTGTCACTGACAGCAGCTTGGCATCCGGTGAGATCGTCGGATAGGCATCCGGCTCATTCACAGCAGCCGGACCGTTTATCAGGGTCTCTACCACAAGCTTTTCCATGGACATATTGCTCGTGTATACTATATCCTCATCGTATCTCTTAAGTCCCGTACCCGTGACATCGGTAAAGTACAGCGTTACATTTGCCCTGGCGTATGAATTCAGCTCTTCTCCGGTATTTGTGATAAAGGAGTCCCCGCTCATCGCTCCTACCGGATTGCCGGCACTGTCCGTAAGCTCCTTTCCGTCTACCGTAAATCTAAGATAATCGACCTCCGGACACTGGATAAGAGTCTCGACTATCGCCGCACGTATGAGCACCTCCTCGGTCTTTCCGAGCTTTTTGTAATCCTCCGAAAAATCAAGTATCAGAGTACCATCCTGCATCCGTCTGCCTGTCAGATTTACATCCCCGGATATGGGAGCCTCGCTCCCGGCTGACGATGGCCGGGATGAAAGCAATGAGATCAGTGTGCCCTGTATATCCTCGCTTATCACCTTCTCTTCGCTCTGAAGCATGGTGTAGTCAGTATCGGTGTAATAAACCCTGTATTTGTTGTCGTTTTCATCATGTGAAGACCCGCAGCCTGACATAAGCAGGAGTATAGTGAGAAAAAGTGCGATGACACGCGTTATATAACTGTATTTCATATATCTGCTCATACAGGATCTCCCAAAGGTATCTTTACGGTAAATGTAGTTCCTTCGCCTACAATGCTTGCAGCCTTTATCGCTCCTCTGTGAAGCAGGATAGCATTTCTTGTGATCGAGAGTCCCAGACCGGTACCTCCTATCTCCCTTGAGTGTGATTTATCGACTCTGTAAAACCTGTCATATATGCGGTTCAATGATTCCTCAGGTATACCCATTCCCGAGTCAGACACCGTTATCATCATAAACTGCGCATCCGCATCAAGCGTCACCTTTACCCATCCGCCTTCCTTGTTATACTTGATCGCATTTTCCACGAGATTCATTATTGCAAGCGAAAGCTTTACCTCGTCTACCTTGGCCTCTACCGGTATCTTTTCGTCATAGAGGAGCTCTACTCCGGCATTGTCCGCAAGCGGTGTCAGGGTCTTGAGTATCTGCTGAAGCATATCGGATATACTGCAGCTTTCGAGATTGAGCTTTGTAGTCTCATTGCCGTCCAGCTTGACCAGTGAGAGCAGATCGTTTATCACCTTGTTCTCTCTGTCCACCTCAGCTGCTATATCTACCATAAACTCTCTGTAGGTTTCGGCATCGACATTCTCTCCGCTCTGTATAAGAGAATCTGACAGAACCTTCATCGAGGCAAGCGGTGTCTTCAGCTCATGGGACACATTTGCAACAAACTCCTCCCTTGATTCATCCACCTCTCTCATTCTTGACATCAGATGGTGAAAAGCATCCATTATATCCTTCGTCTCGGTATAATCCGGAACCTCAATCGCTTCGGCTCCGGGCTCAAAGCCCTCTCTGACCGAGTCCACCGCCTTTATTATCTTGTCAAAGGGTCTCAGCAGCGTATTGCTTAAAGCATACGCTATGAGGAGCACAAGTATTGCGATCACCACACCTATGGTATATGACCGTCTGTCCAGCAGCTGGACATTATTCTTTATACCGTCAGTTGACGCACTTGCAACCATGGCTCCATAGACCATGCCTGTACTTTCGTCCAATATGGGCACCGTGATCTCGAGGTAGTTATTCACTTCATCAAAGTTTGACATATTCCTGCTTCCGTTCATACAGGCTATGACCTCATTTGACACTATATATCTGCCCTGTGATTTGCCATAGGTATCCTTGACGACCTTGTAATAGCTGTCTATCACCAGCACTCTTCCGTCATAGAGATTAGACATCTGGGTCAGTTCATCATCTATGATGGGATCGCTCATATCCGAAAGATAATCGGTGCGCGCCAGATGAGCAGCGACGATGGCCGTCTGGTTTGTCACTTCGGCCGTTTTCTGACTCAAAGCCCTTGATTCATAGCTGTTTACGATAAGCCGCCGCATGACGACCGCCGGAATGATCCCTATGATCAGAACAATGATAAAAATGCGAAACTTCAGGCTTTTATAAAACCTGACGTTATTAATAAGATTTGAAAGAAGTGATCTCATCCCTCAAAGTAGTATCCCGTGCCCCACTTGGTACGCACATATCTGGGATCTCCGGGTGCCTTTTCTATCTTCTCCCTGAGACGTCTGACATGGACATCCACGGTCCTGCCGTCACCGGGATAATCCTTGCCCCACACTATGGAGAGCAGATCTGTCCTGCTGTACACCCTCCTCGGATGCGTGGCAAGGAGCTCGAGCACATCAAATTCCTTGGCTGTAAGCCCTACCTCTACGCCGTCTATATATACCCTGCGGTTTATACGGTCAAGCCTCATACCTCCGGATACTATGACCTCATCCGTTGATTCCTCGGCCCTCTCGCTCTTTGATCTGCGAAGTATCGCTTTCATCCTTGCCTTGACCTCAAGGATATTAAAAGGCTTTGTGATATAGTCGTCCGCACCGTAATCCAGTCCGAGTATCTTGTCCATATCATCTCCCTTTGCCGTGAGCATGATGATCGGCACATCCGAAGTCTCTCTGATCTGCTGGCACACCTCCAGCCCTGTCAGCTTAGGCAGCATGATATCCAGCAGTATGATGTCATATTCATTATCCTTAGCCAGAGAAAGAGCCTCCTCGCCGTCATAGGCACACTCGACCTCATAGCCGTCCTGCTCCAGCGAGAACCTGATCCCCTTCACTATCAGCTTTTCATCATCTACTACAAGTACTCTCAATTCTCTGCCCTACACCCTGATCTGATCCTTTATCTTATCGTACATACCCTGTTTTATACCCGGTACCTTCATTATATCCTCAACGGAGGTAAACTTTCCATTGTTTTCTCTGTAGGAAATGATATCCTGTGCTCTGGAGGAGCCGATACCGTTTATCTCCTGCAGCTCTCCGGCATCAGCGGTATTGATGTTTATCCTGGCATCGCCCGTACCATACGCTTCATGCCCCGTATCCTCGCCGACAGCAGGTATATATATCATCTCACCGTCAGAGCACTCCGCTGCCTGATTGATGCTGTTGATATCAGCCTCATCCCTCAGTCCGCCCGCAAGCTCTATGAGCTGATATATCCGTGCACCCTTTTCGATCCCGTATACGCCCGGAGTGTACACCTGACCGCATATATACACATAAATATCATTAGATATTATATTATCGGAAATGCCCTCTTCCCGTGCATCCCCTATATCCGAAGCTGTATATTCCTGTGCTTCAGGCTCCGCTTCGCAGAGTGTCAGTCCCTCATATGCCGCATCGGCACCTGCTCTGCTGCACCCGCATAACACAATACACAAAGGAATAAAAGAAAGAAACTTAAGATCCATACAAAGCTCCTCACCGCATCCGAAATGCCGGTGCCCCAAAAGCTTTGAAAAGATTTTAGGATTCTGTCAGAGCTTTGTCAAGTCTGTCTTTCATTATATCTATATCCTCTTTATCTATGATAAGAGGAGGAACAAGCCTCAGGATATCAGCTCCCGCACTGATCACGAGCAATCCGTTCTCCTGTGCCCTCGATATGACCGGCGCGCACGGCTCTTTGAGCTCCAATGCCTGCATAAAGCCTGCGCCTCTGCGATCGGCTACTATATCATGCTTTTCCTTAAGCCCGTCAAGTGCCGCCTCAAGATAAGGCGTGAGCTCTTTGACATGCTCGGTCAGCCTGTTCTCTTTGTATTGTCTCAATACCTCCGATACAGCAGCACATGCAAACGGATTGCCTCCGTAGGTGGTCCCGTGATCTCCCGGCACCATGGAATGCTCCGCGACCCTTTCGGTCATCGCAAAGGCTCCTACGGGTACTCCGTTTCCTATGGCCTTTGCCATGGTTACCACATCCGGCCTTACCCCGTACTTTTCCCATGCGAACATATATCCGGTACGACCCATGCCGCACTGTATCTCGTCAAGTATCAGCAGTATATCCCTCTCGTCACAGAGCTTTCTGACACCCTTTATAAAGCTGTCCTCTGCCGGATAGATACCTCCCTCACCCTGCACCGTCTCCATGATCACCGCGCATGTCTTTTCATCAATAAGAGCCTCTACCGATGAAAGGTCGTTGTAATCCGCAAACTTCACGTTTCCTATCCCCGGTTGAAATGCCTCTCTGTAATGCGCATTGCCGGTGACCGAAAGTGCCCCCATCGAGCGTCCGTGAAAAGAATGCTCCATGGCTATGATATTATGATCGGTCATCCCGTCCTTCAGATACGCATATTTCCTGGCGGTCTTTATCGCACCCTCTATAGCCTCCGTACCGGAATTGGTAAAGAATACCCTGTCCATCTTTGACGCTTCGCATACATCCTTTGCAGCGATACATGCCGGCTCGTTGTAGTAAAGATTGGAAGTGTGCATTATAAGGTCTATCTGCTCTTTAAGTCTGTCATTAAAGGCCTTATTTCCGTAACCGAGAGCATACACCGCTATACCTGCGGCAAAGTCAAGATACTCCTTACCGTTCTCATCATAAAGCCTTGTGCCTTCACCGCGCTCCAGCACAATAGGATATCTGTTGTATGTATGCAGTAAATATTTGTCACCAAGTGCCTTATAATCCATTGGTTTGATCCCCTTTATTTGTAGATAGCACTCCCTACGCCCTCATCGGTGAATATCTCAAGCAGCAGACAATGCAGCACTCTTCCGTCGAGTATTGTGACATTCCTCACTCCGCCTACCACTGCATCTATACAGCTGTTCAGCTTTGGCAGCATGCCTCCTCCGATATATCCCGACTCCAAAAGACTCCTTGCCTCAGTGATGTTCATCCTGGAGATGAATGAAGAGGGATCATTTATGTCCCTGTAAATCCCCTTTATATCCGTGAGAAACGCAAGCTTCTCCGCCTTAAGTGCCTTGGCAATCGCACAGGCCGCATCATCGGCGTTTATATTGTAGGTCATATAATTGTCATCCATGCCTATAGGTGCTATCACGGGAAGAAAATCGTCCTCAAGCAGATGCTCTATTATGGTGGTATCGACACCTGTGATATCACCTACAAATCCGATATCCTCACCATCCGAGAGCTTCTTCCTGACCCTGAGCAGACCGCCGTCCTTGCCCGATATACCGCATCCCTTTATCCCGAGACTCTCTATCATGGTCACAAGCTCTTTATTCACCCTGTTCAGCACCATCTCGGCGATCTCCATGGTATCTTCGTCCGTTACCCGGAGGCCGTTTACGAAGCGCGGCTTCATGCCGACCTTCTCTATCCAGCGGCTTATCTCCTTACCGCCGCCATGCACTATGACAGGCTTGAATCCGACCAGCTTCAAAAGCGTAGCATCCTTTATCACGCTCTCTTTTATCGTATCGTCGGACATTGCCGAGCCGCCGTACTTTATGACTATGATCTTCCTGTTGAACTCCCGGATGTAGGGCAGTGCCTCTATCAGCACCGAAGCCTTATCCTGGAGCATTTTCATATCTTTGTCGTTCATATCTTCGTCCTTATCACATTGTCACTCTATTTTCAACTTCTGATTATAGTTTTGGCACATTGAATGTGCAAGGGTAAATATGGTCTTAGCCTGATAACAACGACCTAACTGCGATAGTCTGCGTTGATGTTCACATACTCATGCGTAAGATCACATCCCCATGCGGTAGCCTCCTCCGGGCCCTCCTTCATATCACAGGTAATGACCACCTCTTCATGCTTAAGCAGGGCGGTAGCCTCCTCTTCGGAGAAGGGCTGTCCGCTTCCGTCATGATAAAGCTGTATGCGGCTGCATCCCTCGGCATCGAAAAAGATATCAAGCCTTTCGGGATCAAACTGTGCTCCCGAATATCCCATGGCGCAGAGTATCCGTCCCCAGTTCGCATCATTCCCGTAAAAGGCAGCCTTAGTAAGATTGGAAGTGATGACCGACTTTGCCAGTATCTTTGCTTTATCCCTGTCGGCTGCGTTTACCACATGGCAGGTGATAAGCTTTGTGGCACCCTCACCGTCTCCGGCAAGCTGTATGGCAAGATCCCTTGTCACCTGAAAAAGAGCCTCTCTGAAAGCATCGTAGTCTGCATCCTCAGATACGATCTCCTTATTGCCCGCTTCACCGTTGGCAAGTACGAGAAGAGTATCATTCGTAGAGGTATCTCCGTCCACCGATATCATGTTGAAGGTGTCCGGTACGACCTGTGACAGTGCCTGCTGGAGCATCTTCTTTGATATTTTAATATCTGTCGTTATATATCCCAGCATGGTACACATATTCGGATGTATCATGCCTGAGCCCTTTGCCATACCTCCGAGCGTTACCGTCTTACCGTCCACGGTAAACGTTACCGCGCACTCCTTAGGATGTGTATCGGTAGTCATTATAGCCTGTGATGCCGTATGTGCCGCCTCCCTGCTGTCAGAAAGCATACCTGCCAGCCTTTCCACACCGTTCAGTATGGCTGTCATATTGAGCTGCGGTCCTATGACCCCCGTGGAGCCTATCAGTACCTCGTCCCTGTCTGTCCCGAGGCTCTCCGCAGCCTTTGCCGCCGTCTCTTCACAGAGCCTGAGTCCCTCTTCACCTGTACCGGCATTTGCTATACCGGTATTTACTACCACCGCACGGACCGATCCGTCTGTCTCTCTCACTATCCTGCGATCCCAGAGCACCGGAGCCGCTTTGACCACATTGCTCGTAAACGTACCCGCAGCCACACAGGGCTTTTCCGAATACACCATGGCCATATCCAGCCTGTTTTCGTATTTTACTCCCGCAGCGTACCCCGCAGCCTTAAATCCCTTTGCGGCAGTTACACCGCCGTCTATCGTCCTGATATTCATATCCTTTTACTATAGCCCTTCCTCTGACCGCATTTCAGTCTTTACTATATCCCCGAGATGTAATCACTCGTTAAACTTAACAATGTTTTCGGTGTTCAGGGTAAAGTCGTAATAGTTAAGATCCTCCCTTTCTGTCCAGCCGATCTCCTTCCAAAAGGCATTTCCCACATCATTGTGTGTGAAAGCAATGAGTGCTACTTTGTTGATGCCCTCATCCTGCAGTGCCTTCATGCATCTGACCACCATGGCTTTTCCTATACCGCGTTTACGATATGTCTCCTCCACACAGACATGATAGAGTGTGGCACGTCTCCCGTCATGACCGCACAGTATGGCTCCCACGATATGCTCATCCTCTATCGCCACAGTGGAAAGCCCCGGATTTCTGGCTATAAACTTCTCTATGCCCTCCCTTGAGTCATCTATGCTCCTTATCGCAAATCCGCGGATCGTATGCCACAGTGCCCTTACTGCCTCATAATCCGAAGACCGCATCTCTCTTATCTTCATTACGGCACCATAGGGATCATGTCTATCCCTTCCTCTTCCGCAAAGCCGAACATCACGTTAAAGTTCTGTACAGCCTGAGATGCCGCGCCCTTTTCAAGATTGTCGAGTGCTCCCATCATTATGATATTGCCTGTGCGCTCATCAATCATGAAATTCACATCGACATAATTGCTCCCCTCGACAAACCTTGTCTCGGGACACATACCCTTTTTAAGTACGCGTATAAACCTCTCTCCGGCATAATATCTGTCATAAGCCGACTTTATCTCATCGTATGAGTAGGATGTGCCGTCAGGCTTTTTTGAAAGACGTGCTGTCTCGGTGGCAAGTATCCCTCTGTGCATGGGTATCAGATGCGGGGTAAACTGCAGTGTGACACTGTCTCCGTATGCATATCCGAGCTGCTCCTCTATCTCGGGTGTATGCCGGTGAGTCGTCACTCCGTATGCCTTAGCGGATTCGTTTACTTCGCAGAAAAGATTGGCGACCTTTGCCCCCCTGCCTGCCCCCGATACTCCGGACAATGCATTTATCACAAGCGAATCCTTTTCGATCATATGCTCCTTCATGAGAGGATATGCGGTCAGTATGGAGCATGTGGTAAAGCATCCCGGATTGGCAAGAAGCCTTGCTGCCTTGATCTTTTCCCTGTTCACCTCGGTAAGACCGTACACCGCTTCGGGAAGAAGCTCGGGAGAATGGTGCTCTATGCCGTACCACTTCTCATATATCGCGACATCCTTTATGCGATAATCCGCGGACATATCTATAAAGCGGCACTTATCCAATATATCGGGTGTCAGTATCCCCTGAAGATAGCCCTGCGGAGTAGCCGTGAATATCACGTCCACATCCTTTGCCATATCAGCGATGCTTATATCTGAGCAATCCTTCTCGATCACCTCAAAGAAATTCCTGTATATGTCCTCATACTGCTGTCCGACAAAGCTCTTTGACACGAGCCACTTTATCTCTGCATCCCTGTGACCCAGAAGCAGTCTGGCTATCTCCGCACCTGCATATCCCGTAGCACCTATTATACCAACCTTTACCATGCCATCATCTCCAAATCTTTTATATAGTTCACCCTTTGCGTCAGGCCGCATCTGCCAGAGGCTTATGGTAAGCGGGATCGCTGATTCCGCTTACTATAAATGCTTAACTTACAGATTATACCACACTCACAGTCAGGTGCATAACCTTGTATCACGTATTCTCTTTTTTTGTACGTGCGAATGCCGCATACCTGCCGGTGATGGCTTTCTTGTCGAATATGCTGTACTTCATTACAGCACCGTCAGTCATCTTAAAGCTCATGCTGCCGGTCGATACGGCATGGTTCATATTTATGATGGATTTTTTTGTGATAAAGATAAACTCTTCGGAGCTTAGTGAAGCAGAGAATGTATAGATATCTCCGAGCACATGAAACGACCTGTCTCCGGTGAGTGCCACGGCTGTATAATAGCCGCAGTCTACCGCATACATTATCTCATCCTTTGTAACATACGCGGTTTCCTTTTCCCCCTTAAGCTCTATACGCGGTGTCTTGTGTTCATGAGTATATGCAGCGAGATCCACAAGCCTTGCGAAGTCACGCTGCCACAGCGGCTTGGGTATAAAGGAGATACCCTCCTCATCGCCGTACTTTGCACGATAATCTATCTTGTCATAATAAAGGACTATCCTGCCCTCCGCGCCGCGGCGCAGCAGGTCTACCGCGACCATCATGCCGTCTCTCGTGGTCCCTGTCACATCAATAAGAAAAAGGTCGTATTTCATGAAGAACGGGAGCAAAGCATCTTCGCTCCCGTATGAATCATAATATATGACTTCCCCGCTATTTACGCGCGCATCGCGCTCCCTTGAAAGCAGTCTCTCGGACTGCTTCCTGTCAGCGGGATCATCATCGAGCAGCGCGATAAATACTGCCATTTATCAGCTCTTTTTACGGCGCTTTGCCGCTGCATTTTTAGCTGCGATCTTTGCCTTGCCTGCAGTGCTCTTTGCCTTAGCCTCTGCTTTCTTAGCCACGACCTTAGCCTTTGCCTCTGCCTTCTTTGCAGTGTTCTTTGCCTTTATAGCGGTGCTCTTTGCTGCTGCTTTTGTCTTGCCGGCGGTAGCCCTTGCCTGCTTCTTTGCTTTTGCGGCCGCTTCCCTTGCCGTGAGCTTTGCAGTAGTGACGGCCGTGGGAGACTTCTTGTGAGCCCTTCCGGCCTTTCCCTGCATCTTGAGGGCTCTTACCCATGTCGACAGGCCAAACAGGGTGATGAAGCCGGAGGCATCCTTGTGATCATAGAGATCACCGGTCGTAAAGCTTGCGATATCTTCATTGTAAAGCGAATACGGAGATGTCTCGCCTGCCTTGATTATATTGCCCTTGTAGAGCCTGAAGGTCACTTCACCCGTGACATACTCCTGCGTGGACTTGATAAATGCAACCAAAGCATCCGTGAGGGGAGTGAACCACTTGCCCTCATAGAGAGTCTGAGCCAGCTCTTCTCCGATCTTTCTCTTTACTCTCATGGTCTCGCGGTCGAGTATCAGCTCCTCGAGCTGCTCATGGGCTGCATAAAGGATGGTTCCTCCGGGCGTCTCGTATACGCCGCGGCTCTTCATACCCACCACTCTGTTCTCCACTATGTCAATGATGCCGATACCATGCTTGCCGCCGAGCACATTCAATGTGCGGATGATATCCGACACCTTCATTTTCCTTCCGTTTACCGAGACGGGCACACCCTTTTCAAATGTCATCGTGACATACTCGCCTTTGGCGGGAGCCTTCTCGGGAGTGACACCGAGCACGAGCAGTTTGTTGTAGTTGGGCTCCGATGCCGGATCCTCAAGCTCCAGTCCTTCATGGCTTATATGCCATATATTCCTGTCCCGGCTGTATGAATTGGATGCCGAGAAGGGAAGCGTGATACCGTGCTCTCTCGCGTACTCTATCTCCTCTTCACGTGAGTTCATGGTCCAGTGGGGATCTCTCCACGCAGCGATGATATCCAGATCCGGTGCAAGAGCCTTGATGCCGAGTTCGAATCTGATCTGATCATTTCCTTTGCCGGTGGCACCGTGGCATATCGCGGTAGCCCCTTCCTTCCTTGCTACCTCTACAAGTCTCTTTGCTATAATGGGACGCGCCATGGAGGTACCCAGCAGATACTTGTTCTCATAAACCGCATGCGACTGCACACAGGGCACTATCACCTCATCGCACATCTCATCGGTGACATCCTCGATATAGAGCTTCGCGGCTCCCGACGCGAGAGCCCTCTCCTCCAGTCCGTCCAGCTCTTCACCCTGCCCGCAATCTATGCAGCAGCATATGACCTCATAGTCATAATTCTCCTTTAACCAGGGAATGATGACGGTGGTGTCCAGTCCGCCGGAATACGCCAATACTACCTTTTCTTTCTTTGCCATAATGATATCTCCTTATTAAAAAGTTTAATTGTTGTCAGAATGAAACGATGATGCCGCCATCGGAGGCATAGAGCGTACTCACTCCTCTGGTGTCAAGTATCATGGTCTTTTTGAACTCCACCCTTGATATAAAGTCAGCCAGCACTCCTGCCGCACGCTCATAGCAGTTGCAGTGATTGATGATGAGTATGCGCTCCTTTGTATCCTTGATCCCCTCCAGTGAGATCTCGACCATTTTCTTAAGGGCGTTTTTGATCCCTCTCTGTATCGAAGCGGACTCCACTACCCCGTTCACACCCTTGCATACAGGCTTAAGACTCAGCACATTTGCCGCAAAGGCCTTGGTATTGGAGAGTCTGCCGTTCTTTCTGAACACATCCAGTGACTCAAGCACGAAATAGGTGTTCATGCCTGCGATAAAGCTCTCGGTCTCTTCGACTATCTCCTCGTAGCTCCTGCCCTGCTTATACAGCTCAGCAGCCTTGAGGGCGACCTGAGCCTCACCGCCCGAAGCACTCTTTGAGTCAAATACATATATCCTCTTATCCGTGCCGTGTTCCTCCTCATAGAGCTCCTTCGCAAGCACAGCAGTATTGTATGAGCCTGAAAGCGCAGATGAAAGCGTCACCACGAAGACACAGTCCTCATCTCCCTCATAGGCACTCATATACTTCTCCGGTGAAGGACAGGCAGAACGGGGCACACCCTTGCACTCCGATACCATCTTAAGAAAGCTTTTCTGCTCGAAGCCCTCATCGTCCATTACCGTCTGTTCACCCAGCATCAGGATGAGCGGCACATTTACGCACTTCACTTCCTTTGTGAGTTCTTCCGGAAACTCACAGCAGCTGTCTGCCACGATCTTTATCGTCATCATACTTCTCCTATCTCAAAAATAACACTTGACATTTCTCTGAGATCCTGTCGAATACTTCTCTTGCCATCGCATGATCGGCAAATATATCCATGACCAGCAGAACGGGAAATTCCTTTTGGAATACATTCTTTATCCTTACATACTCATGACCGGCCTCCTCGGTAGCCGCGATTATATATTTCCTTGCTCCTCTTATGACAGTGAGCTGGCTCCTCTCACCATC
>JAGBNR010000119.1 GCA_017634315.1 Lachnospiraceae bacterium
CGCAGTGACGGCTAAGGCGGAGGATACCACATTTCATTTTGACCCCAATGCAGGCGGCAGCTCGTCCTCGAGCTCGTCGGATGATGACGACGATGACGATGATAACAATAGCAGCTCAAGCAGCAGCTCGGGTGGCTCCTCCGGAGGGGGAGGCTCAAGTGGCGGAGGAAGCTATACATTGGATGAAGAGGGGCTAGCAACGATACAGGATGCTAATGGTACTGACGTTTTGGTAGGGCTTTCGGGTTCGCAGCTTACGGTTATGGAGGCTGATACTAGTCCTAGGATAGACTTGGGCAGCGGACTTACATTTACAGATACAGACGGCAATACTACAACGATCAATTCCGTCAAGCAGATTGATTGGCTTAGTGAAAGGACAGCTTCGGATGTAACAGTATCAGATGCAAATGGAAATACTGTCAGCAAAAACACTCCTGCTGCCGGAGGAGATACTACTTATACTATTACTACATCGGCAGGCAGTACAACGTACACAGATACTGCAGAGTTCAAGAATGCACTTGAGGCTCTGTAAGGCTTTGATATCTGAGAGGTGTGCGATCATTTAAGCAGTGAATCCGGCTCTTGTAAGTCGTACAGCTTTTGTTGCTTAGTAGCTACGTTTCTATAGCACTAAGAAAGTACAGTGAAAGTATATGTATAGTCACGGGGACGGCTTTATTCGCATCCGTGCGAAGACGCCTCGAAAGTGCATCCATGCACTTTCGCCCCTGTCCGTGTGTACTTTCAAGTGCTATTACGAAACTCTGCTATGCGCACCAAAAGCTGCATGACTTACATCGAGCCACTCTGCACTGTGTATACCGGCTCTAAGGGCTTGCATGTAGTTTTTGCGAAGTACTATCGAACTTCGTCATGTCAGTTCAAAGTGCTCAAGGACAGGGGCAAAAGTACATGGATGTACTTTTGAACCGCAAGCAGCATGGATGCTGCTTTGCGGTGACCCGTACATAGTCAATGCGTAAAATGCACTTTGCTACTGACATAGAAGTGAGATAACTACGAGCAATAAACTATATGCAAGCTGTAGAGCCACAGAAACAAAATACCGGTCAAGGGCATATGCAGCCGTAAAGCCACAGCAACGTAAACAAGAATGTAAAAACCATGAAAATAAACAAAAACACAAAACAGATCATAATATCGCTCCTCGGAGCACTCGCAGTCACACTGATCATCGGTGTATGGGATGCCATAGGAGGTCTCGACCGTCTGGCACAGGACACGCTCTATCAGCAGCCCCAGGCATTAGGCGGAGAGATCATAGTCTTCGGTATAGACGAAAAGTCTCTGACCGAGCTCGGACCCTACAATACATGGGACAGGACAGTGATGGCATCCGCTCTCGAAGCACTGGCGAGAGATCCGGAGAATAAGCCTGCTGTCACAGCCATAGACACACTATATACCGGAGAGAGCTATCCGGAGGCTGACAGGAGACTCGCCGATGCGGCCGAAAGGCTCGGCAATGTAGTCACCGCTTCATTTGCAAACATAGGCACTGCGGCGGTAGAGGATGCAGACGGTCGTATGTATTATGATCATAATGCAGTATTTGACTACGCAGGACCCTATGCTGCGCTGGAGGATGTGACAGTACAGGGTCATATCAATGCCATGGTGGATACCGACGGGATACTGCGGCACGCGCTTCTTTATATAGAGCCTGACGGAGAGAGGATATACTCCATGGCCTATACCGTGGCCGGGATGTATGCAGAGCAGCAGGGCATGGAGATAACTGAACCGGAGACCAAAAACGGCTATTATTACGTGCCCTTTTCCGCTATGCCCGGAGGATATTATGACGGATATTCGCTGGCTGACCTCATAAACGGTGAGATAGCCCCGGACGAATATGCAGGCAAAGCGGTATTCATCGGACCCTATGCTGTCGGACTGCAGGATGCCTACTTTACCCCTATCGACAGATCGGAGCAGATGTACGGTGTCGAGTATCAGGCCAATGCCGTGCAGGCTATACTTGAGGGTAACTATAAGAGGGAGCCGGGCAATGCGCCGCAGACAGTGCTGCTGTTTCTTGTCTCGGCAGTGGCATTTCTTGTATTTCAAAAGACCGATCTGAAGATATCATCGGCTGCTGCAGTATGTCTTGTACTTGCGGGACTTGCCGCAGGCTATGCGGCCTACAACGCAGGATATGTGCTGCATCTGATATGGATACCGGCAGGAGTATTTGCTCTCTACCTTGCCTCGATAGCGATGCGGTATGTGTACTCCGTCGTGGAAAAGCAGAGGGTGACGAGGACATTTGAGAGATATGTCGCGCCTGAGATAGTGAGTGAGATCTTAAAGGAGGGCACGGACAATCTCTCGCTCGGAGGTAAGCTGTGTGATATAGCCGTGCTTTTCGTGGATGTGAGGGGCTTTACCACCATGTCCGAGAGGCTCTCACCGGAACAGGTGGTGCATATCTTAAACAGATACCTGACCATGGCGAGCGAATGCGTGGAGCGCAACAAGGGTACGCTGGATAAGTTTGTCGGAGATGCCATGATGGCCTTTTGGGGAGCACCTCTTCCGCAGGATGATGCGGTATATAACGCTGTGAAGACGGCATGGGATATAGTCGAGGGGGCAGCGCGTGTATCGGACGAGCTGAAGGATGAGACGGGAGAAGAGCTGCGCGTGGGAGTCGGAGTACACTACGGACCTGCGGTAGTGGGAAATATGGGCGCGGAGAGACACATGGACTATACCGCCATAGGTGATACCGTAAATACCGCGGCACGTCTCGAAGCAAACGCTCCGGGAGGAGAGGTCTATATCAGCAGGAGTGTGGCCGATGCCCTGAAGGACAGGATCAGCTGCACCTCTCTGGGAGGCACGGTACGCCTCAAGGGTAAGGCAGAGGGCTTTGAGGTACTAAAGCTTGATTCGATAAAACCCGGCAGGTAATATTTCGCCATTGAAAACCACACTGTAAAGGTATAAACTGATTTAATGCGCTAAAGCGGTGATGCGATGAAGCATCCTGCTTCTTATTAAGCATCGCCAAAACATATATTAAGAAAAGAGGGTCTGATAAATGCCTATCACAAGGATACTTGAAAAGAATGCAAAGGAGTACGGAGGTGAGGTCGCGCTCGTAGAGCTGAATCCTGCGCTCAAGGATATGAGACGTATGACCTGGAAGGAGTATGACCTGATACAGCCGGAGCCCGATGAGCCATACAGGAGAGAGATCACATGGCAGATATTTGACGAGAAGGCAAACAGATTTGCAAACCTGCTGCTGGAGAGAGGGATACAAAAGGGTGATAAGATAGGCATACTGCTCATGAACTGTCTGGAGTGGCTGCCCATATACTTCGGTATATTAAAGACGGGCGCACTCGCCGTGCCCTTAAACTTCAGATATGCTCCGGATGAGATAGAGTACTGCGTGAAGCTTGCCGAGGTGGATATACTTGTATTCGGTCCTGAGTTTATAGGCCGTGTGGAGGAGATAGCGGACAGGATATCGGAGCACAGGCTGCTCTTTTACGTGGGAGAGAACTGCCCTACCTTTGCGGAGAGCTACAATACGCTGACGGCTGACTGCTCCTCGGTGGCTCCGGATATAGAGCTTACCGATGATGACTATGCCGCCATATATTTTTCAAGCGGTACTACCGGCTTTCCCAAGGCAATACTTCACAAGCACAGATCGCTCATGCATTCCGCCACGGTAGAGCAGAAGCATCACGGACAGACTCACGATGATGTATTCTTATGCATACCTCCGCTCTATCATACCGGTGCCAAGATGCACTGGTTCGGCTCTCTGATATCGGGCGGCAAGGCGGTGCTGCTAAAGGGGACCAAGCCGGAGTTTGTGCTTGATGCGGTATCAAGGGAGAAATGCACGATAGTATGGCTGCTCGTGCCGTGGGCACAGGACATACTGGATGCTCTGGACAGAGGGGATATCAAAAAGGAGGATTATGAGCTGTCGCAGTGGAGGCTCATGCATATAGGTGCACAGCCCGTGCCGAGATCGCTCATAAGGCACTGGAGGGACTACTTCCCCGAGCATCAGTATGATACAAACTACGGACTCTCGGAGTCGATAGGACCCGGATGCGTCCATCTGGGTGTGGAAAATATAGACCATGTCGGTGCCATCGGTGTACCCGGATACGGCTGGGAGTGCAAGATAGTGGATGAAGAGAGACAGACAGTCGCCCCAGGTGAGGTAGGGGAGCTCGCGGTAAGAGGACCCGGAGTCATGACCTGCTACTACCATGATGAAAAGGCTACTGCCGAGGTCATGGATGATGAGGGCTGGCTCTATACCGGAGATATGGCAAAGCAGGACGAGGAAGGCTTTTACTATCTTGTCGACAGGAAAAAGGACGTCATCATATCCGGCGGTGAGAATATATATCCCGTGCAGATCGAGGACTTCCTGCACGGCTTTGATCCGGTGGATGATGTAGCTGTCATAGGGCTTGCGGATAAGAGACTCGGAGAGATATCCGCAGCCATCATAAAGATCAAGCAGGGCTACACCTGTACAGAGGAGCAGGTGCAGGAATTCTGTAAAAAGCTGCCCAAATACAAGAGACCCAGACAGATAATATTTGCCGACGTACCGAGAAATGCGACAGGTAAGATAGAGAAGCCGAAGCTGCGGGAGATCTACGGAGCCATGAACCTTGTCGCAAGGGAAAATGACGGCTGACTGCATTGAAAACAATACATTGTTGAATTATAATCATAGAATGCTTAAGATCAGATTTTCAGGCGACAGAAAGGCGGTAAGGGTCGGGTATATTGTGCTGATCGCCGTCTATCTGATATTGCTTGGTGCGCTTTTTATCTATTATACGGATCTGAGTCACAAGACCTTTGAGAAAAGAGGCTCTGTCATGGATCCCAGTGATCCGGGAGTCTCTGTTTCGGGTACCCGTTCAAAGGAATGGAGAGAGAGTCCCACAGCTCCCTTCAGCAAGGGTATGGAGTATGACTTCATCATCACGAATCCCGATAAGAACGAGATATATGACTGGAGGACGGAGATCCAGTTCTCTTCGGACTTTGATATAGACAGCGCATGGAACGGAAGCTACGAGAAGGTGGATCATACTCTTGTGATAGTACCCGACGAGGTAACGAGCATCGTGGATCCCGGCAAGGAGAAAACCTTCGGACTTGTGATGCTGGCAGATGACGAACAGTCAGCCGGAGACTACAGGCTGCTGTATAAGGTAAATGCAAAGATGACAGGGTCGCCTCTCTTCTGGCTTTTGATGGTCGCGCTCGTATTCACGTCCGCTACCTTTCTCGCAGACGAGCTGAACTACCTGCGTTATGAGCGGCTGAGAAAGAAGCAGGAGGAGATAAGCGGTATCCTGCAGGAGAGCTTCGAGACCTTCGCGCATATCATAGACGCAAAGGACCCTTATACGGAGGGGCACTCGCTCAGGGTTGCCTACTACGCCAAGCTGATAGCTGCCGAGATGGGGTATGACGAGGATGAGCAGGAGCGTGTCTACCGCATAGGCATGCTGCATGATATAGGCAAGATAGGTGTCACTGACCTGATACTGCAAAAGCCCGGCAAGCTGGACAATAACGAATATTCTCTTATACAGACGCATGTCGATATAGGCGGCGAGATCCTCAAGGACTTTAACGGTCTGAAAGGCATATCCGAGGGGGCAAAGTATCATCATGAGAGATGGGACGGCAAGGGCTACTCCTCCCATCTGTCCGGCAAGAATATACCGGAGATAGCGCGTATA
>JAGBNR010000120.1 GCA_017634315.1 Lachnospiraceae bacterium
AGGACGAAGAGGACAGACCCGCAGAGGAGTTTGCAAAGTACCTTGTCGCGGAAACAAACAAAGGAAATGTGACCGATGAGGAGGCAGCTTCCTATATAGGTATATACAGACTGGTAAATGCCATAAACACCGGTGATCACAGGGCTGTCGGCACCGTGATCGCAAGCGGTGCGGAGCTGAACTTCGCAAATCTCCTTTCGGCAGTACGTACCACAAAGAAAGCACATATAGATCAATATATAAATGAGAGCTTCAGCGGTATTGATACGGTACTTTCATCAGACAGCACCCGCATAGACCAGATGATAAGGACGGCATTTACTCCGGACAGCGCAGGGCAGGAGTATTACGAAGAGGATGCAAGGAAGTTTGCCGAGGCTGCAAAGGCTGAGGCAGAGCTCTACCGCATACTGGAAGAAGCGGATATCCCTAAGAGCGCGAGCAATGTGACTGCTTATGAGCAGCTCGTATACGAGGGCGGCAACAGATTTGCGAGAGAGCTCTACGGCAATGCTTCGGATAAGGCAAAAGAGAGACTTAAAAAGGCAAGGGAAAGAGTACGCGAGGATCTGGGCAGCGGAGATGCGGCGAAGATAAAGGAATCCTACGATGAGATGGTAAAGGCTGAGCTCATCGGAGCCCTTGAGGGAGAAACGCTCGATATAAGGGCTCTGCAGTCAAAGGATAAGGTGCTGTCCGTAAAAAATGCCCTCGCCGAAACGGAGAATTATCATATCCCGGCAGAGTTTAACGGTGAGCTGGTAAATATAAATCTGAGATTAAGGCATGGCGAAAATCAAAATTCTGTCGATATATACTTTGAGACCGAAGAATTCGGCTCTGTCCACGCTGAGCTCCGGGTGACGGACGGTGTCCGGGGAGCTGTACACAGCGAGAGGGCAGCCGGGGACGGATACATGAGAGAGCGGCTTGACGATATGAAAGCAGCCGTGACGAGAGTATCCGGTCTGGATACGGATCTGAAGATCGGGGATATGGATATACCCGGTGTCAACGCTTCAAACCACGAAGCACCAGCAGCCATGGATGGCGAAAACACAGGCAGTGCTATGCTGTACCGCATAGCAAAGGCGGTACTGGATACAGTGCTTGCAGTTTAGTTTTAGGAGGAGCTATCCATGAAGATCAACAGTAATATCACGGCTTATCTGACAAATAATGCTTATATGCAGAATGAGATGCGTCTCAGCAATTCGACAGGGAGACTGTCCAGCGGCTATAAGCTCAATACGGCAGGTGACGACCCTGCGAATTTTGCCATAGCGGCAAAGCTGCGATCCATGATAAAGGGTCTTGATAAGGTAAAGACAAATACCACCACGGGTATGTCCGTACTCGAGACGGCTGAGTCCGCTATCATGGAGACACAGGAGATGGTTCAGAGGATGAACGAGCTTGCGATCAAGGGTGCCAACGGCACATTGTCAAGTGCTGACAGGCAGCTGATACAGGATGAGGTCGAGCAGCTCATGAAGGAGATCGACCGTATAGCCGAGACCACGGAGTTTAACGGTATGAAGCTCCTGAACGGCACCTTTAATGACCGAGGATATACGAGTGATCCTTCAGTCACGGTCATGGACTATTCGGAGAAGACAGCAAGCGGAAAGTATTATATAGATTTGCAGAAGAGTGGAGATACCTATGTGATAAAAGATGCACCCCAAACTAAAATAGATGATAATCCGGGATACAAAAATGCAAGAGACCTGTTCGCCGTCGATCCCACCAAGCTTACGATCAGTACGGAGACCGTGAATTACGATGACGGTACATCGGTAGATTTTGTATCCATAAAGGGTCTCAGAGGCACAGAGCTAAGGCTGAAAGCAGAAGAGCCTAAGGAATATAATGGGACATCTACACTTATATTAGCAGATGGAAGCAAGTTGTATAATGAAAGTGTAACTTATAACAGCAAGTTTAATGCAGGAAGCTACAACTTTTCAGATTTGGGATTGAGTAATTCAGGAGGAACTTATACCATAGGAAATACCAGTCTGACAAATGAGTTGTTTGGTAGTCATGTGGAGACAAAAGATAACGGGGATGGTACAGTAACTATTTCTGGGAGCAATGGAGCAACACTGACACTGCCGAATAAATTCTTTGGTGTAGATTCTGAAATGGCATTTGGTGCAACTATTACGATTAACGAAGCAGCAACAACGAAAACATTGGAGCTCGATCTCACCGGCCTCGGCTCCATGAGGCTTCAGGTAGGTACCGAGCAGGGCGAAGTGATCTCCGCATCGATCCCCCGCATGACCACTGATGTGATGGGGCTTGCAGGCGTAGACATGAGGACAAAGGGAGGTTCGCAAAAAGCCATAGACCAGGTAGGCAACGCACTGGAATATGTGAACAGGGCAAGGTCAAGGCTTGGAGCATATGAGAACCGTCTTGAAAAGACCGATGAGTTTCTGGATGCCTACAATGAGAGCGTTACTACCTCCGTATCGCGTATCCAGGATACTGATATGGCAGAGGAGATGACCGAGTTTACAAGCATGCAGGTGCTCTCACAGGCGGGCATAAGTATGCTGGCGCAGGCGAACGAGGCACCCCAACAAGCACTGCAATTACTCCAGTAATTGCTGTGCTTGTTGCACAGGCTACTGCAATTACTCCAGTAATTGCTGCGCGCATATCGCAGGATAAATAAGAACTAAGGAGGGTTATGATATGACATCTGAAAAGAAACAGGAATATACCAGACGTATAATAGAAGCCAATCCGACAGGCATCATAGCCCTGACCTACGAGATCGCCAGAGGCTATTATGAAGATGCGGTGATCGCCTTTAAGGCAGGAGACAGAGACACCTACAGGCTTGAGATATCAAGAGGAAATAAATGTATAGAGCAGCTTATCATGTCACTCGACCCATCATATACACTGTCCATCTATCTTCTGAGGATATACAATTACATCCTTGAATGTGCGAGAAAAGCATCTTATATGTATGATACCGGAGAGCTGGATGAGCCTATGGATATCTTAAAAAGGATAGGCGGTTCATTTGAAGAGATCACTCCTCAGGACAAAAGAGGTGCCGGAGTACAGGGCGGAGAAGAGGTATACGACGGTCTCACCTACAATTCAAAGGGTCGTACCAACACAACGGTCAAAAGATAATATCAATACAAAATCAATAAGCCGGATATGTACCCTGCCGGGACCCCTGGTCTGAAGGCAGGGTATTTGATTGCTGCAATTCGGCGGCTTGACGGTCCGCTGAATGGCAACTCACAAGCGGCAGATTGACAATAACGGATCATATTGTCAAAATAAAAGACTGAGGAGCATGCCAAACGTACATGTACCCAAAGATAAGGAGAGCATATACATGGAAGAGAACAAAGAAGAAAAAAAGCGGATGCTGTCAGGCATACAGCCCAGCGGAGACCTGCATTTAGGCAACTATCTCGGAGCCATAAAGAACTGGGCGGACAGGGTAAATGACTATGAGTGCTATTATTTTATGGCTGACCTGCACACCATTACGGTGAGACAGGAGCCGGCGGAATTAAGACGCAGATCCCTGATACAGCTTGCACAGTACATAGCCTGCGGCCTTGATCCGGAGCAGAATGTCCTCTTCCTGCAGTCACATGTACCTGCGCACGCGCAGCTTTCATGGGTGCTTAACTGCTATACCATGTTCGGAGAGCTTTCACGGATGACGCAGTTTAAGGATAAATCTTCAAAGTATAAGGATAATATAAATGCCGGTCTGTTTACCTACCCGGTACTGATGGCAGCGGATATACTGCTTTATCAGCCCGATTATGTGCCGGTAGGGGAGGATCAGAAGCAGCACGTGGAGATCACCAGAGATATTGCGCAGCGCTTCAACAGCATATACGGAGAGGTGTTTAAGATACCGGAGCCCTTTATATCAAAGGCGGGAGCGAGGATATACAGTCTCTCTTCCCCGGGAGACAAGATGTCCAAATCCGATCCTAACGGATGTGTGTTCATAATGGATGAGCCGGATGTGATAATGAAGAAGTTTAAAAGAGCCGTGACCGACAGCGATACGGAGCATCCGGTAAGATATGATAAAGAGAATAAGCCCGGTGTGGCAAATCTCATGAACATTTATTCTACACTTACCGGAAAGTCTTATGATGAGATAGAGAAGGAATTCGACGGAAAGGGCTACGGAGTATTCAAGCCTGCCGTGGCGGAGACTGTATCGGATGCCTTGAAGCCGATACGCGAGGAGGCAGAAAGACTGTCTGCGGACAAGGCTTATCTTGACGGCGTGTATAAGGATGGAGCGGAAAGAGCAGCGTACATCGCTAACAAGACATTACGCAAGGTATATAAGAAGGTAGGTTTTTATCAGGGATAGATCCACAAATTGTGCTCATGGTGGATAATGAGCACAAGATGTGGATAAATGGCGGATTGTACACAAAAAAATACAATCCACCGGTTTATTTTTAATTTATGTTGACGATATAATATCTGAAACGAGTTTTGGCTGGTTTCATTGCTATGAAAGGAGGACATGATATGAGCATAAGGATCGGTTCAAATGTATCATCACTGTACAACGCGACCCGCTTAAATCCGGCTCAGGATATCGACAGAGCCTCCAGAGTAGAGCAGAAGCAGGACATCTCGCTTGATCAGCAGAGCGTTCACAGCGGAAGCCGGTATATAGCTCAGGATCACGGCGGAGTAGTACAGACAAGGGTATCTGATGCCAATGCTTTCCAGAAGAGCCAGCTCGATGGAAGCAGGGAGCGCATAGAGGATATGGCAGACAAGCTTTTCAGCAAGCTGCCGGATATCTTCAGTGATATGCAGAAGCTTCCCGATGCTGCGGCAGAGGATCAGGCAGCGGCTACTCGCGTGGCAGTCACCGAGAGAAATGCAGCGGTGGTCGCGGGCAGGCAGGCACAGGCTGCACAGAGCGGAGAGCTCCAGAACTTCACGGTATGAGCCGGAATATGATATTGAACCCTGCGTCACTGACGCAGGGTTTTTTTGATGTATCCGCCGTACTGTGATAAAATTAAAATATTACTTTTTTTGAAGGAGATATACAGATGGCACAGGACAGAGGAGCTTATTATATTACGACAGCCATAGCCTACGCTTCCGGCAAGCCGCATATCGGAAATACCTATGAGATAGTGCTTGCGGATGCAATAGCGAGATACAAGAGACAGCAGGGATATGATGTATTCTTTCAGACAGGTACCGATGAGCACGGTATCAAGATAGAAGAAAAGGCGAAAGCAGCCGATGTAACACCCAGGCAGTTCGTGGACAATGCTTATGATGAGATCCGGAGGATATGGGATCTTATGAACACATCCTATGACAAGTTCATAAGGACAACGGATGATTATCATGAGAAGCAGGTACAGAAGATATTTAAGAAGCTTTACGATCAGGGAGATATCTATAAGGGCTCTTATGAGGGAATGTACTGTACTCCGTGCGAGTCATTCTGGACCCCGTCCCAGCTGGTGGACGGCAAATGTCCCGACTGCGGACGGCCTGTGCAGCCGGCGAGCGAGGAAGCGTATTTCTTTAAGATGAGCAAATATGCACCAAAGCTTATACAGTATATAGAGGATCATCCCGAGTTTATCCAGCCTGCGGCAAGGAAGAATGAAATGATCAATAACTTCCTGAAGCCCGGTCTGCAGGATCTGTGTGTGTCGAGGACCTCCTTCACATGGGGCATACCGGTTACCTTTGATGAAAAGCACGTCGTCTATGTATGGCTTGATGCTCTGGTAAACTATATCACGGGGATAGGCTTTGATGCCGACGGAGATCACGGGGATCTGTATAAGAGCCACTGGCCTGCGGATCTGCATCTTATCGGCAAGGATATAGTCAGGTTTCACACGATATATTGGCCCATCTTTCTGATGGCACTGGACGAGCCGCTCCCGAAGCAGGTCTTCGGACATCCATGGCTGCTTGTCGGTGACGGCAAAATGAGTAAGTCAAAGGGAAATACCATCTATGCGGATACTCTGGTGGATATGTTTGGTGTGGATGCTGTCAGGTATTACATGATCCATGAGATGCCGTTTGACAACGACGGTGTGTTCACATGGGATACCATGGTGGAGAGATACAACTCCGATCTGGCCAATACTCTCGGAAATCTCGTGAAACGCACGATCTCCATGGGTAATCAGTATATAGACGGAGTGATAGAGGATCGCGGAGTGAAGGAGCCCGTGGACGATGATCTGTACAGGGTCGCGCTGTCAGTCAGGGCAAGGGCAGAGGAAAAGATGGCTACCCTGCATGTGGCGGATGCTATCACGGAGATATTTGAGCTCTTTAAGAGATGTAACAAATACATAGACGAGACCACGCCGTGGATACTCGCGAAAGAAGCGGATAAAAAGGACAGACTTTCTACCGTTCTTTATAACCTTTGTGACTGTATCGTGATAGGTGCCACGCTGCTCGCTCCCTATATGCCGGATACGGCAGAGGCCATTCTGGAGCAGATGCGTACCGGGGTAAAGGATTATGATGATCTGGATAAAAGAGGTGCTTTTGTATCGGGCACAAAGGTAACGTCAGATCCTGCGGTATTGTTTGACAGGAAAAAGCTCGAAGATGTCCTGAAGGAAGTGGAGAAGCTCTATCCTCCCAAAAAGGAAGCTGTATCAGAGAGCGCGGACGCTAAAGCTCAGCAGGACGGCACAGCAGCCGGATCGTTTACACATAAGGCAGAAATAAGCATTGATGATTTTGATAAAATGGAGCTTCGCGTAGGTGTGATAAAGCAATGTGAAGCCGTGGAGAAATCCAAGAAGCTCCTGTGCAGCCAGGTGGATGTAGGGGACAAGATGCTGCAGATCGTATCCGGAATAAGGAAATACTATACGCCGGAGGAGATGGTCGGCAAGAAGGTCATGGTCATCACCAATCTGGCTCCGGCAAAGCTTGCCGGGGTAGAGTCGCAGGGTATGCTGCTCTGCGCCGAGGGTGCCGACGGGAGTCTCGCGCTCATGACACCCGAAAAGGATATGCCTGCAGGAGCCGAGATCGGCTGAAAAGAGGCGGACGATGAGAGAGTTCACTATCGACAGCAGGGATATGAAGACAAAGCTTGCATGCTATGCATGGGAGCCCAAAGAAGAGCCTAAGGCCATACTGGTCTTTGTGCATGGTATGACCGACTATGCGTTAAAGTATGCGGAAATGGCCGAATATCTCGTGTCTGAAGGGATACTCGTGGCGGCACTTGATCTTTTGGGACACGGTAAGAGTGCAGGGTCTGCGGAGGATCAGGGATACTTCTGTGAGCAGGACCCTGCCACGGTGATAGTCAGGGATGTGCACAGACTCAAAAAAACCATACAGGCAGAGCATCCGGGGGTACCTATATATCTGATGGGTCATTCCATGGGCTCCTTTATTGCCAGAAACTATATCGAAAGATACGGGACCGGTATACAGGGCGTGATCCTGCAGGGAGGAAATGCGACACGCGCCATGCACGGCAGACTGGGAAAGACAACAGCACATATCATCGCACTGTTTCACGGATGGAGATACCGGTCAATGTTTTGTACAGTCGTTACGCTGGGAGCATATTTCAAGGCATTTCCTGATGACGGACCGACGGGCTGGCTTGCAAAGAAAAAGGAGCTGGTTGCAAAATATGAGGGAGACCCCCAAAGCGGCTTTATCTTCACTCTGAACGGCTACCACACCCTAGCAGAGCTGACACTTAGAGCGGGCAATAAAAAGCTGATACAGAAGGTGCCCAAAAGCCTGCCCATATTTATCGTATCGGGAGCCGAGGATCCCGTGGGAGAGATGGGCAAGGGCGTACAGAGGATGTACGAGCTTTATAAAAATATGGGATTTGAGACAGTGAGGCTTGACATCAGACCCGGAGACCGCCATGAGCTCCATCATGAGGAGGACCGGTTCAAGGTATATGAGGAAATAAAGGACTTTATCCTTTCAAGATAAGGTGCCGGTAATGGCACAAGGAGGAAACACTATGAGAAAGATCGCAGCACTGGCATTAGCGATGGTGATGTGCATATCTGCCGTGTGTCCTGTATTTGCATCGGGGACTGCGGACGGTACGAATGTCATCACATTCGGAGCGGATACTACAGATACATCTACCACAAAGGACAGGAGCAAGCCGTATCTTGCGCTAGGTTCGGACCTCACACAGGCACAGCTTGTCACTGTACTGAACACGATGGGTCTGACAAATACGGATCTGTCTGCGTACAATGTTGTCTACGTGACAAACACGGAAGAGCATCAGTATCTTGACAGCTATATAGATCCGGCGGTGATAGGCACCAGATCCCTCTCGTCCGTTCTGGTAAAGCCTGCGGCTTCGGGACACGGTATAACGGTAAATGCGTACAATATAAACTACTGTACCACGGGTATGTATAAGAATGCCCTGCTCACGGCAGGGGTGGAGGATGCTGACATCATAGTGGCTGCACCTTCATCGATATCGGGTACGGCTGCGCTTATCGGAGCACTGAAAGCATATGCCGACATGACCGATACGGAGCTCAATACAAAGGCACTGGATACCTCGCTCAACGAGCTGGTGACTACCGGACAGATAGAGGAGACGATAAACGGTGCCTCAAAGGAAGATGTAGAGTCCATGATCGCCTTTATCAAAGCGGAGATAGCCGGTAAAGAGCTGAATACCAGAGAAGATATCGAAGCTGCGGTACGTCAGGCCATAAAGGACTATAATGAGATGGAGAAGTCCACATGGTCGCTCTCCGAGGACGAAATAACACAGATAGTGGATCTGATGGTCAAGATCAAGGCACTGGGACTGGACTACAATACCCTGCTGGATCAGGCGGCAGATATATATGAAAAGTTCGGTGATAAGCTTACAGCGGATGATCTCGGATCCATTGCGGCGAAGGGAGCCATGAGCGCGGTAAAGGATAAAGTGAGCGGAGTCTTTACCGGACTTTATGAAGGGGTGAAGGGTTTCTTCACGAAGCTTTTTAAAAAATGAATTACCGTTTTCAGGTGAGATTTATCGAAAGGGATGAATTTCGTCCTGCCATGCAGCTGTGCTGGAGAGTGTTCTGCCAGTTTGAGTCCGGTCTCTTCAGTAAGGAGGGAGCGGTAAGCTTCAGTAAATTTATAAACGACGAGACGCTGTATAAGGCGTTTTTAAACGGGGGATTCCCTGTAGCTGCGGCATTTGACGGTGATGCCATGATAGGGGTTGCCGCATTGAGATCCGGACCGCATCTCTCTCTGCTTTTTGTGGAGGGATGCTATCAGCACATGGGTGTCGGCACGGCACTTGTGCAATACTGTCAGGAATGGCTCGTAACAAGGCATACGGGGCTTGGCAGTAAGAGGCTCACAGTCAATGCTTCTCCTACGGGAGAGCCGTTTTACCGCTGGTTTGGCTTTACGGATGACGGACCCTCTGTGAGCAAGGACGGCATATATTACAAACCTATGGTGTATTATCTGTAATTGGTGACTGGTCAGAGCAGCTCCCCGGAATTAGTCGGGGGAGCGGGTCAAAATATATAGACATCGGTAACTATAGACAGGGCTGAGGAGGAAAAAATGATCACGAATCAGGTGATACAAAAGGCGATCGATGAACTGAAGGAGATCACTAAGGTCGATCTGGCGGTGATGGAGCCGAACGGTACACAGGCAGCGGCCACCTTTGCGGCAGACGAGGTGATATCACCCGTGAGCATAAGATCCTTTATAGACTCCGGATCTGACAGTGAGGTCAGCGGAGAGTACCGGTATCTCAGAGTGATGGATGAAGGGGTCACAAGCTATGTGCTGATCTCAAAGGGCATCGGCGATAAGGAAAACATCGTGGGAAAGATCGCGCTCTCGGAGATGACGGCACTTTCTGTGGCATATAAAGAGAGATTTGACAAAAACTCATTTTTCCAGAGCCTTATAATGGACAATCTCCTGGTCGTTGACATTTATAACAGGGCAAAGAAGCTGCATATACCTATCGACAGCAGGAGATGTGTATTTCTTGTAGAGACGGACGGTACCGCGGATATGGGAGGCATAGAGGTATTGCGCTCCGTGTTTCCCGCTGCCTCAGATGACTATGTCACTGAAACCGATGAGCGGACATTGGTCGTGATAAAGTCATTTGAAGCAGGAGAGGATGAGGATGAGCAGATCCGTGAAACTGCCGAGATGCTGGTAGACACCATGAACACGCAGGCCATGGTAAATGTCAGAGTATCCTACGGTAAGCCGGTGTCCGAGATCAAGCAGGTGTCGGCTTCATACAAGGAAGCAAAGATGGCTATGGAGGTAGGCAGGATATTTTATCAGGAGAAGGCCATAGTATCCTACGATACTCTCGGGATAGGCAGGCTGATATATCAGCTCCAGCCGTCTCTCTGTGAGACCTTTCTGGGGGAGATATTCGGAGAGGACATACCGGAGCATCTGGACGAGGAAACCCTGAATACCATAAATAAGTTTTTTGAAAACAACCTAAATGTGTCCGAGACCTCCAGACAGCTTTTTGTGCACAGAAATACGCTGGTGTACCGTATAGAAAAGCTACAAAAGGCGACAGGTCTTGATATACGCACATTTGATGATGCCCTGACACTCAAGATAGCACTCATGGTAGTAAACTATATGAAATACATAAGGAAGCACGAGTTTTGATACACATCGGAGGACTGGAAAGAAATACACTGCTGGACTATCCGGGGAGAGTAGCTGCCACGATATTTGTCGCAGGCTGTGATCTTCGCTGCCTTTTCTGCCAGAACAGCTCACTGGTCGAGGGCACGGTGCAGGAAATAAGAGAAGAGGACGTACTGGCTTTTCTGGAGAAACGAAAGGGTAAGCTGACCGGGGTATGTATATCCGGCGGAGAGCCTACACTGCAGGCGGATCTGCCTGATTTCATAGCGGACGTCAAATCACTGGGATACATGGTAAAGCTTGACACCAACGGCACAGAGCCTGAGATGCTCAGGATCCTCGCAGCCAAGGGGCTGGTCGACTATGTGGCACTCGATATCAAGACGAGCCGCACGCATTATCGCGAGCTCTGCAACATAGACCTGGATATGGAAAAGGTCGGGGAGAGTGTGAGACTCCTTATAGACGGCAGTTTTCCGGAGTATGAGTTCAGGACCACGGTTGTAGCCGAGTTTTATGATGATACGACCGCAAGAGAAGTGGGAGAATGGCTTTCGGGAGCCCGCAGATATTATCTTCAGAACTTCGTTGATACCAATACTACTTTCGTAGGCAGAGGAGTACTGCACGGCAGAAGCAGGGAAGAGATAGAGGCATATGCCGATATCCTGCGTAAGACCATATCCGAAGTATCGCTGCGCGGTATAGAGTAATAATGACGGGAGATGCGGGAAACCGTAAAACGGAAAGACCGGCTGTCTGCACGGACGAGGATACAGCTGCGGCCGACAGGAAGTATATGCGCGAAGCTCTGCGTCAGGCGGGGAAGGCTTATGCTCTCGGAGAAGTGCCGATAGGCTGCGTGGTGGTGGATAATGCCACAGGACGGATAGTAGGGCGCGGATACAATCGCAGGAATACAGACAAGACCACTGTATCTCATGCCGAGATCACGGCTATAAAGAAAGCATCGAAAAGGCTGGGAGACTGGCGGCTGGAGGGCTGCACGATCTATATCACGCTTGAGCCGTGTCCGATGTGTGCCGGAGCCATAGTACAGGCCCGCATCGACCGATGCGTATACGCGGCTCCATCCGATAAGGCAGGCTGTGCAGGCACGGTACTCAATCTCCTCCGGCAGCCCGGCTTCAATCACATGGTCGAGATCACATACGGCGTATCGGAGGATGAGTCAAAGGCACTTCTGCAGAGATTTTTCAAAGAGCTTCGGGTAACATTAAAGCGGGAAAAAGAATAGAGGTATCGGAAGGGTATGTTTCGGGAAGAGGTAGAAAAGCATTTAAGGGACAGCCTGATCCCTTTTTGGAAGGGGCTGAAGGATGATAAATACGGTGGCTATTACGGCTATGCGGATTTCGATCTGAATGTGGACAGGGAAGCGGAAAAGGGATGTATCCTAAACTCCAGGATACTCTGGTTTTTCTCGACCTGTGCCACACTGCTTGAGGATAAAAGCTGTCTGGCTTATGCGGATCACGCTTATGAATTTCTGAAGAAGTATTTTGCAGATACGGAAAAAGGCGGACTTTTCTGGTCTGTGGACTATAAGGGGGAGCCACTTGACACCACCAAGCACACCTACTGTCAGGCATTTGCGATATACGGTCTGTCAGCGTACTATGAGGCGAGCGGAAATATTGAGAGTCTCGATACAGCCGGAGCCCTGATAGATCTCATAGAGGAAAGATGCCGTGATAAGGACGGATATCTTGAGGCTTTCGCCCGGGATTTTTCGCCTGCGGTAAATGACAAGCTGTCCGAAAACGGTGTGATAGCGGAGCGCACCATGAATACGCTCCTGCACGTATTTGAGGCATATACCGAATATTACAGGGTCACGGAGGGCATATCCGAAGCAGAGACCGCATCACGCAGGCAAAATGTGGCTCTTCACATGAAAGAGCAGCTGACTGTCTTTAAGGACAAGATGTACAACCCGGCAAAGCACCGCCAGGAGGTGTTTTTTGACAGGGATTATCATACATTGCTCGATCTCATATCCTACGGTCATGACATAGAGACGGCATGGCTTATCGACAGGGGACTGGAGGTGCTGGGAGACGCTGAGATAGCTAAGGCACTTGCCCCGATGACCTCAGATCTTGCCGACAATATATTGAATACTGCATTTGACGGACACTCACTTCCCATGGAATGTGAGGATGGTACGGTAAATGAGAAGCGGATCTGGTGGGTACAGGCGGAGACGGTAAACGGTTTCATGAATGAATACCAAAAGGACGGATCAAAAAAGGCATATAAAGACGCAGTGCTGGCAGAATGGGAATATATCAAAGCCAATGTGCTGTATAAGGAAAAGGCCGGAGAGTGGTATTCCGAGCTGTATGAGGACGGCAGACCGGATGAAAAGATGCCTGCCGTGAGCCCGTGGAAGTGCCCGTATCACAATGGCCGTATGTGCCTTGAGGTCATACGCAGAAAGACAGATTATTGAAGGGGAGTAACTATGCAGATACCTGTAAATAAAAATGCGACAAAGGTAGCAGCACTTGCGGAGGTGGGTTACCTGCCGGATACGGATATGCTTAAGGAGTCTCATGTGCCATGGGCATACTATATGCTATGGTCAAAGGAATTTTGTATCGGTGAGAAATACAACACCGTAGAAAGACTCAGGAGTGCCTACACAAGCAGCTATGCGGTCACTTCAGACAGATTATCGTTTAACAGTAGGCAAGGGACCGGATAATATGTTAAAATAATGACTGTATGTATACAATATTTATTTGAAAGGAGAAATAGGTTATGAAATGGGTATGTCAGGTATGCGGATATGTTTCAGAG